>NZ_JBFTQG010000013.1:0-178017 GCF_056398885.1 Cupriavidus sp. 01T418
TTTCATCAGTTTCATCAGTTCGCGCGGGAAACATCGGCCTTCAGGCCGGTGAGGGATAGCGCGCGACGCGAAGCGTCGCCCCTGCGCCCGCTCTCCTTCGTGGATGGCGCTACGCGTGAATAACCATATCCGTCGCCGCGTTGCATGAGCTTGCAATAGCGGTGAGAGACACCCTGGATGACCCCTTCGGCGGTCTGAATGTTGAAGGATCCGGAGGCGCGAATCGCCACCCGCCCAATATGGCTGCCGGTTTTCTTCCCGGACGGGACATCGGCCCGCGGCCTTTTAGGCCGGGGTAGTTGACGCTGGGTCTTTTGACCGGAACGGCACTGGGGTCCTTCGGCACGCGAAGCCACACTTGCGAACGAGACGATACGTCTCATCCAGGTCAGCTTCTTCAAAAGCCCTCTGCGTAAATCTATACGTTCCTATACGTTCGGCCATTTCCAGTAGCCCGTATGGCGGCCTGGGGAACACCGAAGGCACCGGCGCCTTATCCCGGTTGCTGGCGACACGTGTTTCACTTGAACACTCTCCCTAGAGCACAAGCAAGAGGCGCAATGCCTCTTCGACTTTGCGCAAGTGAGTTGTCGAGAGGGTAGCGATGGGCTTGCTTCCCATGAAGCGACGATTGGAAATCGCGCGTAGCTGGTCGATAAGCAAGTCGGTGTCGTACATCAGGCCCGGCAATTTTCCCAAGGCGACTCGCAAGGGAAAACAGTCCTCTGGCTCGACTTGAGACGTACCCGGAACGATGATTGTCGTTGGATGACCGGCGTCATTGAGAAGGTCCGTTTGAATAACAAGAGCCGGCCGGTTGCGTTTGGCCGGCTCTTCTTTGTGCGTCTGCGGGTCCAGGTCGACCTCCCAGAGTTGCCCCCGCTTGAGCTTAGGCAAGCCCATCTCCTACAGAGTCGTCAAGCTCTTCGTTAAAGGAGAGGTGCCTGGCGGACAGTTTTTTGGAAAGCATGGCGATACGTGCCGCCATCTCTCGCTCGTTCTTCTCGCGCACAGCCTCGCGAATGTAGTCGGAGCTTTTTAACCCCAAGGCCTTGGCCAGAGTCCGAGTCTGTTCGGCGAGTTCGTCCGCTGCGCGGAATGACAGCGTCGTGGCGTGCATAAGTGCCTCCTAAAATGCGTCACACAAAAGTATAGCAATTTTGTGCAATGCATATATGTATTACACTTTTGTCATGCAGGCCTTGACTTGGCAAAGTCATCTCTTTTGGTAGAGTGATGTAAGAGGCTCTTTTTGACGTCGTCGCTCGACACCAACGCAGCAACCCTCCGGGTGCTTTTTTTTTTCATGGCAACACAGGCAGGCACAGAAGCCAGCAGACACACAAACCGGCCTCGGCATCCAGGCCCCTGCCCGGATCGAGCATCCCGCCATGGCGCAACATCACCCGGCGGCAGAACTGCATCGCCACCGCTTGCGCGCTGGCCGCCTGCGCGGCATCGGCACCGGGCGCAAACCCGATGGACAAGCGGCAGACGCGCCCCTCAATCCGCTGGCGCACCACCGGCCGCATATCCCCGGCGGCAGCCAATGCCAGCGCCATCAGCAGGCGCAGCACTTCGGACAGCATGGCGACGTCCCCCCGCACCCAGACCTTGCCCCCCGCCAGATCGAGCTCGGGTCCGGGCCCGTCGGCATCCCACAGCGTATCGGCGGCCTCGCGCAGCTGCGCAGTCAGCTCCAGTACCTCCATGCGATAAGCGTGGACCAGCTCGCGCAACAAGCGCGCGATGTCATCCGTGAGCCGCAGCGACGCCTGCGCATGGCCTGCCGCTTGCGCGACGAACGCATCGTGCGCAAGCGCCCCGGGCGCGGCCAGCTGCAATTCGACCAGCGCCAGGATGGCGCTCTGCGGCGCGCGCAGGTCGTGCGACAGGGCACGCAGGCCGGTTTGCCAGGACGCCTGCGCCTCGCTGTCGTAGGCCGCCATATCGACGGCGCCGGCGCTTGCCGGCATGCAGCGAACGGCATCGCCGGCATCGGCCTGCAGCGCGACCCGGCTGGCCGCCATGACGGCAGCGAGACGCTCAAGATGCCGCGCTGCCGCGCCCAGGCACGCCGCCATCCGCGCCACCTCGCGCCCAAGCCACGCCCTCATCCCGCGCCTCCGGTCAGTTCGAGCCGGTAGCCATGCGTGTAGACGGGCAACAACCGCACGCCGTGCTCGGGAAGCAGCGCCAGCTTGCTGCGCACCCGCGACATATGCGTGTCGATGGTGCGCGACAGCGGCGAGATCTCGCGCCCCCAGACCGCCGCCACGATATGGTCCCGTGACACGATGCGCCCTTCGTTGCGGAACAGCAGCACGGCCAGGTCGAATTCCTTGGGGGTCAGCCTGAGCGGCCTGGTGCGATGGGCCACCGTGCGCGCGGCGCAGTCGATGACGTAGTCGGCCAGCCTGACGTGCGCGCAGCCCGCCGACGGATCGGGGTAGGCCCGGCGCAGCAGCGACTGGGTGCGCGCCAGCAGTTCGCCGCGCCGGACCGGCTTGAGCATGTAGTCGTCGGCGCCCGTGGCGAGGCCGTCGACAATGTCTTCCTCGGCCATGCGGCAGGTCAGGAACATCACGGGCACGCGCCGGTCCAGGTTGGCGCGTACCCAGGCCAGCACCTCCTTGCCGGAGAGGTCCGGCATCTGCCAGTCGAGCACCAGCAGGTCAAAGCTCTCCTCGCGCAGGTGCAGCAGCAGCTCGCGGCTGCGCCGGAAGGTCATGCAGGCATGCCCGGCCTCGCCGAGTATCTGCCGGATCAGGGCCGCCTCGGCGGGTTCGTCTTCGAGAGAAGCGATCTTCTTTCCCATGCAATTTTGGCCGGTACGGCTTGGACGCCCGCCGGTCTCGCGGTGATTGGCGCCGCTGGCGCCGGGGGATGGCCCGACGATGCGGGGCTATCCGTCATTAAAAGCCGCCAGAAGATGCTTTCGGCTGAGAATTTTCGTAATTTTCACTGGCAATGGCTATTCGCTTTCCGCTTGGCGCGGCGCGAAGCTAAGATGCCCTGGCAATGCCGCGCGATCACGACACCGCCATGCACAGGCCACGGTGACCAAACCCGTGGGACAGGCGCGCCGAAACCCGCGCGCAAGGAGAAACTTCATGCGAATCGCTGTACTGGAGGACAACCCGGCCCGTGCCATTCTGCTGGAGCAGGCACTCAGCCTCAGCGGCCACGACTCGGTGCGCTTTCGCGAAGGCGGCGCGCTGATGCACGCCCTGCGCAACGAGCCCTTTGATCTGCTGCTGATGGCCTGGGAGATACCCGGCATCTCGGCACGGGACATATTGCAGTGGATACGCCGCACCCTCGGCGACGCACTGCCGGTCATGCTGCTGAGCCAGCACAGCGACGACGAACATATCGCCCAGTGCTTCGCGCTTGCCGCGGACGCCTTCCTGGCCACCCCGATTCGACGCGCCGAGCTGGCCGCGCGGGTGCAGGCGCTGCTGCGGCGCATAGCGCCGGTGGCGCAGGCCCAAGACGACCTTACGATGGGCGCTTACCGCTTTGTCCTTGCCGAGCGGCGCGCCTTCGTCAACGATCTCCCGGTCAAGCTGGCGCCGAAGGAGTACGAGCTGGCGGTATTGCTGTTCCGCCATGCCGGCCGGTTGCTGCTGCGCCAGACCATCGAGGAAGAGATCTGGCAACGCGATGTGCCACCGGCATCCCGCACGGTGGACAGCCATCTCTCGCGCGTGCGCACCAAGCTCGCGCTAGGTCCGCGCAACGGCGTACGGCTGTCCTCGGTGTACGCGAGCGGTTGCCGCCTGGACCTGCTCGACCACCCTGAAGACCGGCGCCGGCCGTTCAATCCGCCTTGATGCCGGCTTCCTTCACGATACGGGCGTTGTCGTCGTACTCCGCGCGGATCGCAGCGGCAAACTGCGCGGCAGTGCCGCCGGTGGGCACCTCGCCGCCCTTGAGCAGGCGTTCGCGCACCTCGGGTTCCGCCAGCGCCTTGTTCAGTTCGGCATTCAGCCTGGCGACGAGGGCGGCCGGCGTGCGCGCCGGCGCGAAGATGCCGAAGGTGGAAGTCAGGTTGGCCTTGGGATAGCCCAGCTCGGCGAAGGTCGGTACATTGGGCAGCGACTCGATGCGCCTGGGCGCGCCCACGGCGAGCGCGCGCAGCCGTCCGGCCTGCATGTGCTGGGTCAGCATGGGGCTGGCATTGGTGCTCATCACCTCGAACTGTCCGCCGAGGGCGTCGTTCATCTGCTGCCCGGCGCCCTTGTAGGGAATCAGCGTCAGGTCGGTCCTGGACTTCGCCTTGACCTGTTCCAGCATCACGTGGCCAACCGTGCCCAGGCCGGACGTGGCCCAGCGCACCGAGCCGGGCCTGGCCTTGGCCTGCGCGAGCAGGTCCTGGAACGACTTGCCGCCAAAGCGCGAGGTGGCGATCAGCAGCACCGGCGAGTACATCACGCTCATGACCGGCGCGATATCGCGCTGCGGATCGTAGTTGACGTGGCCGACGTGCGGGTTGAGCGTGAGCGGGCTGGTCGAGGCGAAGCCCAGCGTGTAGCCGTCCGGCGCGGACTTGGCCACGGCGTCGATACCGATGCTGCCACCCGCGCCCGCCTTGTTTTCCACCACCACCGAGGCGCCCATCTGGGCCGACAGCCGCTCGCCGAGGGCGCGTGCCACGGCATCGCTGATGCCGCCGGTGGGATAGGCCACGATCAGGCGGACAGGACGCGCGGGATAGGCATCGGCGGCAGTGGCGGCAGTGGCGGCAAACGGGCTGGCCAGGGTGGCTGAGGCGATGGAAACAGCTGCCAGCAAGGGGATTCGACGGGAAGCGGACATGAAAGGGGAACGGCGCGGACGACGGTTGGAGACGGACCTGGCCGCGCTCGCGCCGCCGGGAGCGGCCCGGGACCGGGCGCAGGCCTCGATGCAGGAATCGGACGCTATGTTATCCGATCGGAGGTGTGCCCGGCGCGGCCGGCCCACGGGGAACCAGCGGGCACTCGGGCACCCACGATACGAACAGCTCGTTGGCGCGGTCGTACAACCGCCACACGGTACCGCACTCGCGGCAAGTGAACGTGAGCATGCTGAACGGCACGCCGGCAGCGCTGCGGCTCGCCAGCGGCGCGGTGTGCTTGAGCGCAAGGCGCGCATGCGGCTCGCGCCGGCGGATATCCACCGCGAGGGCGAGGCAGTGTTCGCAGGCGGCCCTCGCGGGCCGCGGCGCATTGGGGAAAGGCACGGCGGACGTCATGCCCACCATGATGCCGCAAAACGGGGACGCTTTTCACCGCTGCCGTTGCGGCAATGGCTGGATGGCGTCCGGAAGGCGTCTGGATAGCGGCTGGAAGACGCCCACGATGCGCGCGGCTGCACCGCCAAGGAAGAAACCAGGATGTAGAATCCACGCCAGTTCCCGCATTCAAGCCAACTACCGGCGCGGCTTTGTATCGCGCTGTTCCTGCCCCTGCATCCCGGAGAAACCCGCATGCTTCTGAACCTTCGCCCACGCCCCCACGCGTCCCTGAAATCGGCAGCCATGCTGGCAGTCCTGCTCTGCGCCGCCACGGCGCAGGCCGCGCCGGTGGAACCCGCCTACCAGCTCTCCCAGCAGGAAAAGCCCGCGCTGATCGCCACCCTCAAGGACCTGGTATCGATCGAGTCGGGCAGCAAGGACATCGAGGGGCTGGACCGCATCGCCGTGCTGATCCGCGACCGGCTGGCCGCGCTGGGCGGCGACGCGCAGCTGATCGAGCCCACCGAGGTCTACCGCATGGAGGACACGCCCAGGCAGGTGGGCAAGATGGTGATGGCGCAGTTCAAGGGCACGGGCAAGCGCAACATCATGCTGATCGGCCACATGGACACGGTCTACCTGCGCGGCATGCTGGCGCAGCAGCCGTTCCGCATCGACGGCGACCGCGCCTACGGCCTGGGCATCGCCGACGACAAGAACGGCGTGGCGGTGATCCTGCATACCGTGGCCATCCTGCAGAAAATGGGCTTCAAGGACTACGGTACGCTGACCGTGCTGATCAACGGCGATGAAGAGATCAGCTCGCCCGGCGCCCGCGCCGTGCTGGCCAAGATGGGCAGCCAGCAGGATGCGGTGTTCTCCTGCGAAGCCACGCGCGTGACCGGCGACCGCCTGTCGCTCGCCACCAGCGGCATCGGCGCAATCTCGCTGACCGTGCACGGTAAAGCCTCGCACGCCGGCAGCGCGCCCGAGCAGGGCCGCAATGCGCTGTATGAACTCTCGCACCAGATCCTGCAGATGCGCGACCTGTCCCACCCGGACAGCGGGCTCAAGGTGAACTGGACGATCTCGTCGGCCGGCACCAACCGCAACGTGATCCCGGCCACCGCCACGGCCCAGGCCGATGTGCGCGTGCTGCGCACCGCCGACTACGACAGCCTGGAGCGCACGCTGCAGGAACGCGTGAAGAAGCAGTTGATCCCGGACACCAAGGTGGAAGTGAAGTTCGAACGCCGCCGCCCGCCGCTGGAGGTCACCGAAGCCGCGCGCAAGCTGGCCGCGCACGCGCAAGGCGTGTATGCCGAGATCGGCGAGAAGCTGGCGGTGTACGACACCGCCGAAGGCGGCGGCACCGATGCGGCTTTTGCCGCGGCTGCCACCAAGGCGCCGGTGATCGAGCGCTTCGGCCTGCGCGGCTTTGGCGCGCATTCCAACGATGCCGAGTACGTCGACCTCAACTCGGTCACGCCGCGCCTGTACCTGCTCGCGCGCATGATCATGGACGTGTCGCAGGACAAGACCGGGCGCTGAGCGTGCCTGCGGTGCGCCCTGCCCGCCGCCGGCCCAGCCATGGCAACGGCGACGGGTTCCGCTCAGGCTGGCTTCTTGCGCCCGCCCAGGTCGGGCAGGAAGATGGCCAGCAGCCCCAGCAGCGGCAGGAAGGCGCACAACTGGTAGACCGACTGGATACCGTGGGCATCGGCCAGTTTGCCGAGCACCGCGGCGCCGATGCCGCCCATGCCGAAGGCAAAGCCGAAGAACAGGCCCGACACCAAGCCGACCTTGCCAGGGATCAGTTCCTGCGCAAACACCAGGATGGCCGAGAAGGCGGACGCCAGGATAAAGCCGATGATGAAGGACAGCACGCCGGTCCAGAACAGGTTGGCGTGCGGCAGCATCAGCGTGAACGGCGCCACGCCCAGGATCGACGCCCAGATCACGCGCTTGCGGCCGATGCGGTCACCGATGGGGCCGCCCAGGATGGTGCCGGCCGCCACCGCGAACAGGAACACGAACAGGTAGAGTTGCGAACTCTGCCGCGTCAGGCCGAAACGCTCCATCAGGTAGAAGGTGTAGTAGGTGTTCAGGCTCGCCATGTAGAAATACTTGGAGAACACCAGCGCCATCAGCACCACCATGGCGCGCACCACGGTGCTGCGCGGCAGCGGCGCGTGCGCGGCCACGGCCTTGCGCTTGCGCGTGGTATGCGCCAGCTCGCGGCCGTACCAGCCGCCGATCTGCCACAGCACCGCGATGGCCAGCAACGCGGCGAGCGAGAACCACGCCACGCTGCTCTGCTGGTGCACGATCCACGCCGCCAGCAGCGGCCCGGTGGCGCTGCCCGCATTGCCGCCCACCTGGAAGATCGACTGCGCCAGCCCGTGCTGGCCGCCCGATGCCATGCGCGCCACGCGCGACGACTCCGGATGGAAGATCGACGAGCCGGTGCCCACCAGCGCGGCAGCCACCAGCAGCACGCCATAGGTAGGCGCCACCGACAGCAGCAGCAAACCGCACAGCGTGAAGCCCATGCCGATCGACAGCGACTGCGGCTTGGGACGCTTGTCCGTGTACAGGCCCACCACCGGCTGCAGCAGCGAAGCCGTGATCTGGTAGGTCAGCGTCAGCAGCCCGATCTGGGTGAAGCTGAGGTTGAAGCCGCCCTTGAGCATCGGATAGATGGCCAGGATCAGCGACTGGATCATGTCGTTGAGGAAATGCGAAAAGCTGATCGCCCCCAGCACGCGGAAACCGGTCCGCTCGGCGGTGGCCTGCGTAATGTGGAGACTCTGGTGGAGACTCTGGTGGAGACTCTGGTGGAGACTCTGGGCCTGCGGCGAGGCGTTCACGCCGTCGGGCGCGGTTTCGATGCGGCTGCTCATGATGGAAACGGGGCCTGGAAGAAAACAATTTGGGAATGTTGCCGCTCATCCTAAATGGCGCGATGGCGCCTGTCCTGCGAGAATAGGGCCGGAACCCTGGAGAAAAGGACATGGCCCGTTCCTCAACTCGCCCCAATACGCGTCGCAGCGGAGATCCAGATGCTGCGCCTCCGGCTGCGCCGGCCGAAAACGCGGGCACCGACCGCGCCGATACCTACGCACCGGTTCCCGCCTATCAGCGCTACGACCGCAGCCTGATGCCGGTCACCGCCATGGCGGCCGACTATGCGCCGGGCCACGTCACCAAGCCGCACCAGCATCCGAATGCCCAGTTGATCCACGCCGTGCATGGCGTGATGGCGGTGGCCACCGCCGAAGGCCAATGGATCGTCCCGCCCACGCGCGGCATGTGGATGCCCGGGGGCACCGTGCACTGGATCCGCATGGTTGGCCACGTGCGCATGCGCACCGCCTACATCCGGCCGGATGCCGCCGCCAACCTGCCCACCCGCTGTACGGTGCTGGGCATCACGCCGCTGCTGCGTGAACTGATCCTTGCCGCGATCGATATTCCCACGCCCTATGCCGCTGAATCGCGCAATGGGCGGTTGATGCGGCTGCTGCTGGATGA
The DNA here is from genome assembly GCF_056398885.1 of Cupriavidus sp. 01T418. Taxonomy (NCBI): domain Bacteria; kingdom Pseudomonadati; phylum Pseudomonadota; class Betaproteobacteria; order Burkholderiales; family Burkholderiaceae; genus Cupriavidus; species Cupriavidus sp. 01T418. The sequence goes on from NZ_JBFTQG010000013.1 coordinate 8,756, forward strand.
GGTGATGCTGGTGCCCACGCTGCCTTTGCACTTGCCGCGGCCAGCGGACACTGGATTACGGCTGATCTGCGATGCGATCGTCGGGGCGCCGGATACGGCGCTTACGCTGGCTGAATGGGGGGAACAGTTAGGCCTGGATCCGAAGACGATCCAGCGGCGGTTTGCGCGCGAGACCGGGATGACGTTTGGGCAGTGGCGGCAGCAGGCGAGGTTGCTGGCGGCGTTGGAGGGGCTGGCCGCCGGGGCTAAGGTGGTGGATGTGGCGCTGGATCTCGGGTATGAGAGTCCTAGTGCGTTTTCCACCATGTTCAGGAGGCAGTTCGGGGTGCCGCCTAGTGGGTTTTTTCGGTGAGCGTCCGTACAACGTTGGTACGCGGGATTCTCGGTTTTTTTGGGGGCGGCGTTGGCTGTTGCACCCAACAGCCATACGACAACCCCCTGCGGGGGCTGCCGGTCACTTTTCTTTGCGCGGCAAAGAAAACTAACGAAAAGAAAGCCGCCCTGCCGGGAGCAGAGCAATAAGGCTATTCGGCGGCAGTGATTGCGTCGTACGGCCCGGAGTGTTGGCTGGCGTGTCCTACCGGCTTGAAAGGCATCGCAATTGCATTAGCCGGCGGTTTCGTGGTGGTGTCCACGGTAGCATCGCCATTGCCCATCCGGCCATCTGCCGTTCGCGGTGCAAAGGGCTGCGCTATCCCGCACCGCACTGGTTTCGTGGTTTTGTCTCTGACGGCACGCGCGGTGATCATTCGGTCCCTGCCGTTCGCCGTGCGGGGCGCCGCGCGGCTTCGTACTGATGAGTTTCGTGGTGGGCTTGGTGGATCGAACGCACTGGCTTGCAGCCTCGCCGTTACGTCGGTTGGCGAGTGGAGCAACACCTTCTCGATTTGAATATCCTTCGCATCAGCCGACCGGGCCACTGCGCCCACCACGAAACGAGGACGGCCGAGAATCCGGTCACGGCCAGAGCCGGTACGGCAGGGGTATCCAATGGCAGGGCGTCTGCCGTCAGAGACAAAACCACGAAACCAGCCACACCTGAAACGGCGCAGCACTTCGCACCGCGAACGGCAGATGTGAGAACGGTCACCGCAAACGAGGTCAGGGGCCGCACCACGAAACCACTGGGAGAAGCAGTGGCGCCGCCATTGACGCCGGTAGGACATGCCAGCCAACACTCAGGGCCATACGACGAAACCACCGCCACCAATAAGCCTTATTGCTCTGCTCCCGGCAGGGCGGCTTTCTTTTCGTTAGTTTTCTTTGCCGCGCAAAGAAAAGTGACCGGCAGCCCCCGCAGGGGGTTGTCGTATGGCTGTTGGGTGCAACAACCAACGCCGCGCAAAAAAAAGAGCCACAACCCTCCACAAACCACCCTTCACCCCTCCAGATACCTCTCCACCAACCTGGCCCAATAAGCCGCCCCCACCGTCAAATTCTCATCATTGAAGTCATACCCGGCGTTATGCAGCAATGGCTGCCCCACCCCATTCCCCATCCTCACAAAGCACCCCGGCCGCTGCTGAAGGAAGTAAGCAAAATCCTCACTCCCCGCGATCTGCGGAAAATTCGCCACCACCTTTTCCGGCCCGACCAGTTCCTCCGCCACCTGCCGCGCAAACTCCGTCTCGCGCTCGCTATTGATCAGCACCGGATACCCGCGGATGTAATCGATCTCGACGGACGCCCCATACCCGTCCACATGAGAAGTCACCAGCCGCCGGATGCGGTCTTCCAGCGTGCGCCGCACATCGGGGCTGAACGACCGCACGCTCAATTCCAGCTTGGCGCTTTCCGGAATCACATTAGGCGCATGCCCCGCATGCAACGTACCGATGGTCACCACCGCGGTCTCGTTCGGATCGATGTTGCGCGACACGATGCTCTGCAGCGCCATCACCAGGCTGCCGGCCACCAGGATCGGGTCGATCGACTGGTGGGGCCGGGCCGCGTGGCCGCCCTTGCCGCGGATCGTGATCGACACCGTGTCGCAAGCCGCCATGAACGGGCCGGCACGGAACATGAAGGTACCGGCCTCCACGCCAGGGTGATTATGCAGCCCGAAGATCGCGTCGCACGGGAAGCGCTCGAACAAGCCGTCGGCAAGCATGCGCTCGGCGCCGCCGTCGGCGCCGATTTCTTCGGCGGGCTGGAAGATCAGGTGGACGGTGCCGTTGAAGTTGCGCGTGCGCGCCAGTTGCCGCGCCGCGCCAAGCAGCACGGTGGTATGGCCGTCGTGCCCGCAGGCGTGCATCCTGCCGGCGTTGGCGCTGGCGTACGGCAGGCCGGTGCGTTCGTGAATGGGCAGCGCGTCCATGTCGGCGCGCACGCCGATGCTGCGGCGCGCGTCGCCCTGCCGCAGCGTGCCGACCACGCCAGTACCGCCGACGCTACGCGTCACGGCGTAGCCCCAGCCTTCGAGCTGGCTGGCGACGAGCTCCGCGGTACGCACTTCGTCGAAGGCAAGTTCCGGATGCTGGTGGATGCTGTGGCGGATGGCTTCCAGGTCGGCCCGGCTGTCGGCGGTGTCAGCCAGTTCGCAGAAGCGGGAAGGGCGCGAGGGGCGCGAGACTGCGGCGGGTGAGACCGCGGGCGAGTCGGCAAGAAGAGACTCGACAAATTCGGGGGCGTGTTCTGACATGGCGGTGCTCGTATTTTCGAGGTATATGGAAAACAGTATTTCACGCTGGGCGCAGAGCGCAAACGGTTTAACCCTTTGTAGCGAAATGAGGGGAACAACTGTTGCGAACGGGGGACGGTCTCTTCACGCGAGAGCATCACAGGGGGAACTTGAGCTCGCTCGGGGGATCACAGGCCCTCCCCGTCATCAACGCACCGCGATTGCCAGCAGGTAGCCGGCAGGTATCGCCGGAGGTACAAGCGAGGAGGGCGGCCATCGCTGGCCGCCCTCCTTTTGCCTTTCAACTGAACCAGACAGCCCTACGCGTACGCCACCACCGTCTGGCCCTGCTCGCCCAGGCCGTCGACGCCCAGGCGCATGGTGTCGCCCGCCTTGAGGAAGCGCGGCGGCTTGAAACCCATGCCCACGCCCGGCGGCGTGCCGGTGCAGATCAGGTCGCCGGGGTGCAGCGTCATGAAGCGGCTGACGTAGCTCACCAACGTGGCCACGTCGAACACCATAGTGGCGGTGCTGCCCTTCTGCACGCGCTCGCCGTTGACTTCCAGCCACAGTCCCAGCGCCTGCGGGTCGGCGACTTCGTCGCGCGTGACCAGCCAGGGCCCGACCGGGCAGAAGGTGTCACAGCCCTTGCCCTTGTCCCAGGTGCCGCCGCGCTCGATCTGGAATTCGCGCTCGGAAACATCGTTGACCACGCAGTAGCCCGCCACGTGGGAGAGCGCGACGTCGCGCGAAACGTCGCGGGCGACCTTGCCGATCACCACGCCGAGTTCCACTTCCCAGTCGGTCTTCTCCGAGCCGCGCGGCAGCATCACTGCGTCATTGGGGCCGTTGAGCGAGCTGTTGGCCTTGAGGAAGACGATGGGCTCGGCCGGCAGCGGCATGCCGGCTTCGGCGGCGTGATCGGCGTAATTCAGGCCGATCGCCACGATCTTGCCGATGCCGGTCCAGGGCACCCCGAAGCGGTCGGCCTGCACCACCGGCAGCGTGGCCGGGTCAACCTTGGCCAGCCGCGCCAGCGCTTCGGCGGACAGTTCCTGCGGCCCCAGGCCGTCCAGCACGCCGGACAGGTCGCGCACGCGGCCTTCGGCATCGATCATTCCCGGGCGTTCCGCGCCCGGCTTACCCATACGTACCAGTTTCATCGTTTCCCCTTGGCTTCGGTGGCAGTGCGGCCGACGGGCTCGGACAGGCTCCGCGCGACCACGGTCAGGACTTCTTTGGCAGTGTTCTCGGAATGCTGGCGCAGCACCTGCGCCAGCCGCGGGCGGCCTGGTTCGCGCAGCGCGACCATGATGGCTTCGTGTTCCTCGTGCGATTCCTGCCAGCGCAGCATATCCGCGTTGGCGGCGCCGCGTGCGCGGTGGACCTTGCTCATCAGCATGGCGTAGATGCCGGCCAGCACCGGGTTGGCGGCGCCGTCGATGATGAGCTGGTGGATTTCCTGGTTGGTGCGGAAGTACTCGGTGCGCCGCCCCGCAGCGTGGGCATCGAGCATGGCCAGGTGCTTGCGCTCCAGCCGCGCCATGTCCATCTCGGAGAGCCGCGCCGCCGCCAGTTCGCCGGCTGTGGCTTCCAGCCCGTGCAGGGTCTCGAAGGTGGCGCGCAGTTCGTCGAGGTCGAGCGCCGCCACGCGGTAGCCGATGTACTGCCGATGCAGCACCAGTCCCTCGGACACCAGCACCTTGAGTGCCTCGCGCAACGGCGTCTTGGACACATCGAACATTTCGCAGAAGGCGCGCTCATCGACACGGGCGCCGGGCGGCAGTTCGCCCTCTTCGATCATGGTGCGCAGCCGGGAGGCGATTTCGGCGGACATGCCGAGGGTGCGCAGGCGCGTGGATTTAGGAAGCGTTTGAGTCACAGACATCACCGATACGGGGAACATGCACCACAAGAAGGCTATCACACCCTGAAATTGTGCATTTGCTTAATAATAAAATCAATGACTTACGAGAGTTGTAATTACAGATTACGTATCCTATACTCCGATCCAGTTGCGCGACACACAAACACAAACCGCCTACCATTCCTCAAAGGAGACACGCGTCATGCAAACGACAAGCCGGGCCGCGGCGCTAACGGAGACGAAGAGCTCCGTACGCTGGAAGATTTTCCTGATGATGTTGTTCCTCATCGCCATCAACTACATCGACCGCGCCTCGCTGTCGGTGGCGATGCCGCTGATCGCCAAGGAGTTCGACCTCAGCCCCACCATGCAGGGCCTGATCCTCAGTTCCTTCTTCTGGACCTACGCGGTCATGCAGATTCCCGGCGGCATGCTGGCGGACAAGTACAAGCCGCGTATCGTGATCGCCACCGCCACCATCTTCTGGGGCGCGTTCCAGGCCATGGCGGCGGTGTGCACCAGCGCCGGCGCGCTGTTGCTGACCCGGCTTGGCCTGGGCGCGGCCGAAGCGCCGATCTACCCGGCCGGCGGCAAGCTGAACGCGATCTGGATGACGCAGAACGAACGCGGCCGCGGCGCCACCCTGCTCGACGGCGGCGCGCCGCTGGGCGCGGCGCTCGGCGCCATCATCATCACGTGGCTGATCACCGCGCTGGGCTCCTGGCGCCTGGCCTTCGTGGTCGCCGGCGTGGGCACCGTGCTGGCCGGGATGCTGGCGTGGTACTACGTACGCAATTCCCCGCGCGAACACCGGGGCGTCAATGAGCTGGAAGCCAGCTATATCGAAGCCGCGCAAGCCACCGAGCATCGCGCCGAGCCGGCCAACCTGTCCGGACGCTCGCTCGATTTCCTCAAGTACCGCTCGGTGTGGTGCATGGCGATCGGCTGGATGTGCTTCAACAGCGTCTTCTACGGTCTGCTGACCTGGATGCCCAACTACCTGAACAAGGTGCACGGCTTCGACATCAAGCAGATGGGCGGCGCCAGCTTCATCATCTTCTTCGCCGGCTTCGTCGGCGAACTGGTCGGCGGCTGGATCGCCGACAAGTGGAAGGCCGCGRGCGGCTCGCCCAACCGCGTGATGCGCACCCTGTTCGGCATCGCCGCCGTGGTGGCCACGGTCTCGATCTTCTCGGTGGCCTACGTCACGGATCCGGTGGTCGTCGTGGTCCTGCTGTCCTGCACGCTGTTCTTCCTGCGCTGGTGCGGCCTGTTCTGGTGCATCCCGTCCATCCTCGGCACCCGCAACAAGGTGGGCGTGCTGGGCGGCATCATGAACCTGGGCGGCAATATCGGCGGTATCACCGTGCCCATCATCGTCGGCATGATCGTGCAGTTCACCGGCTCCTACTTCCTGGCGCTGATGTTCTTCGCCGCCGCCGGCGTCGGCCTGTTGCTCTCCTCGACCGCGATCGACTACGAGAAGAAGCTGCCGGTCTGAGCGCAGCCCGATCTCCACGACAAGTCCAACCCACGCACGCGCCGCGCCGGCACACGCCGGCAGCGGCACGGCCTGAACCGCTCCCGCCCCGGCGCCCCCGCGTGCCGGGCGGTGGAGGAGACACTTCATGAAAGCAATCCCACGCCTGTTGGCCAGCGCCGCCACGATGGCCGCCCTGTTGCCCCTGTTGCTGTCCGGAACCGCGCAGGCCCAGGAAGCTGCCGCCGCACAACGCGCAGCGGCGCCATCCGCTGCGGACCTGCCCGTCGCGCAACCCGAATCCGTGGGCGTCGATTCGCGCAAGCTGGTCGAACTGTCGCAATGGATCCGCCGCGACCAGCTCGATGTGCGCAGCCTGCTCGTCATCAAGGATGGCAAGCTGGTGTTCGAGCGCTACGGCGACGAACTGTCCCGCGATTACAACCACGAGCTTTACTCCGTCACCAAGTTCATCAGCGCGCTGCTGGTCGGCACGCTGGTGGGCAACGGCAAGCTCAGCCCGCATGACAAGCCCGCCCCGCTGCTGGCCGCCGCGCGCCCGGACCTGGCGCCCGCGCTGGCCGACAAGCAGGACATCGAACTGCGCCATCTGATGTCGATGTCCAGCGGCCTGTCGTACAAGCTGGTGGAAGGCACCGACACGCTCTACTACGGCGTGCCGGACCGGCTGAAGGTGGCTGCCTCCGCCGCCGTGCGCACCAAGGCCGGCACCGAGTTCGACTACATCGACGTCAATCCCGTGCTGGTGGGTGCCACCATTACGCAAGTCAGCGGCCAGCCCGAACAGCGCTATGCCGAAGCGCGACTCTTCAAGCCCCTCGGCATGTCGCACTACCGCTGGGACGGCGCCGATGGCAAGGGCGCGGTCTCCGGCGGCTGGGGCCTGCGCCTGCGCTCCATCGACATGGCCAAGCTGGGCCTGCTGATGCTTGACCACGGAAAATGGCAGGGCCAGCAAATCGTGCCCGCCGACTGGATCACGCGCATGACCACGCCCGCCGGGCCCGCCACGGACTACGGCTACTACTGCTGGGTCAACAACATCGTCAAGAGCGAGCGCGAATTCAGCGCGATGGGCTTCAAGGGCCAGTTCATCACCGTGCTGCCGCGGCAGAACGCCGTGGTGGTGATGAACAGCATCATGTCCACCGCCGGCGGCCTGCGCGACGCGGCCTACCTGGACATCTACCGCAAGATGGTCAACGACTTCGTGCTGCCCGCGCTGCAGGCCGGCGACAAGGTCAGACCCGACGCCGCACTGCGGGCAGCGCTGCAGCAAGAGCTGGCCCTGGCGCATGCCAGCCACGGCAAGCCCGGCACCGCCCTCGCCTTCAACGACAAACCCGAACAATAACGAGCACGGCCCGGCGCAACATCGCATCGGGCCCTGCCATCTCCCGAGAGCATCACTCCCATGACCAAACGCACCCTTCTCGGCATGCTCACGCCGTCTTCCAACACCGCGCTGGAGCCCATCACCAGCGCCATGGTGAGCGGCCTGCCGAACGTCAGCGCGCATTTCTCGCGCTTCACCGTCACCGAGATCTCGCTGCGCGACCAGGCGCTGGGCCAGTTCGATCTCGGCAAGATCATCGGCGCGGCCAAGCTGCTGGCCGATGCGCACGTGGACGTGATCGCGTGGAACGGTACCTCGTCCGGCTGGCTCGGATTCGAGAAAGACGAGGCGCTGTGCCGCCAGATCACCGAGGCCACCGGCATTCCCGCCACCACCTCGGTGCTGGCGCTCAACGAAATCCTGGAGAAGACCGGCGCGGGCGATTTCGCCCTGGTCACGCCTTACCTGGACGACGTGCAGCAACGCATCGTGCAGAACTACAAGCGCAACGGCTTTAGCTGCACCGCCGAGCGCCACCTCGACCTGCATGTGAACTACAGCTTCGCCGAAGTGGAAGAAGACACCATCCGCCGCATGGTGCGCGAAGTGGCGCAGCACAAGCCGTCGGCCATCACGACGTTCTGCACCAACCTGCGCGCGGCGCACCTGGTGGAAGAACTGGAAGCCGAGACCGGCATCCCCGTCTACGACACCATCTCCACCGTGGTGTGGAAATCGCTGCGGCTGGCCGGCGTGGATACGCGCGCGCTGCGCGGCTGGGGCCGCCTGTTTGCCGAAGTGGAATGAAGGAGCAGGGCGCATGAACACCGAACTCGATCTGGTCATCCGCAACGCTGAAGTGGTCACCGCCTCCGACCGCTTCACCTGCGACATCGGCGTGCGCGATGGCCGCATTGCCATGCTGGGCAATGACCTGCCGCGCGGCACGCGCGAGATGGACGCCACGGGACTGCTGGCGTTGCCCGGCGGCGTGGATGGCCATGTCCACCTGGACCAGCCGATGCCGGAGGGCATGCGCATGGCGGATGATTTCTTCACCGGCACGCGTGCCGCGGTTTGCGGCGGCACCACCACGGTGATTCCGTTTGCGGCGCAGGAGAAGGGCGGTTCGCTCAAGGCCGCGGTGGCGGACTATCACCGCCGTGCCGAGGGCCGTGCCGTGGCGGATTACGGCTTCCACCTGATCGTGGCGGACCCCACGCCGGAAGTCCTGCAGCATGAATTGCCCGAGTTGATCCGCAAGGGCTATACCTCGTTCAAGGTCTATATGACCTACGACGACCTGAAACTGTCGGATCGCGAGATGCTGGACGTGCTCGACGTGGCCAAGCGCAACGATGCGCTGGTGATGGTGCACGCCGAGAATGCGGATTGCATCTCGTGGCTGACCGAAAAGCTGGTCGGGGAAGGGCGGATTTCGCCGCGCTTCCACGGCATGGCGCGCCCGGCCCTGGTGGAGCGTGAAGCCACGCATCGCGCGATTACGTTTGCGGAGCTCGTCGATGTGCCGATCCTGATCGTGCATGTTTCCGGCAAGGAGGCGATCGAGCAGATCCGGTGGGCGCAGGGTAGGGGGTTGCCGATCCTGGCGGAGACTTGCCCGCAGTACTTGTATCTCACCGCGGAGGATATGGGCTTGCCCGGTGATGATGGCTATGAAGGCGCCAAGTGCGTTTGCAGCCCGCCGCCGCGCGACCCCGAGAACCAGGCTGCGGTCTGGCGTGCGTTGGCCAATGGCGTGTTCAGTGTGTTCTCTTCCGATCATGCTCCGTTCAACTATGACGATCCGCAAGGGAAGAAGCTCGGTGGCACGGCCCAGCCTTTCGACCACATTCCCAATGGCGTGCCCGGCATCGAGACGCGGCTGCCGCTGTTGTTCGATGGCATTGCGAAGGGCAAGCTTTCCTTGCATCAGTTTGTCGAGCTGACTTCGTATCGGCCGGCACGGCTCTACGGCTTGTATCCGCGCAAGGGGACGATCGCCGTGGGCGCCGATGCGGATATCGCGCTGTGGGATCCGCAGCGCAAGGTACGCATCGCCAATAGCGATCTGCATCATGCGGTGGATTACACGCCCTATGAAGGCATCGAAGTCACCGGCTGGCCGGTGCATTGCCTCTCGCGCGGGGAGTTGCTGGTGGAGGATGGGAAGTATCTGGAACCGGCTCCGGGACGGGGCAGGTTCTTGCCTGCCGGCGCGCCTTCGCTGGTTTGATTTTTGCGGACTTGATCATGCGTATTCTTGTTGTGAATCCCAATATTTCCGAGAGCGTCACCGAGCTGATTCGCGCGGAGGCTGCGCGCACTGCTTCGCCCGGCACTTCGCTGGCGATGGCGACGGCGCCGTTTGGCGTGGCTTATATCGAGACGCGGTTCGAGGCGCTGGTGGGCGGTTACGCCACGGCTTGCGTGGCGGCGGAGCATCAGGGGCAGTTCGATGGCCTGGTGGTGGCTGCGTTCGGCGATCCGGGGCTGGCGGGGCTCAAGGAGTTGTTCAACGTCCCGGTGGTGGGCATGACGGAAGCGGCGCTGGCCAGCGCTTGCCTGCTTGGCCAGCGTTTTTCCATCATCGCGATTTCGCATCGGATCGAGGCTTGGTATCGGGAATGCGTGGCGGCTAACGGGCTGACTTCCCGGCTAGCCAGCGTGCGTTCGTTGCAGCAGCCGCTGCGCGATATCGGCAGCGTGCAGGAGGACCACGCGGCGCGGCTGGAGGAACTGAGCCTGAAGGCGGTGCGCGAGGATGGCGCGGATGTGATCATCGTGGCCGGCGCTCCGCTGGCGGGACTGGCGCGCACGCTCAAGGACCGGATTCCGGTGCCGGTGGTGGATGGCGTGTCGAGCGCGATCCGGCATTGCGAGAGCCTGATCGCGCTGGCGCCGACCGGCGCCGCGGAAGGCAGCTTCGCGCGGCCGCCACGCAAGCCGAATCGCGGCTTGCCAGCGACGCTGGCGGCGATGCTGGACTGACAGCGGCGCCGGACGGGGGCTGTTGCGGTCCTCTCTTATAATGCGCCGGCCAGGCATTTCGATGCGACCGCCGGAGAGAATACCTTGCGACAAGCCCTGTTGATCGTCGATGTCCAGCCTACCTTCTCGCCGCCGCAATGGCTGATCGATGGCCTGCTGCCGCTGATCGGCCAGATGCCTTCCGTGGCGACCGTGGAACACCACGACGAGGCCAGCACGCCGTTCATGCGCCAGCTTGGCTGGGCGCCCGGCACGGGAGACACCTGCCTGATTCCGGCGGATCGCGTGTTTGTGAAGCACGGCTACCTGCCGTCCGCCGACGCCATTGCGTATCTGCGTGAACTGGCCCCCGAGCGCGTGCTTGTTGCAGGCATCCAGACGGAAACCTGCGTGCTGGCGGCGGGCTTCGCGCTGTTTGACGCAGGCCTGCAGCCCACGCTCCTTTCGGATCTCACCGTCGGCTCCTCGCTCGATCCTTCCGGTGCGCTGGGCGCGAAGCTGTGGCGCCATCACTTCGGCAGCGTGCTCACGCGCGCCGAGGCGTTGACGCAATAACGCGCACCGCCCAACGCGCACCCCTCAGGCCGCCACCCGCAAACCCAGTTCGCCAAGGCTCGCGCGCAGCGCCTGCCTGAGCGGCGTGCGCGGCAGCTCGCCCACCAGCGCCTGCAGCGCGGTGCCGTCGAGCGCGTGCGGCACCTTCCACAAGTAAGCCATCTCGGCCAGTTCGCGCCACATCGGCACCACCGCGCCGCCGGCGCGGATCAGCCACCACGGCATGCCGCGCACGCGCGGCGCCAGCGGCATGCCGCTGGCTTCGGCCAGCGCGCCCACCAGCTGCTCGCCCGTCAGCGTATAGCCCGCGAAATGCAGCACTGCGTGGCCGCGCAAGTCCGCGTGGCGCTGCGCCACCGCGACGAATGCCTGCGCCAGGTCGGGCAGGTAGGCCCAGGCATGCGCGCGGTCGCGCGGGCCAGGATAGACCACCTTGCCCTGGTCGAGCGACCTGGCGATCGCCAGGTCCATCCACGAACCGCGTCCCGGGCCGCCAAAGAAATCTCCGGCACGGATAACCACGCTGCGCAGCGCGGGTGCTCGCTTGCGCATGGTGGTTTCGATGCGGCAGCGGATCTGGCCCTTGCGCGTACTGGGCCGCGCGGCGGTATCGGGGCGCAGCAGCGGCGGCATGGCTTCGCCGTAGTTGTAGACGTTGCCAGGAAAGAGCAGCAGGGCGCCCAGCGCCTGCGCCACATCCATGGCGCCGCGCGCCAGCGCTTCGGCGTGTTGGCCCCATTCGGTATAGGCGGGGTTCAGCGCGTTCACCACCACGCTGGCGCCGCGCGCGGCGGCGATCAGCTGAGCGGTGTCGCCCACGTCGATGGCCAGGCTGCGCACGCCTTGCGGCACGGTGCCGGTCAGCGGGCGGCGCGCCTGCGCCAGCACGGTCCAGCCGGCGGCGGCAAGCGCATCCACCAGGGTGCGGCCGAGCCGGCCGTTGGCGCCCAGGATCAATATGGTGTCGCTCATGGTGTTCTCCTTGCCGGACCCGCGGGATCGATGAGCACCATTGTGGCCAATGCCGTGCTGCATCACAATTGCATGACTTGGTAAGTCACGAATTCATTTTTGAATATCGCGAATAACACCCGAACAGCACCACGGGCAAGAAGCGAGAGGGCAATGGCTGAAGAATTCGACTGGGCGCTGATGCGCTCCTTCCTGGCGGTGATGGAGAGCGGCAGCCTGCTGGGCGCGGCGCGGCGGCTTTCCAGCAGCCAGCCCACGCTGGGGCGGCACGTGGCGCAGCTGGAAGCCCAGCTCGGCGTGCCGCTGTTCGAGCGCACCGGCCACGGTCTGCAGCCCACCGATGCCGCGCGCGCCATCGCCGGGCATGCGCGCGCCATGCAGCAGGGCGCCGACGCGGTAGCGCGCACGCTGGCGCGCAGCGAGTCCGGCATCGCGGGCACGGTGCGCGTGTCGGCCAGCCGCGTGGTGGCCAGCTTCCTGCTGCCGCCGTTGCTGGCGGACCTGCGCCTGCGCGAGCCGCAGCTCGCCATCGAGGTGGTGTCGTCCGACGAGGTGAGCAACCTGCTGCGGCGCGAGGCCGATATCGCCATCCGCATGGTACGGCCCAGCCAGGCCTCGCTGATCGCGCGCAAGGTGGCGAACGTGCCGCTATGCGCCTGCGCCCATGAGGACTACCTGCGCCGCAAGGGCGTGCCGCGCACGCCGCAGGATTTGCTGCGGCACGAACTGGTGGGCTATGACCGCGAGGACAGGCTCCTGCGCGGCTTTCGCGCCATGGGCATCGAAGTCTCGCGCGAGGCGTTCGGCGTGCGCAGCGACGACGATATCGTGCTGTGGCAATCGATCCGGGCCGGGCTGGGCGTGGGCTTTGCCGCGCGCTATATCGCCGCCGGCGATCCGCGCGTGCGCATCGTGCTGCCAGAGCTGGCGATTCCGCCGCTGCCGGTCTGGCTCACCGTGCACCGGGAAATCCGCGGCAGCGCCCGCATCCGCGCGGTCTACGATTTTCTCGCGAGTGCCATCCCGGGCGCGCTGGCAGCGCCATAGGCATGCGATCGCCCGGCTCCCTGCGGGCTCAGCGCGGGAGCGCCGCCTGGCGGCTAGCGCGCACTATCCAGCAATTGCTCGAGCTTGCCGACGAACTGCCGGTCGTCCGGCTTGGTCATGCTGTTATAGCTGCCCACTACCTGGCCGTTGCGGTCGATCACGTATTTGTAGAAATTCCACTTCGGCGTGGTGCCGGACTGCCTGGCGAGCAGCGCATACATGGGATTGGCATCGCTGCCGCGTACATGTGATTTGCCCAGCATCGGAAATTTCACGCCGTAGGTGTTGTAGCAAAAGTCCGCGATCTCCTTGGAGGAGCCCGGCTCCTGCGAGAAATCGTTCGAGGGGAAGCCCAGCACCACCAGGCCGCGCTCGCGGTACTTGGCGTACAGCGCCTCCAGCCCTTCGTACTGCGGGGTAAAACCGCAATAGCTGGCGGTGTTGACCACCACCACGACTTTGCCAGCGTACTGGCAGAGGTCCTGCGGTGCCTCGTCCTGCAAGCGGGGGAACTTGAAGTTCAGCGATGCCGGGCACGCGCCGACGGGCTTGGCCGCGCCGGCTGCCGGGGCAACCGCGGCCTGTGCTGCCTGTGCGAACCGCGGCGTGGCAACGACAGCAGCGGCGGCGGCCAGGGCCAACGCGCCAGTCAGGGCGGTGCGTTGCAGGGCGCGTGAACGCTGAGCGGGAAGACGGCGCATGAATCGGACTCCAGTGATGGTCTGTCCGTAGTTTATACGCCGTTGGCCGCCAGTTCGATGCGGGGGTGGGGATGCGGGCGGGGGCCACGCACGCCGCGCGGCCCTGGCCCGCTTACTCCATCGCCAGCGTGGCTGCGTGTTCGGTCACGCCGCTGCGCAGTTCCACGTCCGGCATGCGGCGCACGATCGCCAGCGCCAGCAGGGAGGCGACGGCGCCCACGGCAAAGATCAGCCGGAAGCCCGACTCCACGCCACCCGTCAGCACATCGCGCACCGCGGGCGAAAGATGGGCCAGCGCCTCGCTGCCGTGCCGCAGCGCGCCCAGGTCGAGGGCCTGGGTCACGCCGGAGGACTGCAGCGCGTTGCGGAATTCCAGCGTCAGCAAGGTGCCCGCCAGCGCACCGCCCAAAGCGCTGCCGAGCGAGCGCAACACCAGCAACGCGCCGGTACCGGCGCCGGTATCCCGGCGCTCCAGCACGTTCTGCACTGTCATCAAGGTGCCGACCATGGCCATGCCCAGCCCCACGCCGGCCACCGTCATCGCCAGCAGCACCAGCACCAGCGGCGTACCGGGCGAGACCGCCACCAGCGCCAGCAAGCCAAGCGCCGCCGCGATGAAACCGCCGGTGAGGATGCCGCGCATCCGCCCCAGGCGCGGCGCCAGCCCGGCCACGATAAAGTTGCCCGCCACCGTGGAGAGCAGGAACGGCACCACCAGCAAGCCGGATTCGGAGGCATCGGCGCCCCGCACCAGCTGGAAGTGCAGCGGCAGGGCGAAGATGCACAGGAAGATGTTCAGCGCCGCCATCGCGGACGCCGCCACGCCCAGCACATAGGCGCTATTGCGGAACAACCGCGGGGGCAGCATCGGATCCGCGGCACGGCGCTCCTGCCAGACCAGCGCGCCCGTCGCCGCCACGGCCAGCAAGGCCAGGCCGGCGATTTCCGGCGACAGCCATGCATAGACATCGCCACCCCAGCTCATCGCCAGCAGGAAGGCCACGATCGACACCGTCAGCAGCAATGCCCCGCCCCAGTCCACCCGCGCCGAACCGCCGCGCGCCTGCAACTGGCTCAGGCCGCGATGGCACATGAACATGGCCAGCAAGCCCAGCGGCACATTGATCCAGAACAGCCAGCGCCACGAGAGGTGATCCGACGTCCAGCCACCGACCAGCGGGCCGGCGATGGATGCCACCGCCCACACCGTGGCCAGATAACCCTGGTAACGCCCGCGCTGGCGCGGCGCCACCACATCGGCAATGGCCGCCTGCGCCAGCGAAAACAGGCCGCCGCCGCCAATGCCCTGCAGGGCGCGAAACAGGATCAGCTGCTCCAGCGTGGCCGCCATCGCGCACGCCACCGACGCCAGGATGAACAGCCCGATCGCCAGCATCAACAGCCGCCGCCGGCCATGGCTATCGGACAACTTGCCGTATAGCGGCGTGGAAATGGTGGAAGTGATCAGGTAGGCCGTCACGATCCACGACAAGTGGTCAAAACCGCTCAGGTCGTTGGCAATCGCGGGCACGGCCGGAATCACAACCGTCTGGTCCAGCGCGGCCAGCAGGATGCACAGGATGATCCCGCCGATCACTCGCATGATCTCCTGGTGGCTCAGGGTGGGGGTGGCGACGGACGAAGAAGGTGAAGCAGAAGCGGAGGCAGACATCGGGAGGCAGCAGGGCACGTAAGCATAAGCAGCCAGCATTGCGCCCAACAGCGGGGAAATCAGATCCTTTGTCCGCCTACAGCGTGGAACATGGCCACAAGTTTGAATTCAGCCGAATAAAGGCGTACCTAAGGCGTACCCGGTGCTGCGCGATGCAGACGTTGCCGGAGAGAGCCTAATTCAGTGAACGCATAACTATACGCGGATACTGAATATCGGGTGCGAGGGCTGGTTGGTTCGTGATGCGGTGTCGAGCAGGCGCCCCCCGGAACGCGAGCGCTTCTTGCCGGTTCTTGCCGCTATCAGGCGGAAATTCAGCTGAAGTCGTTCGCGAAAGGGATTGTGGACTTTTTTTGCGTACCCATTCCAGCGTAGCTGGCTGGCGAGTACCGGGGATGGGGGATGAAACCGCCCTCCTCCCCCGCCTCTCGCCGACGCGCGCCGCTCACACCCTCACGCCGGTAATGTAATGCTCCAGCTGCTGAATAATGAACTGCTGCTCTGAAATAATATCCTTCACCAGGTCCCCGATCGACAACATCCCGATCAGCTTGTCCTCGTCCATCACCGGCAGGTGCCTCAACCGATGCTGCGTCATCAACGCCATGCATTCATCGGTGCTCTGATCCCCCCGCACATAAATCACCGCCGACGTCATGATGTCGCGCACGAACGTCTCGCGCGACGTACGCTGCATCAGAATCACCTTCCGCGCGTAATCCCGCTCGCTCAGGATGCCAACGATATCGCCGTGCTCGATCACCAGCAGCGCCCCGATGCCTTTCTCCGCCATCAACTGCAGCGCGGCATAAACCGTGGAGCCGGGAGAAATACTGTAGATGGCCTGGGTTGGCTTGGACTCAAGAACCTGCCGTGCGGTTTTCATCACCCACTCCTTGTTCGATCCCAAAGGACTGCAAACTCGACCCGCGCGGAATAGCGGGAGCGCCTGGCAGGGCACCTGCGCGTTGCGCCGCTGCCGATAGCTTCCAGATTAGCATCCCCCGCGTACGCCTTACAGGGGTGACGCCCACGAATCTTTGTAAAAAGATAAAGCCGCCGAAAAGCACTGCGCAAACCCGGCCGCAGGCGCTATAAAGGAAATGGAGCGCGCCACCGGGGCGCCCATTGCGCAGGAGGGCCAGCCATGGCCACCGAGTCCGTTGCCGGAAAGCGCGTCATCGTCCTCTTCGACGACAGCCGTTGCATCCATTCGCGCCACTGCACGCTGGACCGCCCGGACGTCTTCGTGCCCGGCGTGGAGGGCGAGTGGATCCACCCCGACAACGCCACCGCTGAGGAAATCGCCGAAATCGCGCACAACTGTCCATCGGGCGCCATCGGCTACCAGACCCGCGACAATTCCCCCGGCGAAGCCGCGCCCCTGGTCAACGTGGCACGCGTGCTTGAGAACGGCCCGCTGGCGCTGCGCGCCGCCATTACCATCGACGGCCAGCCCGCCGGCTTTCGTCTTACGCTGTGCCGCTGCGGCGCATCGCGCAACAAACCCTTCTGCGACAGCAGCCACACCAGCACGGGCTTCACCGCCAGCGGCGAGCCCGCCACCGTGGCATCGGAACCGTTGGCCCAGCGCGACGGCCCTCTCGAAATTCACCCCATCCCCAATGGACCGCTGCGCATCAAAGGCAGTCTGGAAGTCATCAGCGGCACCGGCAGGACCATCAACCGCATGACCGAAGCCTGGCTATGCCGCTGCGGCCATTCGGGCAACAAGCCGTTCTGCGACGGCACGCACAAGAAGGTGGGGTTCAGGAGCGATCCGCAGGATCCATAGGATCCATGGGCGGCGGCGCCTCTCCCAGCGCCAGCACGCAAAGCCGCTCCATCTGCGCCACCCATGCCGCCCGCGAGGACTCGGCCGCCTGGAGCAGCAGGCGATAGCGGCGTGCGCCCCAGACCGCCTCCACCAGGCCGCGCACGGCGATGTCATCCGGCGCGCACGGCAGATCCGGGCACGCCGCCAGCGCGCGCTGCCAAGCCGCATACAACTCATCGAACACACGGCGGTGATGCTTGACTTCGGCGATGCGCGCTTCCAGCGCCAGCATCTCGTGCTCGAAGCCCTCCAGCGCGGCTTCGTCCGCGCCGCAGGTCAGGCGCACCAGGCGCCGGATGCGCGTGTGCCAGTCCAGTCCGGGGGCGTTCACCACCTCCGCCTCGATGCGCGCCAGCAGCAATTCGATGGTGTGCCGCACATAGCCGGAGAGCAGCGCCTCCTTGCTGGGGAAGTATTCGTAGAGGGTGCCCACGGAGCATCCCGCCTCCAGCGCCACCGCGCGCGTGGTCACGCCGCCCCAGCCGCGCGCCCGCCATATCCGAACAAAGGCCTCGTAAATGGCGTTCACGGTAAAGCGCGCACGGCGCTGCGACGGGCGTTTCAACGGCCTGGCGGGCGCCTGCGCCGGCTCGGCCGCGGCACCCGCGTTTCCGAACCCGGCGGCCGGCTTGCGGCGATACATTGGTGGCATCGGCCTCGACGGTAAAAAGGAGACAACATGGAACACACGGTGCACGGCGCCCAAGGCGACCAAAGCGACGACAGGAACCAATCGCTCAAGATAACCCGCCTGCTGACACGCAAGCATGCCCTAAACGAAAGCCGGCTGGAAGCGCGCCACGAACGCACCGACGCCGCCCCCGGCGAAGTCCTGCTGAAGATCGACCGCTTCGCGCTCACCACCAACAACATCACCTACGCGGCCTTCGGCGACGCCATGAACTACTGGCAGTTCTTTCCGACCGGCCAGCAGGAATGGGGCCATATGCCGGTGTGGGGCTTCGCCGACGTGGTCGCCAGCGGCGTCCCCGGCGTGGCAGCCGGCGAGCGTTTCTACGGCTACTTCCCCGTCGCCAGCCATATCCGCATGCAGCCCGAGCGCGTGACCGCGCGCGGCTTCTACGATGGCAGCGAGCATCGCAAGACGCTGACTTCGGCCTACAACCAGTACACCCGCGTGCTCAACGACGCCGCCTACGCGCCGGAGCTGGAGAACTACCAGATGCTGTACCGGCCGCTGTTCATCACGTCCTTCATGCTGGCCGACTTCCTCGAAGACAACCGCTTCTTCGGCGCCGCCCGGCTGGTGGTGTCCAGCGCCTCCAGCAAGACCGCCTACGGCACCGCCTTCTGCCTGCGCGACATCCCCGGCATCTCGCTGGTGGCCATCACCTCCGCGCGCAACCGCGCCTTTGTCGAGGAGCTGGGCTGCTACGAGAAAGTGGTTGGCTACGACACGCTGGAAACGCTTGCCACCGGCGAACCCACGCTCTACGTGGATTTCTCCGGCGATGAAGCGCTGCGCGCGCGCGTGCATCATCACTTCGGGAATGCGCTGGTGTACGACTGCTTCGCCGGCTCGGCGCAGAACACCGGCTTCCTGCGCGACACCGGCTTGCCCGGGCCCAGGCCCGAGTTCTATTTCGCGCCGGTGCAGATCCGCAAGCGCAATGCCGACTGGGGCCCCGAGGGCGTGAACCAGCGCTTCAATGCGGCGCAGCGCGCGTTTATCGAATTCGTGAAGGAGCCGGCCAACGGCTGGCTGGCGCTGGTCGAAGAGCACGGCTTCGGCGCGGCGCAGGAGAGGATCGCGAGCCTGGTAGCGGGCAGGAGCGAGCCGAAGGAGGGCTACGTAGTGCGGCTCGGCTGATGCCGGCGGCGGGCGGTCATCAGCCCCCGCCCTGTTCAAGCCCCGCTCACTCCACGCTCTGCAGGTACCGCTGACGCGCCTCTTCCTCGAGCCGCACGTCTTCCACCTCGAGCAGCACCGCTTCCACATCCACCGGCCGCTCATCCACCTCCACCCTGCCGGTCAGCTTCACGCCCGGCTGCAGCAAGCCGGCCTGGTAAAGTGCCCAGATCTCCTTGCCGTACTGCGTGTCGTTGAGTTCCGGCGCGAACTGGCCGAAGTAGAACGCGAGGTTATCCACATCGCGCTCCAGCATCACGCTGGCGTCGCTGTTGCCGGCGGCATCCACCGCCTGCGGCAGGTCGATGATGACCGGGCCCTCGGCGTCCACCAGGATATTGAATTCGGACAGGTCGCCATGCACCACGCCGGCGCACAGCATCAGGATCACCTGCTCGATCAACGCGGCGTGGAATGCCAGCGCCTGCTCCGGGCTCAGCGCCACGTCGTTCAGGCGCGGCGCGGCATTGCCGTCGGCATCCACCACCAGCTCCATCAGCAGCACACCCTCGAAGCACAGGTGCGGCCTGGGCACCCGCACGCCCGCGGCGGCGAGGCGGTACAAGGCATCCACCTCGGCGTTGTGCCAGGCTTCCTCGGCCACCTTGCGGCCATAGCGCGTGCCCTTCTCCATGGCGCGCGCCTGGCGGCTGTTCTTGACCTTGCGCCCTTCCTGGTAAGTCGCGGCCTGCCGGAAGCTGCGCTGCGCGGCATCCTTGTAGACCTTGGCGCAACGGATCTCGCCGCCGCAGCGCACGACATAGACCGTGGCTTCCTTGCCGCTCATCAATTGGCGCAACACTTCGTCGACCAGGCCGTCCTCGACCAGCGGCTGCAACCGCTTTGGCGTTTTCATCGGGACGAGCCGGGCAAGCGGAGCATGCCCGGGTACAGCAGCGTCGCGGCCACCGTTATTCCGTCAGCATGCGCACTTTCACGCGCTTGCCCTTCACCGTCCCATCATTGAGCTTGCGCATCGCCTCGCGCCCGATGGAGCGCTCGACCGCCACGTAGGTGGACATTTCCATCACATTGATCTTGCCGATCTGGTGCTTGGCGTAGCCCGCGTCGCCGGTGAGCGCGCCGAGGATGTCGCCGGGGCGCATCTTCTCCTTGCGGCCGCCGAGGATCTGCAGCGTGACCATGGGGGGCAGCAAGCGTTCGTTGCTGGCCGGGGTCAGGTCGGACAGGGGCTGCCATTCCATCTCGCTGCCCATGGCCTGCTCGATATTGCCCACGCGGCCCATCTCGTTCATGCTGGCCAGGGAGAGCGCCCAGCCGTCCTCGTCCGCGCGGCCGGTGCGGCCGATGCGGTGAACGTAGACCTCGGGGTCGGGCGTGACGTCGACGTTGATCACCGCTTCGAGCTGGGCGATGTCGAGGCCGCGCGCGGCCACGTCGGTGGCGACCAGCACCGAGCAGCTGCGGTTGGCAAACTGCACCAGCACCTGGTCGCGCTCGCGCTGGTCCAGCTCGCCATGCAATGTCAGGGCTTCAAAGCCCTGCGCGCGCAGCAGGTCGACCAGGTCGCGGCAACGTGCCTTGGTATTGCAGAAAGCCAGCGTGCTGACCGGGCGGAAATGATTGAGCAGCAGGCCCACGGCGTTGAGGCGGTCGCTGTCTCCCACCTCGTAGAAGCGCTGGCGGATCTTGCTGTCGTCGTGCTGCTCCTCCAGCTTGATCTCGCGCGGCTTGCGCAGGAACTGCTGGCTGAGCCTGGCGATGCCTTCCGGATACGTCGCCGAGAACAGCAGGGTCTGGCGTTCCTTGGGGCAGCGGCTGGCCACATAGGCGATATCGTCGAAGAAGCCCATGTCGAGCATGCGGTCCGCTTCGTCCAGCACCAGCGTGTTCAGTGCCTCCAGGTGCAGCGTACCGCGCTCCAGGTGATCCATGATGCGGCCGGGCGTGCCCACGGCAATATGTGCGCCATGCGCCAGGCTGTCGGCCTGGGGACGCATCGGCGAGCCGCCGCACAGCGTCAGGATCTTGATGTTTTCTTCCGCGCGCGCGATGCGGCGGATTTCCTGCGTGACCTGCTCGGCCAGCTCCCGCGTGGGGCACAGCACCAGCGCCTGCACGTCGAACTGGCGCGCATCCAGCCGGTTCAGCAGTGCGAGCGCGAAGGCAGCCGTCTTGCCGCTGCCGGTCTTGGCCTGCGCGATCAGGTCCTGGCCGGCCAGTGCGACCGGCAGGCTGGCTGCCTGGATCGGGGTCATGGTCAGGTAGCCAAGCTGTTCCAGCGTCGCCAGCGTGGCGGGCGACAGGGGCAGTGTGGCGAAAGATGCAGCTGCGCCGGCAGCGACAGGCGCTGCGGATTGGGTAGGGCTTGAGGTCATGCCGGATTATAACGGGCTGGCTGCCGCCGTTCCGTTATCTGTTATCTATTTGCCACTGGCGCCGGCACCCCAAGGCGGAGCCTGCCACCCCAGCCGATCCAGCAGCGCCTGCGCCGCCGCCGGCGCGCGCTCCTTGGCGCCATTGATAAAGAACACGAACACCTCGCGCTTGCGCTTGGCCGCGGCCTTGCCGTCCACCTGCGGCAGGTCCTCGGGCATGCCGCCCGCCGCCCAGGTCTTCACCCGCTCGCCCCACGCATCGAGCGCCTTGGGCGCATAGCCGGTCGTCAGCGCCTCGCTGCTGCGCATCAGCCGCGCATAGACAAAATCCGCGGTGAGATCGGCGAAGGAAGGAAACTTGTCCGAGTCGGTGAAGACGGTCGCGGCCTTGTACTTGCGCGCGAGCTTGAGATAGTCCGGCGTCATGAAGCTCTCGTGCCGCACGTCGAGTACATGGCGCAGCTTGCGGCCCTCGACCGAGGCGGGCAGCAGCGCGAGAAAGGCTTCGAAGTCTTCGGGGTCGAACTGCTTGGTGGGCGCGAATTGCCAGACGACCGGGCCGAGCTTGCCGCCCAGCTCGGCAATGCCGCTATCGACAAAGCGCGCGATGGACTCGCCGGACTCCCCCAGCACGCGGCGGTTGGTGGCAAAGCGCGATGCCTTGAGCGCGAACACGAAGCCGTCGGGCGTCTCGTCGCGCCATTTGGCGAACGAGGTGCGCTTCTGGGTGCCGTGATAGGTGCTGTTGATTTCGATGGCGGTGAGCTGGCGGCTGGCGTATTCGAGTTCGCGGCTTTGCGCCAGGCTGGCGGGATAGAAGTTGTCGCGCCATGGGGCGAAGTTCCAGCCGCCGATGCCGATGCGGGCGATGGCGCCGCCGGCAGCGGCTTTGGAAGTCCTGGCGGCCTTGCCAATGGTCTTTGCGCTTGCTTCAGCCATGCGTTCGCGTCCTTTGTCGAGCGGTCGGGAGCATCGGTGCGCGCCTGGGGAACTCAGCAAAAGCGCACGCAGTAGACGGGTGGCAGATGCGCCGAGAACAGTTTCCAGCGTTCCCCGCCACTCTCCGAGATCCACAAGCCGCCGGTGGTGGAGCCCATGGCGAGGCGCTCGCCGGTCTTGTCCACCGCCAGGCCGTGCCGGTAGACCAGGTCATAGGCCGGGTCCGCGGGCAACCCTTCGGAGAATATCTCGAAACTGACTCCGCCGTCGCGCGTGCGGGTGACCACCAGCTTGCCATCCGCCGGCACGCGGCATTCGTCCTTCACCGCCGGCACGAACCACGCGGTATTGGGCCGGCGCGGATGCGCCGCCACGGCAAAGCCGAAGCTCGATGGCTGGGCATGCAAACGTTGCCAGTGCATGCCGCCGTCGCCGGAGCGGAAAATGCCGCCATGATGCTGCACCCACATGGCGTTCGGATGCCCGGCGCATTGCACCAGGCGATGCGGGTCCTGGATATTGCCGTCCTCGCGCCGCTCCGGCGGCATGTAGTCCGCCACCATGCCGCTGCAGGTGCAGTTCCAGTTCTGTCCGCCGTCCCGGGTCTGCCAGACACCGCCGCACGATACCGCAACGGTGACATGGCGGCTGTCGCGCGGATCCACGCAAATGGAGTGGATGCCCGGCACATCGTAACCGCCGCCGAACCACTCGCTGCGTTCCGGGCGGTCCCAGAGCGGACGGTTCAGCTTCCAGTTCGCACCGCCGTCGTCGGAGCGAAACAAGCCGCCCGGCAAGGTGCCGGCCCACAGCGCGCCGGGTTCATCGGGCCCACCGGCTTCCATCGACCAGATCTGCTGCAAGGACCAGGGCGCCGGGGGCGGCAGGCCGGTTTGCGCAGCAGTGGGTACGCCGTCCGGGGTGGATTCGCGGTGCTTCTCCGGCTCCGGCTGCGGCGGATAAACCGGCACCGTGCACGCGCCCCACTCCGTGCCGCGCGCCCGGCGCCGCCATAGCTTGACGCCGAAGTGCCCGAGGTTGAGCGCCGCATACAAGGTGCCGTCGCGCGGATCGGCCAGCACCATGCTGACCGGCTCGCCCAGGAAATGCACCGAGTCCTGCCGCCATGCGCCGGCGCTGTCGCGCTGCAACATCAGCAAGCCCTTGCGCGTGCCAACGAGAAGCCGATCGCTCATGCTGGACTCCAGACTTCAGTGGCGTGCCTTCGACGGCACCGCGCATCGTCAACCGCCAGACAGCGCCTGCACCACGTAGATCTGGCTGCACTCGCCTACGCGGTCACTCAAGCGCCGGCGGTCCCGAATGGCGGAGCCGTCGACAAAGACGGCCACGTGCCGCCGCAACTGGCCCTGGTCGTCGAGGATATAGCCGCGCAGTTCCGGCTGCTCACTGAAAGCGCGTTCCAGGGCGGCACACACGGTAGCCGCGGACACTTCGCGTTCCGGGCTGGGGACATGGCGCTGGATGGCGGCGGCAAAGACGAGTCGTGTCATGGCTGGCGGTCCCGCTGGCGATGGATGCGAACGTCTTGCAGTGTAGGAAATAATGTGGGTAATGAGCGTGCGGTTGCGCTCCTTGAACGGGCGGAATGCGCTATCGCGCACGTGTTCGCCATATTGCAATGCAGCATCCGAAGCAATCCTGCGTGCCCGGCGCGCTTGCAGCCTGCAGCAGCGCGGCCCCCGGAGGCGAGGGGAGCAAACCATCGGCCACATCAGCGGTGCACATCCCTGTTGGCCGCAACGTATGGCCTGAGCGTCGCACTATCTCAACCCGCGCCGCCGGTCTTCAGCGGATACTTCAGCGCATTCATTTTCATCTTGGCTTTCACCGCCGCATCCAGGTCCACATTGAGTTCGCTGAGCAACTGCGCCAGGTAGATCGTGATGTCCGCCAGTTCCTGCTCCACATGCTCGCGCTCATCGGTGGACATGATCTCGCGCGCTTCGTCCTCGGTCTTCCACTGGAAGATCTCGACCAGTTCGGCCACTTCCACGCTGAGCGCCATGGCCAGGTTCTTGGGGCTGTGGTACTGACCCCAGCCGCGCGCCTCGCCGAATGCGGCAGCGGCTTGCTGGAGGTTTTTAATGTCGATCAAGGTCATGGCGTGGAGGAACGAAGTGGTCTTGCGACGCATATTGAACCATATCCGTTCGTCCACGTATCCAGTAGCCACCCCGCCGCCGCCATGCCTTGCCCTGCGTGCCGCCACGATCAGCACGCCAATGCTTCCACCGTGATTCAGGGATGGCCTGCATGCCCCTTCGCCAGCAGGGGGGCCGGTACCGCGCCGCTGGCCGGCCCCGCTTTCGCCTGCCTCTTGTCCGCCATGGCCTTGTCGATCACCTTCTGCTGTGCCAGATCGTGAAACGCGTGGGCCTGGACGGGCAGTACCAGAACGGGAACCAGCGTGAGCAGGGCTAACGTAAACCTCTTCATTGCAAGACTCCTTTTGACGAGTGCAAAGTGTCAAGTGTCAGATGTCGATTTTCATGCGGGCCAGTCGCCATAGCCGCATGCGGGCAAGGGCGATCCGGCCGTTGCCAGCACGCTGCAGCGCTGCGGCGGCCTGTATGCCGGAACAATGTCCGACCATGCAAGACGACGGGGCGGGCGCCGGATGCGTGGGTTTCCTGGCATCTCGGCGTCGACCGCGCGGGCGACCGACGGCGCTACCGATATAGCCGGGGCGACCGGCACGGAGCCGGCCACCCTTTTCCCCGTCATTCCGATGCCAACGCCCCTGATGGCCCCGATGCCGAGAGCGCAGGCCATGATGATGGCGCCAGCCATAAGTGTTCCGCTACGCAGGGTGCCGGGGTAAGTCACACGCTTCCTTTATTGTTCAGAACCTCATGATCAAATCGGCCGCCACCATGGTCTGCACCCGTTTCGTGCCGCCGTTGAAGGCAGGGCTGCTCGCCGTGTAGCGGTTGATCTCGGGTCGGAACAGGAGCGACTGATTGAAGAAGTGTGTCCAGCTCAGCGCTTCACCCCAGTATCTGGCCGGCGTACCCGTGCGCTGCCCTTGGCGGTCGTCCATGTATTCGAGGCGGGCCGAAATACTATCCTTCGAGCTGAACTGCCAGTTCAGATAGTCCACGACTGCAATTTCGCTGGTGTTGAAGCGCCTGCTCGGGTCGGTAAAGTAGGTGCTGTTCAGGCAGCCGTTGGGGGTCGCCGGACCGTCGCTGCCAACCTGGCCGGTACAGACGGGGACGTTGTTCTCTTTCATGTACCACGCCTCGACCGCGTTGTTCAGCGTCTGGCTAAAGCGGTGACTCCAGGTTGCCACCCACTGGTTGACGTTGTTGTAGGCATAGTTGGCGCCATTGATCGAGTTCGCGCAGCCATAGATCGAGTCCGAATTTGCATCGTTGATCCACTGCGCGCAGAGCAGCGGCGAAAGCTTCGAGCCCGAGGTACCGGGCAAGGTATCGTTACCACCGGTCAGGCCGAACTGCACCGTCCAGTTTTTGTTCAGCTTGATGGAATCGACCACGCCGACCTGCGTATAGGGGTCATACGAGTAGAGCAGCGAGTGGCTGAACATGTAATTGTCCGGCGCCAGCTGGGCTTCGATGTCGGGCAGCGAGATAAAGCGGCCCACGCGGATGTTCATGCCCTGCGCAATGCCGGGAATGTAGGTATCGACATACGCCATCGGCATATCGAAACCGTATTGCTTGTTCTTGCTGAGCAACTGGTTGCTCCAGAACCCCTTCATGGTGGTAAAGCGGTAGTCCATGCCGTACAACAGGTCGAAGCGGAAGCCGAAGTCGACGTGGTCGGTCTGATACGTGTCGGGCAGGCGCGTCACGCGCAGGTCCGCCTGGTGCAGCTGCACCGAGTTGGGGATCTGGTCGTAGGCAGCCGGCGCATTGGTGTAGCGGTTGCCCGGCTGCCGCTGCGATGTGCTCATATTGCCGCCGATTTCCACCCAGCCGCTGATCTGCGTGCGCGAATCCTTCCAGAAATCGGAGGACTCGCCCAGTGCCTTCATCAGTGGATAGACCAGTGCGTTATTGCGGTCGCCGATGGTAGGCGTGCCGCCCATCTGATATTCACCGTAGGGGAACGGCGGCGAGTTCTGCGGCGCGGGAAGCTTGCGCAACTCGGGCGCATCGCCGCCGCTGCCGCCATCGCCTGTAAAAGGCCACGGCGTGTCAGGCATCGCCTGCGAGCCGTCCGTATACGCACCGATGAATTTGCCAACGAAGCTGCTGGATTCCGGTTTGGCGGCAGTTGCCGCATCTTCGGCAAAGGCGCCCTGACCGACTACGAGGCTCAGTACGCCAAGCAAGGCCGACATGAGCCCTGTGAGCCTTGTTTGTTTTTCTACTTTGAACGTCGACATGTTCGAGATTCGCTGAAATGGGGGGCCCGTTTTGTGAATTCTCCTTAACGTAATGCTTGGAAAGACTCCCCTGGGTCTGCTTTACGTTGGCAGCGATTTAGCCATTTGCCGAATTAAAAGTTAGTTAAAAATGCTGCGATGCGATATAAAATATTTGTTAACAGCGTCTCCGCAGCACCCGATTGGCGAAAATATTGGTTTGGCATAAAGATTCGCCGGCGATTTTTTATATTATCAATACATGATCACGCCAATTTTTATCCATTTTTTATTTGGATTCCGGTTTAACACAGCCACCGAAAGAAAGTGGGTGTTGCACAAACAATGAATTGTGTACGCGTGATCGACAGTGAGCGCTCCATGCAATTCAACTTGCGGCGCTTTCCGGGCGGATAGGGATATCGGGTGCTCGTGACCGGAAGCGGCACGGAGGGCATCAAGCTGGCGGGCTCAAGGCGACCTGACTTGATTGTGCTTGATATCCGCCTGCCAGATGTGAACGGCAGGCTCGTACTCGACGAAATCCGCAGATGGTCCAGCGTGCCCATCCTCGCCATCTCGGAGTCCGTCACGGAAGACGCCAGGATACAGATACTTGATGCTGACGCTGACGCCTATTCAAAGCCCAGGATACTTGCTCCAGATCCGTTGAACCAGATCCGCGTCCTCGGCATCGATGCCGATTTCCCACCCCGGGAACGCGCCCAGGTCATCAGCAAGCTCGGCGATGACCTCACGCAGTTCCAGTGGCTCCAGCCATTGCGCCGGAATCGCTTCCTCGCCGAGCAGCGCGCCCAGCAGGTTGCCGGTGATCGCGCCAGTCGAATCCGAGTCGCCGTTATGGTTCACCGCCAGCACAACCCCATGACGAAAATCGCGCGCGACAAGGGCACAGTAAATGGAGATCGCCAGCGCTTCCTCGGCGACCCAGCCTTCACCGAGGCGGGCGACGGCATCCTCGTGCGCCACGCCGGAGCCCGCAAGCTGCTCCGCATGCATGATGGCCAGCAGCGTTTCCTCGTGGTCCGACTGCGCGCACAGGCATGCCTTGGCCGTCGCCAGGGCGGCAGGCAGCGTCGCGCCGTCCGCCAGTTCGTGGATCAACGCGGCCAGCACGCCGCCCGTCAGCGATCCGCTTGGATGTCCGTGGGTGAGGGCGGCAAGCTCGGTCCCGAGAGCAAAGGCGTACCGGGGCGTTCGCGGATTCGGGTGCCGCCACGCGAAGAGGCCAGCCGGCGCCACGCGCATGACGCCGCCGCAGCCCTTGCTGTCGTTACGCGCAGGCTCGCCCGGCGTCATCATGGATTCCAGCGCGGACAAGCAGGTGTTGCCCGGTGCGCGGCGGCTGTGCAGCGCTGCCTGCCGGTAGAGCCATCCCGGCTTGTCCGCGATGACGTCCGCATGCCATGCGGGCCGGATCCCTTGCGTGTGCAGCCAGCGCAAGTAGGCGCGCGCGACGACGCTCGAATAGCTGGTGATGTCCTTGCCGGTGCCCCGCACCCAGGCACGCAGCAGGCCTTCGCCGGTGAACAACGTCATCTGCGTGTCATCGGTGATGGTGCCGATGCCACCGTAAGCCGGGGCGTAGTCCGTGATGCCGCCGGCGCCGAAGCGTTCCAGGATCCCGGCGCGCGTCATGAACTCCACGGGGGCGCCGAGCGCGTCGCCGGCTGCGCCGCCGAGCAGGCAGCCTCGGAAGCGGCTGCGTGAGGTCGGGTTGGAAGCGGGTTGGGTTACAGGCATGTCTTGCATCATTCCACCTTGGCCTAACGCAAGAGGATCAACTGGGGCACGGCATCGGCGCCCGACCAGATGATCGCGTTCTGTTCATATCTGGCGCCGAGCGCCCTGGCGTCTTCGAGCGCAAGCCCAAGCACCAGGAGACTGGGCTCGCCAGGCCATGCGTTCGAGGGATGCTGGCCAATGCCATCGATGAACGTCAGTCCGCGTTGCGCCAGCTCGCCCGCCAAGGCCGCCTGGCGGCGCGCGTTGTCCGCTTCGTCGGCAGCTTGCCGGCTGAACGGATTCCAGGCGGTGATGAAGGCGCTGCACTTGACGCCGGATGCGTCGTGCAACGCAGCCAGCGACGCGCTGGCCTCGCCGACCCTCAATGTGGCTGGCGCACCGCCGTGGACGTGATAGTGCGTCTCCAGGTAAGCGTGGATGGTTTCGGGATCGATGACTGAAGCAGAAAACAAAAAACCCTCCTTGCAAGGAGGGTCGACGCTGTGCCCGCTTGGTTGTTCCTCAAGCTTCAAGGAACCACATCCGCTCTCGCGATCCACCTTGCCCGGGTAGGCAGGTTGGCATGGGCGTCGACCCAAATCAGAATGTCGGGAGATTGGAACATGTGGACCGATTGCGTGTCAAGGACGGGCGGAGAAGGCTACGGCGAAGGCTATATTCGCGACCGAACATATAGCGCCACCCGCCAATGCTAGCTTGCTCTCGTGCACCGTGCCTGCGTCGACGCTGCAGGCCATTCTCCAGCAGAGAAAAAGATGAGCAGGATCTACATTCCAACCGCCCTGGCCGATAGCTGGGCACCCTTTCTTGCAAATCTGGTCAGGCATTGGAAAGCCGGCTACTCCTCCCGCACGCTGGCCCATTGCTGGCAGGAAGCCGATGGCTTCCCGGTGGAGATCGCCAACGCCATCGAGGCTTATCCGGCGCTGCGAGGCACCGCCTTGCTGCCGGGTATTCCCGAGCATCATGTCGCGTTCCCGCGCGGCACCACCAGATCACGGAACGTCATCTGCGTACTGGGCAAATGCGACGGCCAACTGATCTCCTTCGCTGTGGAAGGCAAAGTTGGAGAACCCTTCGACCGCACCCTGGCGGAGTGGCTCGAATCGGGATCGCCGGGAAAGCATACCCATCTTGATTTCCTCACCGAAACGCTTGGCCTGCCGGAGATCCCCTTGTCGATCCGGTATCAGCTGCTACACCGGACTGCGTCGGCGATCCGGAGAGCGGAGCGCTTTCACGCGGATCACGCAGTGATGCTGGTTCACTCGTTCAGCCCGACCAATGCCTGGTTTGAGGACTATCGCGCGTTCGCTGCGCTGTTCGGCGTGGATGCCAGGCCAAACAGCTTTTACCGCGCGAAAAGGCTGCCGAAGACGGAACTGCATCTGGGGTGGATATGCGGGGCTTCGGCGTATCTTGAGCGGTAGGCAGGACGCCTTCGCGTAGAACGCGGCACCGAATGTTCGGTTCCAGACAGATCGCTTCCTGCACATGAAAATAATG
Organism: Cupriavidus sp. 01T418; assembly: GCF_056398885.1. Classification (NCBI taxonomy): domain Bacteria; kingdom Pseudomonadati; phylum Pseudomonadota; class Betaproteobacteria; order Burkholderiales; family Burkholderiaceae; genus Cupriavidus; species Cupriavidus sp. 01T418. The sequence continues at coordinate 38,633 of NZ_JBFTQG010000013.1, forward strand.
GTCACAAAGGGGAATTTGGCTGGCAGGACCAGGCCGCCCGATAAGAAAAAACGGGGAAACCAGCATGCAACACCAAGCTGTACGAGCCGGAGTGATTGCAGCCTTCGCCCTGCTAGCCGCTGCCGAAGCCTGTGCGCAAATGCAGCAGCGGCAAAGTGAGACAAGCAATGCAGAAAGAATGTCAGTCTGCCAGTGCGTCGCCGACCTTCTGTTCATCGCCGCGCAACTACGCGATACGGGGGTGCCCAGGGAAGATGTATTGAAGCGAGCGAGCGAGCTTGGCGGGGGCGACCGGCTCTTTCTCTCGACGACCACCGAGGCAACGAACATTGCGTACGACATGCCAAAGATGTCGACGGCGAAACTGAAGCAGCTTCACATCGACGCGTGCAAGAAGGAGGTCAGATGAAAGCTGTGCGGGTGGCTTTCGCATAGACAGCGACGATTTGAACATCGCCGGGAATGCGCTAACTGCCAGGGCAGTCGCGGCGCGATGCGGCAACATGGCTTGTCCATTGCCGAAGAAGCGCTGGCTGCTTCGCTGTTGCCAGCCCCTGAGAAGCGAGAACTGCTCACCCGGTGAGGCCGCTGAGTGGGCATGAAGATCGTTCCAAGTTCGATCGGGATTCGCCCGTCCAGTCAGCTGACGCTAGCTGACCGGCTCTTCATCGCCAAATAACGTTGAAATGTCGCGAGCGCCATGAAGAACGCGAATAACGCTCACTTCGTTATCGCTTGTGGCAAAGAAGATCACGTAATTGCCGTATGCACAGGAGCGCATATCGCTACCCAGTTCGGGGCGCCGGCGGTAACCATCTGGATTCCGAGCGATTCGTTGGCACTGCCCGCGCAGTTCCTCGATGAACACCAGCGCACGCGCCAGATTGTCCGCGGCGATGTAATCAGCAATGGACTCCAGATCCAGTTCGGCAAGCGGCGTGATCGTGAGCCGCATCAGCGCTGCTTGCTCTTGTCTGCAGCACGGTACTTGCTCTCGAGCCTGGCAAACACATCTTCAGCAGGCTGTGGGATGCCACTCGACAGGCCCGCCGCGATCTCGGCGCGCAGCGCCTCCAGCTCGAGTTGGTTACGTTGCTCCTGCTGCTCAAGTAGACGAAGACCGGCGCGAACGACCTCGCTCAAATTATTGAAGCGGCCGCTTTGTACCTGTTTCCGGATGAAGGATTCGAAGTGACTGCCAAGGGCCACACTGGTAGGCATCTTGATTCTCCTGGCGGTTAATAATAGTTAACAACAGTTATTACAGCAGGCAGACTAGGCTCTCGTCAAGATACATGAGCACTAAAATCCACTTTTGTGTTCGTCCATCCAGAAATCTAGACACTCGTCACTCGTAATACCGCGGACTCTCATGGGCCGCCCAGTGGATCAGTTGGCGGCCACCACGCGTGCAAGATGTCCCCTCCAGCCATGACCACCATCACCCAATAAAGCCGGCGCCGAAACCACAAAGCTCCCCGACGCGGTTGTAGGCCGCCTCAGGGTCAGCCGGCGAGCGCACGTACCAACACGCTGCGACGACCGCCCTCCGCCATGGAGATGCCGGGCGATGGATCGGGTTGTGCGTTGTCCTGAGGCAGGGACGCTTGCTTCACGCGGTACATGGAGCTTCCTGGCGGTTCTTCGGGCTTTTTTTTGTTCAGGCTTGTTGCGCCGGAGGGCGGCCTGGTGCCGCCGACGGGTTCCGTGAACCGCCTTACTGGGTGATCTTTGCCTTGCCCAGCAACTGCGTGACCAGCGCGGTCGTGGCACGCTCAAGCTCCTGCGCCTGCAACGCTTGCTGGATGCCGGGCTTGACAGTGTCATAGGCCGGGACACTGGTCGCGCGCACTTCGTCGACCTTGACCAGGAAGCGGTGGTTGTTCCAGGCGATGGGGGCGGCGCTCACCGCGCCGGCCGGCAGGGTGGAGAGCGCCTGCGCGAGCGGCAAAGGCAGGTTCTGGGTCTGGCCCTCCTGCGCCGGCACCTTGAAGCTGAGCCAGTCCATCGCGCCGCCGCTGGCCTTGGACGGCGCCAGGCTGACCTGCTGCGCCACCTTGGCGAAGTCCTCGCCGCCCTTGATGCGCGCGAGCGCGGCAGCGGCGGCGGCATCGTCGGCGACCTCGATCAGGCGCCCCTTGTATTCCTTGTCGCCCAGGCTGGCGACGATGGCGTTGTAGCGGGCGCGCACCTGCTCATCCGTGACCGGTGCCGGCTTGACCTGGTCCTTGAGCCAGGCCTGGATCAGGATGCTGTCCTTCGCCTCGCGCAGGGCCTGCTGCACAGCAGGCCGCGCTTCAAGCCCCTCGGCCTTTGCCGCTTGCTGGCGGAACAGCTCGCGCGCGATCAACTGCTGTTTGATGGCGTTGCGGGTTGCCTCGTTATCGGGGAGCCCTGCCTGCTGCATGGCAAGGCTGACCTGGCCATCGGGGATCGCCACGCCGTTCACCGAAGCGGCAAGCACAGGCTGCAGGTTGAAGGCCAATGCGGTGGTGGCGATAAAGCGGGAGATCTGGGGTTGCATGTTCGTTTCCTTTGACATCGGATATCGGAGTTTTGTGTTCTGTGTTCTGTGTTCTGCCACGCGGCTGCACGCCGCACTCAATACGTCCGGTTGAGGGCCCTGCCCGACGAGTTGCGCACGCCACGCCAGCCGGGCTGTGTCGAAGGCGCGCGCCAACGGCAATGGCAGGGTCGCATTGGCATCCAGCTTGGTGAACTGCGCATGCGCCTCGTCAGAGCGAATGTCGGCGGGATCGCGGGACATTGAAGTCGCGGTGGGTATTGGTGGAAACGCCGCCGACCGCATTGGAGATGCCAACGGTAATACGGCCATTGGTCCCGACAGTGACCGTGGGCGCGGAGGTGTCGCTTTGCGCTGGATTTGGGCGCGACCTTATCAAAGGGGAACGGGGAAAAATATGGGAAATCTTCTAAAAAAGTGATTTATTGCAATCTTTGATGATCCGGCAGATGTGCTTCGATTGGATTCAATGAATTTTTGCCGCGCGCGCAGTTGCCACCCCCTCAACATGACCTGCGGCGTACCCGCGGGTTCTGCCAGGTATCATCTGTGCCAGTCCGCCGTCCGTTACGGTATTGCCATGTCCGAACCTCCAAAGCTCGCTGAAATTCTCACACTTGCCGAAGTCCAGGCGCTGACCGACACAACGACGTTCGCGCGCGGCGAGGCCTATTTCCATGACGACGCCGTGTCTCGCCTTGAGGAATACGAAGGCGCTGTTCGCGCCAGCGTACGCGGTACGCGCTCTTACCGTGTTGAGCTCGCCGTCGCAGACGATGGCGAAATCGCCTATGAATGCAACTGTCCAGTAGGCGACGACGGCATTTTCTGCAAGCACGTGGTAGCCGTTGCACTCTCCTGGCTCGAAAACTCTGGCGAAGAGGTGTTCCATACCGAAGAGACAACCCAGGAGAAACCGCGCAAGAAGCGAAAGACCTACGAGGAAGTGATTCGCGAATACGTGGCGACGCTGGACAAGGACGCGCTTCAGGACCTGCTGCTGGAAGCAGTCGAGTTTGACCTGACGCTACGCGACAAGCTGCTGCTCGCCGCGCGTACGGCGCAGGCATCCGATTTCCCCAGCATGAGAACTGCCGTACGGCAGGCAACGCGCAATTCCCGGCCGCTGGGCTGGAGGGAGGCTGGCGCATACGGCGACGGCCTGATGTCGCTGGCAGCAATGTTGCGCCAGAGGCTTGTTGGACCGCACGCCGCGCAAGTGGTCGAACTCTCGGAACTGGCGATTGCCGGCGCGGAAGAAAGTCTTGAGCAGATTGACGATTCCGGCGGCGAGGTGATGCCTGCCATCCTTGAGCTGGCGTCCGTCCATCTCGACGCATGCAAACAGACCTGCCCCGACCCTGTGAAGCTCGCGGAGCGCCTCTTCCGCCTCCAGACAGAAGGGGCATGGGACACCTTCTACAATGTCTTGCCAGCGTACGCAGAACCTCTGGGCAAGAACGGGTTGCGTCGCTACCGTCAACTGGTGAGCGAGGCCTGGGAAGTCCTCCCCGCGCTTGCTCCGAGCAATGAGTTTCGCCAATCATTCGACCCGCGGCGTATGAAACTCGAGCACGCAATGCAAGCCTTGGCGGAGCTTGACGGCGACATTGATGCACTCATTCGAATTCGCTCCAAGGACCTGTCGAGTCCGTACCGCTTTCTGCAGGTAGCAGAACTTTGCACGAAGCACGGCCGTCCGGACGAGGGGCTCGCATGGGCCGAGCGAGGTCTTCGGGAGCCGGGTAGTCATGTCGACTCGCGCCTGCTCGACTTTTGCGTCGACGCGTATCTGCGCCGCAGCGAATTCGACCAGGCCGCTACGTTCGCATGGCGTCGCTTCGAGATGCATCCGACGGCCGAAGCGTTCCCCGCCTTGATGAAGGTTGCTACAGCCATCGGTCGGCATGATGAGACCCGGGAGCGCGCACTCAAGCACCTTTGGGCGCTTGTCAAGGAAGAGGAGTCGACCGGAAAATCGAAGCGCAATGCCTGGCAGAAGCCAACGCGCACCGGACTGGTTAAAATCTTCCTCGCCGAAAAGAAGAACGATATGGCCTGGGACGCCTTCGTCGGCGGCCCGGTCGCGACGCAGCTGTGGCCCCAGATGGCAGCCGTCCGCGGCAGAACGCATCCACATGACGCGATTACCCTCTATAAGCGGCTGCTGCCGGTCGCTGCCGAGAGCGGTGTACGCAACGCGCGCTATGACGAGGCATTTGAAATCGTGCGCGCCATCGGAAGCCTGCGGGCAAAGCTGGGAGAGCGCGCGGAGTTCACCAGCGAACTGGAGGAGATTCGCGCGACCTATCGCGCGAAGCGCAACTTCATCAAGTTGCTCGCCACATTGTCTTGAGCTGCCGTGGGTTGTTGGGCCAGCCCAGGAATTGAAGCAGAGCCTTGCCCAGAGGCGCCACAAAATGCTCCTGGACTCAGCCGCTGTGACAGTTCGCCTCCTTTCCAATCTACTGGTCATCGCCTACAATTATTTCCGATACACCGGAAATATTTTGGCGAGCAGGATCGATTGTGGGAGAAGGCATATGCTGACCATTGAAAACTCTATCTCGGTAGCGGAAACCGCCTACATGGCCGACGTGACCGACAGGGACATAAACCGTCTCGTTGACGAGGACATCCTGCCGAGGGCATTGATCATCCGGGTTGCTGGCCGACGGCTGGCGCCTCTCAGTGCACCGTTTGCCACGTTCTATTTCCGGACAAGCGAGGACCTTACAAAATCGGCTCGAATTCGAGTGATCTCGACGATCATCGAGCGCCTGGCCAAACGATCAGACTTCGATCAGTTTCTGACCCTTAGCGAACGTTTGAAAGACGTCGATTTTGACTGGAAGGTTTCAGAGCAATCCTGGTCGGTAGTGCTATCGCCCTTCGTGGACGCCGCATATAAGCGGTCACTCCGCTCCAGCGAGGCAACGAGCCATGTCGTCGAAGATCCGGATGTCATGGGCGGACTTCCGTGCTTCGCAGGAACTCGGGTCCCGGTAGCAAATATCCTTGCAGCACGCGATGACGGTATGACCGTCGCGGAACTGAAATACGCCTATCCTTTCCTGACGGAGCGACTAATCGAGGACGCGGAGATCTATCTCAAATCGCATCCGCGCCCTGGACGGCCGCGGCGTTTGTCCGAGGCACATCCTGACTTGCGACTGACTGCCGAGGCGTCCAGCGAGTCGCCTCGCGGGCACAACTCGTGAGAGCAAAATACCGGTTCCTGATCGATGAGTGCCTATGGCCAAATCTCGTTCAGCAGGCGGCCCAGAGAGGCCACTGGGACACAACCTGTGTTCGCGATCGCGGCCTAAGTGGAATGAAGGACCATGAGCTAATTCGGTACGCAGTCGATCACGACTACACGCTCGTCACGCATAATGCCGCAGACTTTCGCGGACCGCTCGGCGGGCCACCGAGCGGCCACCACGCGCGGCAGCCCCTGCATGCAGGACTGGTGTGTCTAAACTCAGTGGCACCAATGACTCCACTTCGACAGCAAAGGCTATTCGCAGTGGCAATGGATGAGGCAGAGAAATTACCTGACCTCGTGAACAGAGCACTTGAGGTGTTCGAGGATGAAATTGGCAACGTAACAGTTAGCGTTTACGACATACCAAGCCAAATATAGGCGCGGTCGCAACCAGGCGCGCTTTCACATTGGTGCCAACATTACCAGCGGGCTTCAGCCCCGAAATCGGTTCCTCCCCCATCTTCCGCAGAACCCACAAGCCCTTCCCTTCCCTTCCCTTCCCTTCCCTTCCCTTCCCTTCCCTTCCCTTCCCTTCCCTTCCCTTCCCTTCCGCCACGCAGCGAAATCACCGATCCCACCCGCCTGAATGTTGCATAGGACGATTCCTATTGACATACTAACAAGCAAGAAAACGAGCACGCGTACGCGTGCCAAAAAATCGGGCTAACAGGGATAAGAAGTTGAGCATTCCAACGGTTGAAGCGTCAGCTATCACTTTGGCGATGAAGGAGTTCGATCGGGAACTTCGAGCGACCAAGGAGTGGAAGGGATGGGATAGCAAGAAGTCGCAGCTGTATGCGATCTCTGAGGGTGGGGCGCTATATCCGCCGAAGCAGATAATTTCTATGGCCACCGGCCTCTCGGTCGGGGGCTTTTCCGGCGGACACTCTACAAATTCCTATTTTGAGGAACGGGGATTCAAGATTGTACGGCTCCCGAACGAGCGTAAAGCGTCGGCGTACGAGGAGCCACCGAGCTTCTCACTCGGGAAGATTTACGTCAGAAGGACTGACATACATCTGCCTTTCGGCGGCAGCTATCAGAGTGGCATAGCGCCATCAAGCACGGCTCAAGCCATCTTCATCTTCACAGGTGATAGCGGAGAGCAATATGGCTATGTGGACGGCCGCGATGAGCTGGGCGTGTTCTCCTACACCGGTGAGGGCCAAGTTGGCCATATGACGTTCACCCGTGGCAATCTGGCCATCCGCGATCACGCACAGAATGGGCGAGCGTTGCATTTGTTCAAATCGCTCGGCAAAGGCAAAAACCAGGAATACCTCGGCGAGCATGCCTATGCCGGGCACTCGATTCGTCGGGGGCCCGATAAGAATGGGGACCAGCGCGACGTGATCGTATTCCAACTTGTCCCTGTGGCATTGCTGAATGACGAAAGCGTTGCCTCATTCGACGACGAAGCCACTGTGGCAGTCCCAGCTAGTTTGGAGGAGGCGCGGCGACGAGCGATGGAGGCGTTTCGCGGGTCACAAGGGGAAACGGGAAAGACGGCACTGAGGCGGCTCTATCAGCGTAGCAAGCAGGTGAAGGACTACGTCTTGTTGCGTGCGGAGGGAAGATGTGAGTCGTGCCTTCAGCCTGCAGCGTTTCGGCGGAAGGATGGGTCTCCTTATTTAGAACCGCATCACACGACACGGGTCTCGGACGGTGGTCTCGACCATCCCCGTCATGTGGCGGCGATATGCCCGACTTGCCATCGGCATATTCATCATGGGCTTGGGGGGCAACAGAAGAATTTGGAGCTGATTGAGGCGATTGCGGTTAAGGAGGAAGCAGGATAGGCGAACCAGGGAGCAAGCCATCCAATTGCGCGATTGATGCGTCTAGGAACCTGCCCCGAACTGGATGCATCCTATTGGCCTTGGTATGCAGACTGGGCAACTCGTCGGAAGGATCATCCAATGCGGCATATGGTAATAGCACCGGCCTCCATCAGTTCTTTCAGCGGCAGCTCATCAAGCCAGCCAACCCACCCAGCATGGGCCCGCGCCGCTTCCAGTCGGGCGCAATGTACCCGGTACTTGGCCTCGCGAGACAACCAAAAGGCAGCATTGCTGCCCAATACGCGCTCCAGGCGCAGCGCCGCCTCATCGGTCAGCGGCACCTTGCCGTTGACCAACTGACTGAAGTGTTTTTCGGTGTATCCCAGCCGCACAGGCAATTCGGCTCGCGTCCAGCCTCATTCCTCAATGAGGTCAAGAATGCTATCACCAGGTGAGGAGACCCAGTCTGGCGCAAAGGAAGCACGCAACTTGCTCTAAGTGCAAAACGGGCACACAAAGTTGATTTTAATCACTTCTGTGTGCCCGTTTAACTGGAACGATCAATTGCTAGCCTCGTCTCCAATGCGCCATCGACGGCAAGGTGGTGTAGACGGATACAAAAGCTAAGAAAGAGTGCCTTGCTGGGCAAGGACTTGCGGGGAGTGCGCACGCATAAGGCGAGAAAACGGAACCCGTAAAATGAGAAATTCCGCCTGTGGCCTTCTCGAGCCTGGTGCCGAGCGAGCGGCTGATTGAACCTGTCCCATCAGCGGACGACGTTCGCGCTCGCACGCAGTTTTTCAATAAGTGCGCTTGAAGTAAGGAAATTCTAGCGATTTTCGCGGGTGATGGGAATCTGCTGGGTGCGCACCGAAAACCCCTCTCTATCCAGTCTCAGGCCGGTGATTTCGCTGGCGGGGCGAGACGGCCGCGTCCCGTAGCAACCCGAGCTGGAGAGAACCCATGAAATCGACCAGTGACTTTCGGGTTAACCGAAACATGTGCGATTTCAGGCATCGACGGTCGTGACTTGTCCGAAAAATGTGCGATTCGTCTGCAAGACTGTCCGAAAATTGTATGTTTCTGGCACTCCAGAGTCCGCCGTGACAGGTTGAGACGTCTGCGTGCGCCCGTCGCAACCCGACCTGGAGGGTATTCATGAAATCGACCCGTCTCTGCCGCGCCTGTGGCAACGCGTTTGTGCCATTGCTGCATGTTCCCCACCAGCGTTATTGCTCATCGCAAGCTTGCCAGCGTGCTCGTCGACGTGACTGGCAAAACCACCGGCTTCGTACCGACAACGATTATCGCGACAACCAGGCCCGAGCGCAGGAAACGTGGCGCGCAAGCCACCCAGGCTATTGGCGCGAATATCGAGCTGCGCACCCAGTGTATCGAGAGCGCAACCGCAGCATGCAGCGGATGCGCAATGCAAGGCGGACTTTCAAGCCAATTGCAAACATGGATGTCATCGGGCGCCATCGGCCGCTGGGTTCTGGCTTCTACGTACTGAGTCATGCGGATGAGGCCGGCGTTGCAAAAATGAACGCGTGGACCGTCCACATCGCCGTGCTGTCTGCACCGACAGCGCCACCCATATGATTGCAAAGAGATGACGTGATTCACATTGGCGTAGTGCCTGCTACCCTTGCCTCATCTTCAAACACCACCACCTGATGTGAAGCCGTGGCGCTCGCATTTGAGGCTCCCTCGCGCTCGGTGCCTGCCGCGTCTCTATGTCTGAATTGCGGAGTGGAGAATGTCATCCAATAACGCGGGTGCAGCAGTCGTAGCTGGCTCCTTGGCAGGACGGGCAGCGGAGTATGTTCGTATGTCGACCGAACATCAGCAGTATTCGACCGCGAATCAGCGCGACAGAATTCGAGACTACGCAACCCGTCGCGGAATCGAAATCGTCCGCACGTATGCCGATGAGGGTAAAAGTGGTCTTCGAATCGATGGTCGCCAGGCACTTCAAAGCCTCATCTCCGATGTGGTCAATGGCAATGTTGATTTCTGCGTAATTCTCGTCTACGACGTGAGTCGATGGGGGCGATTCCAGGATGCCGACGAGAGCGCGTATTACGAGTACATTTGCCGCCGTGCTGGCATCCAGGTTGCGTACTGTGCGGAGCAGTTCGAGAATGACGGCTCACCTGTCTCGACCATCGTGAAAGGGGTAAAGCGGGCAATGGCTGGCGAGTACAGCCGAGAATTGTCCGCGAAGGTATTCGCCGGTCAGTGCCGATTAATTGAGATGGGCTTCCGACAAGGAGGTCCAGCCGGCTATGGGCTGCGCCGCGTATTGGTCGATGAGCACGGTCTCATGAAGGCGGAACTGTGCCGCGGCGAACGTAAGAGCCTGCAGACGGACCGGGTAATCCTCATGCCGGGGCCGGAAAGCGAAGTGCGAATCGTCAATCTAATCTACAACTGGTTTATCGACGAGTCGCTCGACGAATACGAAATCGGGGCTCGCCTGAATGGTATGCATGTGCGGACTGACCTTGACCGCGAGTGGACACGAGCCACGGTACGGGAAGTATTGACCAACGAGAAATACATCGGCAACAACGTATACAACCGGGTGTCGTTCAAGCTGAAAAAGATGCGGGTGACCAACACATCCGACATGTGGATTCGAAAGGAGGGGGCATTTCAAGGAATTGTGCCAAGCGAAACTTTCTACACGGCTCAGGGCATCATGAGAGCCAGAGCGCGTCACTACTCGAATGAGGAGCTAATCGAGCGATTGCGCAACCTGTACCGCAGTCGCGGGTTTCTGTCCGGCGTAGTGATTGATGAAACAGATGGCATGCCTTCTACGTCGGTCTATGTGTACCGATTCGGCAGTTTAATTCGTGCCTACCAGACAGTCGGTTTTACCCCTGGACGAGACTATCGATACATTGAAACCAACCGCTTCCTGCGACAACTGCATCCCGAAATCATCGCGCGGACGGAGAGGAAAATCGCGGATTTGGGCGGCACGGTGATACGCGACCCGGCTACCGACCTGCTGACGGTCAATGACGAGTTCACGGCCTGCATCGTGCTCGCGCGCTGCCAGGCGCATGACAATGGCCGAAATCATTGGAAGGTGCGCTTCGATACGAGCCTCCTGCCGGATATTACGGTTGCCGTGCGACTCGACCAAACGAATGCCACGGAGCTGGACTACTATCTTTTGCCACGTCTGGATTTTGGACAACCTCGTATTCACCTCGCCGACCAAAATCCAATCGAATTTGAGAGTTATCGCTTCGATACGCTGGACTACCTCTATGGCATGGCCGAGCGTGCACGTCTGAGGAGAGTAGCGTGAACTCGCGGCAGCAGCTCGGAGAAATCCGGATGGTCCCCGTCGCTCAGATTGAAGTCATCAATCCGCGAGAGCGCAATGGTCGAGTTTTCAAGGAAATCGTCGACAACATCAAGACCATCGGTCTCAAGAAACCTATCGTTGTCACGCCGCGAGCGACGACCGGCGGAATAGAAAAATACCTGCTCGTGTGCGGCGAGGGGCGATTGAAAGCATTCCGCTCGCTCGGGGAAGCGACTATTCCCGCACTCGTTGTAAGCGTGAGCGACGAGGACGCGTTCGTAATGAGTTTGACGGAGAACATCGCGCGCAGACAGTGTCGCCCACTTGAACGGCTTGCCGGCATTCGGCAATTGCAGGAGCAGGGATATACGCCGAAGGTCATTGCCGAAAAGACAGGCCTTACGCCGGCTTACGTTCACGGCATCCTCACGCTGCTGCGCCAGGGAGAAGAGAGACTTGTCGTTGCGGTGGAGAAGGGCCTCGTCCCCCTGAATGCGGCCCTTACGATTGTTGGCGCCGGCGACGACGACACTGAAATACAGGCGGCACTCCAGGAGGCCTATGAGTCGGGCAAATTGCGGGGCAAGCAACTGATGAACGCTCGCCGTGTCATCGAGCGCAGAAAAGCGCTAGGGCGAAGCACGGCGCACAATATGACGAGCAAGTCCACCGCCGTCACGACATCGAGTCTCGTGCGTACGTATGAGCACGAGGTAGAACGTCAGAAGTCCATGGTGAGAAAGGCCGAGTTCACGCAGCAGCGGCTGCTATTTGTGGTGGGTGCATTGAGGCAACTGTTTGCCGATGAGAACTTCGTCAACCTGCTGCGTGCGGAGGGACTGGCCAGCCTGCCGAAGTATCTTGCCGAACGCGTTTGGCCAATCGGGAGTGCCACATGACTGGCGTAACTCTTGGATTCATCCCCGAGCCATTGTCGGTGCCCGTCTCCAATATCTTGCCATCGCGAAGAATACCGGCGCCCGTGGTCGAATCGCGCAAATTTAAGCAGATAAGAGCCTCCATTGAGGAGGTGGGCCTCATCGAACCGCTCTCTGTAACGCCTGCGGACCAGTCTTCCGGGCAACATGTTCTGCTAGATGGGCATCTACGGTTACTTGCCATCCAGGACTTGGGGTACGAGCGGGCTGCCTGCCTTGTCGCGACCGATGATGAGAGTTACACGTATAACAACCGCGTAAATCGGCTCTCTACAATCCAGGAGCACTACATGATACGGCGAGTAATCGACAGAGGCGTATCGCCCGAGCGATTGGCGAGAGCTCTTTCCGTGGATGTGTCTCAGATTATAAAGAAGATGTCACTGCTCGACGGCATTTGCCCGGAAGCGGCTGAGCTTCTCGGAGACCGGCAGTTCTCGGCAGAGCTTGCTCGCGCTATTCGCAAAATGAAGCCGACGCGGCAAGTCGAATGCGTTGAGTTGATGGTGGCCGCGAACAATGTGTCAGTCTCCTACGCCGAGGCCTTGTTGGTGGCTACGCCTGCAGCGTGTCTTGTGAAGGGAAAGAAGCCACGCAAATTGGCCGGCGTTAGCCCGGAGCAGATGGCGAAAATGGAGCGGGAAATGAGCAATCTGCAGGGACAGTACAAGCTCGTGGAGCAGACTTACGGCCAGGACGTACTAAACTTGGTGCTTGCGAAAGGATACCTCGCCAAGCTCCTCGAAAACGAATCTGCTCGGCAATACGTTGCCCAGCGCCATCCGGATTTGATGGTGGAGTTCGATTCCATCGTGGCAACCATTTCTCTTGACCAGCAGCAATGCGGCGCGGTCCTCTAGCCGGACCCACGCAAAGTAGCTGGCAGTCTACACGGCACTAAAGCAGACACCCAGTTCTCGATGCCCTTGAACCGAAACGACCAGGCTTCGGATGGGTCCGTCCGACCTAAGTAGGTAGCTAGAGTCGCGTGGACGCACTGAGGAATGGCGGCGCACTCTGTCCTAGCGGGTCATGATGGCTGACCGCTCCGGGTCCGAAGCGATGTTGGCAGCCAGGGGTATCGCCCTGGCTGCGTGCGGTGGCAGGGTCAGCGAGTGGCCGCAATCTGCCCGAGCTCCGCCACAACGGCGTCCTTAAATGTCTCGAAGACAATCCAATTCTTGAACTCCGAGTTCCAATACCCACGCCCTCGGCAAATTGGCTCTACCAGTTGCCGAACAGGCTCGCAGATTTGATGGAACACCGCGATGTTGTTTCTAGGCAATTCACGCACGTGAACCGTCACGCCCAGAATAGAAAAAGTCCATACTCCGTCTCGTTCAAACATGTTGACCTCCTGTGTTGAGAACGAGGCCAGCCTAGTCAGCTCGGGTAGTCGAAAACAGTTGCCAACGGTGGAAATAACTGTGCGAGACGGAAATATTTCATTTAAAATCAATAACATAAAGAACAACCAGCCCGAGCCGTTCCAGGCTGACGAGAACGAAAAGCTGGCCGCACTCGAGGCGTTCTTGGGCTTTCTCAAACTGCAGGGGAAGGAGACGAAGGCACTGAGAGTCGCGCGCGGTCTTGCCGAAGACACGCGCGACCGGCTGAACGAAGGCAAAGCCGTAGTTGCTTACAACTCCGTCAACGTCGCGGCGATGGCAGAACACCCTGTGGCGCCAGAGCGGGCCACCGCCTGGCTCGCCAAAATCTGGAGCAATCTTGATGAGCGCCTTGAAGAGCGTGCAACCGGCATCCAGGACTTTGCGCGTCAGGCAGGCCTATCGATTTATGCGTGGCCCAGGAAGACTCCCGGCGCAGGCGGCACCGGGAACAACTCCACCTACGACATCGAATTTCTGAAGCTTGCAGTGTCAGATGCCGAGCCCACAGCGCCGGCACCCGGCGGCATCGCATATGTGCAAGACTTAACCTTAAAGCCTGCCTTCTGGCTGAAGCCACTCATCCGGACTGGCTTTGCCCTCGAGGGATGGAGGCGCATTGCCTTCCTTGTATATGGCATTGGCGGGCCAGCGGTCGTCGGAACGCTCCTGGTTCTGCTGTGGCTTGCGCTGACGACTCAATCGGCGAGGATACCCACCGGAGACATCCTTACCCTGGTCCTATTCGCCGCCATGGTCGGATGGCTGGGTTTCGCATTTCTCAGTCCTTTCTGGAGGCTGATTGACTTGCGCATAATCATGGCACCCGACCTGCTCCTGTCGTTGCGTGAGCGTGGCGTTCAACTCGAGGCGGCAAAGGAGCCTGGGGGTGACGGGCAACACGTCCGCGTCATCCGATTGGTGCGGTACTCGGGTCGCTGCCCTAAATGTGGAGAGACTGTTCATCTCTACGATGGACGAAGAGAGTTTCCAGGACGCCTGGTAGGAAAATGCGACGAACATCCTGCCGAGCACCTGTACTCGTTCGACAGGTTTACAAAGACAGGTGGCCCGCTACGATAGGCGGCCCTTCGTCGATTTTCCGACGGCGACGCCATCCGGCAGCAAGAAACCCTTGAACTGAAGGCCTTTTACTATCTGCGCTCTGATTTTGCGGACTAATTCATGGCAAACGAACACGCAGCGCTGCTGAATTCGGTTCTCCTTCGGCTTGGCCGCAATATCCTGCTATTCCAGCAGATTGAATCGGGATTGAAGTTCATGCTGCCTTATATGCACCCGAAAGGTAGCGCTAGCGGTGACGATGCCTTCGCCAGGTTTCGGGACAAGACCAAAAGCCAAACGCTAGGGAAGCTGGTGGAAAACCTCCAAGAGTCGATGAGAGCGGACACCGACACGCTGGCGCAGTATCTCGAGCGCATGGTAGCGCAGCGCAATCAACTCGTTCACCATTTCCATGAGATGCCAGGCGTCTCGCTGTTGACCGTGGACGGCTGCCGTGCCGCGATACAAACTCTCGACGAACAGCATCGTGAGGCGCAGCCGCTCCAGGACATGGTCCATGCTCTAGGTGTCAGCCTTGGAGCATCGATGGCCGCAAAGTTCAAGGACTACCCTGAGTTCGTGACCGTCTACGCGGCGCTAAAGCAGCAGCTCCCTGCCCATGTCGAGTATGTTGACCTGACCGACCCTTGCGAGACGAATTGGCCCAATACTCGCATCGTTAGGGCTCTCCAGGAGGCCGAATTTCAGACCGAGCCGGTAAACGGCATGACATCGTTGGCCCGTGCCGGGGCCTTTCTCCGCTCGCTCGACGCTGACCTAGGCTCACAGGCATATGGCGTAAACAAGCTCAAGCGCGTCCTTATACTGTCAGGGGCCTTTGACATTGCCGAACACTGTCCACACGAGGCTGCGGAGCCCATTACTCTCTATCGTAGCAAGCCCACCGACAGGCGCGGCCCTGCGTGAAGCCATGCCGCGCTGACGGCGAAAACATCGGCCGGTCGGCGGGCCGCAATCGATGGCCGGTGCCGCGATTTTGCCCCCGCGCTTGCGGTAGTGTCTGAACCTGAGAAGCTCGCACACGCGAACTCCTCACCGCTTCAGCCTGGAATGTAGGCATTGCGCAGAGCCTCGTTGATTTGCTGCAACGGAATTTGCCCTTGCCCCAGAAGAGGGGCTTGTTCGCGACTGACCTTCAGCGAGAGGTCATCCAATTCAAGCGAAAGCAAAGTCAGGGCTTCCAGCTTCTCGTCCGTGTCAAACACGATTCGCGAACCGTCAGGTACGTACAGCTTCTTCGCTTCGGCGTGGTTGCGTGCCAAATAATCCAAAAAACGCGTTGCCTCGCCCAAAATGGCCAACTCGTACGCGACGCCCACGGTGAGTGCGCG
The DNA here is from genome assembly GCF_056398885.1 of Cupriavidus sp. 01T418. Classification (NCBI taxonomy): domain Bacteria; kingdom Pseudomonadati; phylum Pseudomonadota; class Betaproteobacteria; order Burkholderiales; family Burkholderiaceae; genus Cupriavidus; species Cupriavidus sp. 01T418. Next base: position 54,274 of record NZ_JBFTQG010000013.1, read on the forward strand.
TACGTCTGCATGCCACAGCATCGAGGCAATGTCGAAGCTCGAAAGGCGAATGGCCGTACCTTCGTCAATCGCATCTGCCTTGACGTTCTTGCACAGACGGATGGCTTTCTTCAGGCCACCGCCGCACTCTCGGTCTCGGTCGGTGATACGTTGAATATGCCGAAATGGCATATTCCTGACACGGGCAGGAGCATGCTTATCGAGAATGTCCACGCCACGGTCTGCCTCGAAGCCAGTCCTCTGGTAGTCGACTGTATCGAACCAATTCGACGGGACGACGTCGACATCCCGACGAAGGGAGCCACCGGACAGATGAATTGCCTTCGCGCCGGTCGTGTCGACCTTGGCTGCATAGTATGCGTCGGTCAGAATCCTTTCGGAATGTTCCCGAAGGCTACGTAGCGCATCCAAGGTGTTGTATGACACAGGGTTTCGATACTCTCCCCGCTGCGCTTTCGGGCCGGTACGGTCGTAGTGAATGTAACGCTCTTCGAGCACCAGCAAATCGACATCACTTGCACCACGGATATGGACGTCGCAAGGGACGGAGCCTTGAAGACGAAATTCGACCCCTATCCCGAGCTTCTCGAGACCAGCCTTGAGCTGCTTGCCTACCCTGGTTGCCTCTTCAACGCCCACACGTGTGTAATCAGCGTCTACCGCCTGCATTGAGCCAAGGGCGTACTTCGTGAACTCTTTTTCGGCGCCACGTTCCTGGTAGGACTCCAGTGCTGCGCTTTTGGCCAGCACCTGCTCGGCGGAGTCGAGAGCCATCCCGCCACGGTCAGTACCGCGCCGGCGCGCATCAAGGGATTTCAGCCGCTTCTGAATATCACGTGCCATCTTCAGTCTTTCCGCGTTAGCTTCATATTGCCGAATGTGAACCGGCCATGGCCGTTGAAGTATTCGCCTTCGGCCGCTGTCAGGTCTGCGGAGAAAGTCAGCTCAGCCGCGCCGCGATGAGCCACCAGTTCCGCTTCACCGATTCTGGGTTCGTTCTTGTAGTTGTAAAGAAGCCGGAATCCGTCCGCTTGGTCGTAGACCAACGCAGCTGCAATGCTGTTGGAAGCCGACTGTGCCGTTTTGAGCCGCACGCGAAGCTTGTCCCAGCTTTGGACAATCGTAACTTCGCCCTCCCATTTGTACCCCAGGGTCTTATCAGGGTTGATGGTCTGTCCGTCGCAATGCCATTTTCCCGCCAGATAGGGTACCTTCAGAAGGTCGGCTATGACGCCGATTCTCCAGACGTGCTTGTCGAACAGCCAGTAGAGACCCGCGTAGATAAGGCTTGCCGTGACCGGCCATAGCACCAAACCGGGAACGTGGTCGGCAACACCAAGACGCTTGGCCAGGTCGACTGCCCACAAGACGAAGACACCGATACCCGAGGCCGCGATTGCGGAAACCATACTCAGATAACGGCCGATGACGGCTCGATTCAGGCCGCCAAGGACAGAATATTCATGTTCCAAATTGAAATTCCCTGGGGGATTGTTCTTTTTGTCGGCTGTTATCCGCGACTGGATTCGAGTCTTCGAATAACAGCGCAGGGATGATATAGCGCCCAGATTCCGCTGGGCGTCATATTGGGATGGCTCCCCACTTCAGGGGGGTAATCACGAATGCCGAATGCAAAGGTGGGCGCGAAGGCTGTTCAGGTGATACGTGGGAGGCAGCTGCGCCTGCAATGGGGGGCATGATAGGGATGTGGTGAGGTGCAGTTGAGAAATACCGGATTCCTCGAACGCGTAACGTCGGATTTTCACGATGGCTTCTTGAATCTTGGCTTGCTAGCACGCTGACGGGGAGTAGCGGTTCGAGTCAACATGAGCGGATTGATGGTGGGGACCGGAGCAATCGTCTCCAACCACTGCTCACGGCCAAGGACGCGAACAACCTGGATGAGAGTACGCAGTGACGACCCGCTGCCACTCTCGAGATTCCGCAAGGTGCGAACGCTGATGCCTGCCCTCGCAGAAAGCGTGGCTTGGTCCAGGTTCCGGTGTATTCGAAGGGTCTTCAATCGCTCCCCCAGTTCCACTTCAATCTCTTCTGGAGTCCGATGCCGTTGCGCATTGCTCATCTTCATATGTTCCTCCCGATACTCCCCGAGCCACCCCGCAGCAACCGGCAACATTGCTCCTCTTAACACCCCAAATCGCCGACAACCGGCAGTATATTGCCGGTTGTTGCGAGGCGATGAGTCAATGCTGAGCCAGAGGGCCCTTCTCTGGCGTTGACGTCGTTGGACTCGCCCCTTGTCTGAGGATAGAAAGCAAATGCGGGTGTTTCACGTGAGCTGAGGACGTTCGCGGCCCAAGGCCTGAACACGCACGAGGGCCAACCCAGTTTCAGAAGCGAGACAAAAGTGGCTTCGAACTGAACGCTAGCCTCCGTCCGCGCTGTGCACTTCGGCAAGCCAGTCTTCGTTGCGCCGTTGGGACTCAGGCGAACCGATGCCTTGTCGAGGGTCAAGCAAGACCTGGTGGGGCTCCAGCCTGAGCACATCATTGTTCAGGTGGTATGCCCCATAGACGGAGTTATCAATCGCCAGCCAGTTCGTCAAACGATGCGCGAACACATATGAGCGAATGATGTAGGTCCGCGCGGAGCCATCCTGCAAATATCCGAAGCGTGGCTTGATACCCGGAGTGGTACCCACCACCCGGTTCGCGAGCGGCGGCGCCAGGTACGAAACCACTTTCTTGAAAGGCAGTGTGTCGAGCCAGGACGTTGGCAGGACAATTTCGACACGAGGATAGGGATTGAGTAGGCGCTCCAACTGCGGGACGAACTCAAACAACGGGTTCCCTGTATCGAGAGAGACCTGGCCGCTCGCATCGAGCGGTGCATGACCACGGTGCAGTGTTCCGTCGAAGTCGACGAACAGAGTTGGCGTGGGGTTGTCGAGAACCAGTGCAGGCACTTTGGACACGCTGCTCATGGCATCGCTCTCCTTTAAGCATTGCCCCGTTCAGAGCGGACTTCTTCGATTTGCGTTTCATGCCCACCGGCGATGCATATACTCTGATGCAAGAACCTACATGCTACCCGCCGCGCGCCATGCCGCCGGATAGAAGGGCCGCCCCATCCAGTCGATGGGCTTCGGTGATGTAGCAATTGCCGCCTGCGCGGACGAGGTGATGACCACCAGCGCGCAGGGGATACCGGATTCTGGGGGGAAGTTCTGAGACATCCGGCGCGCTGGCGAAGGCAGAGGCGCGGAACGAAAGTCTGCCGGGCGAGGCCGGCTCCATACCGTAGTAGTGTGGGTGGCGGCTGAGTGAAGGCGTATCCCAGGCACACCTGCCAGGGAGGGCTGGGCTCAGCCTCACCACCCGTAGCTAGGCTATGAAGGTGTTCACCTGCTTCTCTGGCTGAGCCCTTCAGGTGAGCAAGAGGATAGTGAGACCTTTTTCGGTTCAGCCTGTGATTGTGGAAACCACAATAAAGGCGACCTTCGGCTGAACCTGAATGTTCGAACATGGCAGGCTGGCAAGCTGTCATATCTCTCCGGCGTGAGTAGCAGTTGGTACTTCGCCGGCGAGACAGGATTCGGGGATACGTATCAGCGGCGGACTTGCGTCCGCTCATGAGGTCCATGGTCATCTCCCATCATCACGCGAACGATAGAAGGGTTAGCCTTCGAGAGGTGCTGCGGTTCCACGCGGTAACCATATAGTCGATGTAGTGCGACAGCAATCGCGCATGAACGCGAGTATCCGCCCTCGCAGTGAACGACCACCGATGTGATTTCGTCGGGCAGGGCTTCGACGAATGCGCGAACGACTTTGGCTTGCTCCTTGGTGAATGCGTGGACGAGCTTTTCTCGCGCCCTCCCTGATAGATTCGGATTCAGGAAATCCACGTCGGCGAAACTCAGACGCAGGACATGAACGAAGCAACCGAGGTTGACCGGGGGGCGTTCCGGTGCGGTGATTGAGATGACCGCCATCGATGGCAGTTGAGGTAGCTTTTCCGCGTCCGACCGCGATAGCGCAAACACTTGACGTGTCCCGTCCAACGGAGGCTTGTACAGCTTGCCAACGATGTCCCGCAGTCGCTGTGTCATCTCGTCCCTCGCAAAAGTTCTACTCGGCAGAGGTGCCGACTACCGCTTGTCATCGCCGTACTGCCCCCGAGCCATACTCTCGACAACAGCATGGTTTCTCCGTGATTGAGCAGTTTCAAAAGCGATGAAACCGCGTGATACCGGAGGGCGGGCAACCATAGCTGGCGTTGCGTGGCACTTGCCAGGAATTACCGTCGGATTTCCAATCCGAGGCGCGCAGGATTCTCCTCCACTCCTGGATATGCACAAAGGACTCCATCCGACCATGCCTGGCTCACGGCTTTTTCGAATGCTTGCGCGACGGCCCGACGCACGTTCATCACCACCGTGGCCTTGGTCATCCCTCGCTTCCGTGGCTGCTCGCTGGACTTGACAGTAACTCACGTGTCCGCCTCATCATCCACGCCATCTCGGCAGGCGAAAACTCCCAACTTCTCGTACTGACTTTCTTGGTCACGCTCTTTTCAACTCGGCTAAGTACATCGTCCAACAGCCAGCCGTGCTCAGTCATTTTGCGCGCGGCGTAGCCCGCAAGCTGTTGAGCAAGGTCCTCGCATATGTCGTAACGCTCCCACAGCTCATCCTCCGTGAGACCTGCGTAGTACTGTCCGTCAATCAAACGCACCACGAGTTTGGGCTGTGCGCCTGATACCACGCCAGGGCCTTGCTCTCTGGGGAAATCATCGGGAATCACGTGCTGAGTCATCATCATCTCCCAAGTATTTGCATGTCCGTCGCATGTTGGCCTTTGCATGTGCCTCTCGGCCTGAACGTGTAACGAGCGCGTCCATGTGCGTCAGGTTTGCTGTACCGACACGCCTGCCGCAGTCTAGGTAAGCGAGCCGCGCGAAGACTTCGCCGAGCCTTCTGCGCTCCCGCCATCCCTAAGAAACTACCTCTCATGCGCCCGTTCATTGCACCGGCGATGCGGATACGAACAGGTCCTGTCCAGCCCTTGCTCCGAGAACTGCGAGCCGGCACAAGTCTGCGATGCGAACAAGCCCGCCACGAATAGCTCCGCCCGGGAGTTGCAGCGCGCCGACCAGCTCGATTCCGGACAACAGCTTTGACAACGCAGATGATTTGGTGCCCATGCCGCGCGCCAGGTCTGCAAGAGGCACGTAGGTTTGCCGGAACGCCAGCAACTGATGGGGGAGCACGACTCGGCACGGCTGGCCACGCAACACAATTGAGTGCGAGTCCAGCAGACCATCGGCAATCCAGTGTGAGATGCTCTCCCACTTCCAGCCAGTGAACTTTGACAATTGCTGAATCGACATGCCTGCTTCGAGCAACGGCGTACCAAAGTACGAGGCAACGTCTGCTCGACGGAATGCCGTGTCGCCGAGTTTGCGGCCGCGCACGACAGCCTTCACCTTGCCGTCAGCAATTGCCTGCATCAGGGACTGGATGGCCTGCCGGTCACCCATGCGTCGACTGGTCAGCCCTGCCCACACCACCCTCTCGTCATCCGAGGACACGGCAGGGTCTGCCGCCTCCCGGATTCGCTCGACGAGTTCTAGAATGGAACGGCGCTCAACGACACCGCCCTTCAAGACATCGTGTCGCCAATTCACATCGGACCGAACCACACCGGCGGCCATCATGTGCTCAAGCACTGACGGCGACACCCCAGCCAATTCGCCGGCTTCGGAGCCAGTTATCCATTCGCTGCGCAGCCCTTGGATGCGCGCGACCTCCACTTGTGGGATTTCGTATAGGAGCCCGCGAGTACCCGCGCGGCGCGTGCGGTAGCTGCACTTTCCGGCCTGGACGGCGTTGTGCATGTGGGAAACACTGATGCCGATGGCTTTTGCCGCATCGGCCAGTCGCATGTACTCGGTCACGTCCTCGACCATGGCTTTGGCCGAATCCAGGCCAAGTGCCCCGTCAAACCGGACTGCCGCGACTTCGATGATGATTTTGAGAATTGGCTCAAGTGCCGTGCCGTGGCAGAGCTTCCGCAGGCCGATATACCAGGGGCCGAGCAATGTGTTCAGGGTTCGTGCATCGGGCTTGCCTACAGCAATGCGCTTCTCGACATGCGATTGGAATCCCGCAGGCCAGTCAGCGAGCAGACTGTCGAGAGGTGCGAGCAAGTCGGTAGCTTCAGCGATGGACGTCGGCAACGCAGCTCCCCGACGGGGAGCTGGCATTGTCGGGTCGGCATGTAGACAAAGGGTGCGGACAACCTGGCCAAGAGTAATGATGTCCACGCCGCGCAGCGTGGGCTCGACGCCACCCGACTGCTTACCAGCGCTCGCAATAAGCGTCGAAAGCCAGTGCTGAGCGCGAGTTGAAGCGATGCGAGGCAGCATGTGGAGGTCTTGACCACAGTCGCATTGCCCAATGTGATAGCGATTAGGCGATAGAAACTCTCCACAGTCACTGCATCTGTCGACGAGCAAGATTCGGTGGTGGGCACACGCGGTCACATACGTGTGCCCCCAGTAGTGGCGCATATATGCATCGTCAGCCAGACAGGCAGGGCAGACGGCGTCAGTTTGTACGCGATGTAGTCGACCCCAGCTCCTGCAGACTGCTTCCTGCTGCCCGGCAAAGTGCGCCCACTCACTTTCGAGACCAAGCTGTCCGGCCACAAAATCCGAGTGTGCGAACAGCGCACCGCGATTGCGCTGCACGCCCGCGAGTCCGGCCAACTCCCGCCAGTTGGATAGCACGTTTGCTGCGGCAAGCGCTCGGTAGTAGCCGAATCCCGATTCGCCGTCCCGTGGCGCATATGTTACGACGAGACTCATTGGACACCTCCATCATGGAGAATAGGAACCGAGAGGTCGTTGTCGTTGAACACCTGCACAAAAGCTTGATGAAGGGCTGCGGGGGCAACGTCGGCGTGCAAAGCTTCGGCAGACCCAAACGCTCGGAAGTGACGAGAACCTCCAGCCTCGATTGCATTCGCCGCTGCCCGACAGTCCGCGAAGGTCACGGTACGCGGAGCCTCATTCGCGAGCTGACTGGCCAGCTCCTGCATGAATCGACTCAGCACGCCAATCAGCCCCCCGGTAAGGAGGTAGCACTGGAAAGTAAGCGCTGGCGCCGGTAGGTCAATTGGATAGCCGGATTCGCGAAAGAGATTCGCATAGGTCGCCACGCAGGTATGAAAAGCCTTCATGTTTTCTGGAATACGGGAGTCGTAAGGCAAAAGATGGCGAGCCGCCGACGACCGCAGGCGCAATTGCTCATTGCTTTCGAACAAACGCTGGAGACGTGGCACGCCGAACAGAAACACCGTCAGGTTGTGCGAATCCGCCAGCGTCTTGAACCAGTCGCCGGCCGAACGCGGCGGCACGCGCGCGCCCAGCTCAACCAGGTGACTGGCTTCCTCAAAAAGCACGGCGCGCGTACCAGCAAGGCCTAGTTGCTCCAGCATGCGCCTTCCAAGGGTGCGGGATGTGGTACTGCCTCGCACTGGCAAGCCAAGTGCTTCGAGCACGCTCGAGGGCAGCAACAGTGGTGACACGGGTGTAGGCACCGGCACAACGAGGACTGGCACATGGCGACGCCCTTCAATTTTCGTTTCCGGAAAGGTGCGCTTGAGAGCATTGATTAGCATCGTCTTACCGACGCGCGATGGCCCCATCACGCGCTCAATACGGCTTGCGGCTCCGTCCAAGGCATCCTCAATGCGCTGTCTGAGCGGGTTGAACTGCTCGAGGAACAGTGGATGAGGAAGTTCGCAGCTTTCAATCGCTACGCGTAGTTGCTTCGCGGCCGTCATATCAGTGCATCACCATTGGCACGGTCCAAGACAGGGAGCAGGGTCGCATCGTCGAATATCGACCCGATGGGTTGCGCGGCGGCAGGCGCTTCCTCAGAAGCTTTGCTGGGTCTGCACGTCGGCGGCAGAGGCACTGGACTCGGGTGCAGGGATGCGCGCGCGACGGCTCGCGCCGCCTTTTCCCGACGTGCGGTTTCGCGGTTTCGCTCATATTTGCTCGGCTTCTTGCGCTTCGGAGCAAGAGAGTCCGCGACGACTTGCTCATGCATGTCCTGGTCGAATTTCTCGGCTTGGGGCGCTCTTTTGACGCTGGACTTCTGCTTTTTGAATCGGTCTTTCGCCTCGCTGAACGACCACGCTGGCGTCTCGGGTCGCAAGTGCTCGTGCGGCAGCGTGACGAGTGGAAGGTCATCTCCCTCGTAGACATAGACATGTCGGAAATCATCCGGGTTGAACAGCACACGTAGCTGCTTCTGTTCGCCATATTTTTTAATCAGAGTCTCAATCTCGTCGCTCTTGTAATGCAGTCCGTCTACCGTAATGCCCGTCTTTCGGCTCACGCTGCGCTCCGTGTGCTCGTAAAGCGCCGCCAGCCATTCGGAACGTGATGGCGGAAGAGAAATCGCGATGCATGATGCCTCGAAGTGCTTCCAGCGCTCGCCTGGGGTATCCCCCTTGAGTGAATCCGTGAGTACGACGTCCCACTGCAAACGCTCAAGCGGGGCGTGAATCCACTTTTCGTAGTACCAGCGGACAATCCAGCGCTCAAGCTCCTCCATTGTCGGGAGCTTGTCGCCCAGCGCAATCGGGTCGCGCTGCCCGTCTTTGCCGTCCACGCGCGTGCAACCCGCCAGCCCCTCCAGGGCTTCCTTGAGTGAGCGATTAGAACGTTCGATGAAGGGCTTTTCCTGTCCTGCCCTGGCCCTACAGTGCTTGATGTCAACGCCGAGCCGCTCCAGGTTCTGGATGCGTCCGCCTTTGGTTTCGGAACCGTTATCGAAGACAAGCTGCCCAGGTGTTCCACACACATTCATGGCATGGTCGATGCCCAGTTCCTCGAAGCGCTTCTTCTTGAGGGGGGCCATGTACATCTCTGCGCATGCGAGCGAATCGGTATCGGTGGGAGCCCCCACAACCAGGTGCCAGCCAAGTGGATAGCTTGTACAGCAGTCGATGGCATGCACCAGGTAAACCTGGCTGGTGATTCCGTTCGGCGTCTCGACAACGAAAGGTAGATGCAGTGCATCCTGCTCGACGCGCTCGAAGGGCGCCTCGGCGCGAATGCGCTTCTTCGCGAACGACTTCCCGGCCACGGCGTCCGTCGGGAGCATCCGGTCGTGTTCGGGGTCGGCGCTGGCAAAGCGCAAGATGGTGTTCTTCACGTACTTGATGCTTATCGGAGAGCAGGTAACCGGCAGGAAGGTGCCGCGCACCGTGCGGTTGACGTCGTCGGTGACTCTCTTCAGTGACCAGCGGGAGTGCGGCACTAGGTAATGCTGCTCCGCAACCAAGCAGATTGTATTAACGACCTCCTGTGGGTACCGCGGGCAACGGTTACCCTTGTTTTTATTTCCACGAAGAACCGGCAGACCGGCCATGTCGGACTTTCGGTAGCGGTACATCGTCGACTGAGGGGGAAATGGCGGCGACTTCGGCGTGGCCTCCTGGCGGTACTCTTCTGCTGCACGTCGATACGCCTCCAGAAAGCTGACGCCTTGCCGCTTCTGGATTTCCCGAATGCACCGCATGACCGTACGGACGAAGCGATTGCGCTCATGCAGTTCCTGGTCATCAGATTGCGCGGCATGACTGACGCGCGGCTTTCCGGTGCGAAGCACGGTCCGCTTGCCCGCGTGAATGTCGGCATAAATTTCCTCTATCTTGATGTACCTGTCCTCCCGCTTCTCGGCATCGAATACCTTGATGCATCCGCCGCGCGGGTGGGGGTCGAGCACCTCCAGGTAGGCGTCGTGATTCTTGGGCGGAACAAGCCGGTCGTGGAGAAGCAGGCTGCGGTTCATTTCTCCACCCCTTCAAGTAGACAGAGATGGCTCAGGTCCCCGTACGCGAGAGACAGTTCGAGCGTGCCGCAAATGGTCTGATGAGCAAGGTCGCCTCCGAGGACGCCACTGACCAGCAGGACCGGAATCAGACCGGGTGGAAGCGTAAGGTCCGAGCACAACGTGCGCACCGTGACAGGGCCGTCTTCACAGCGCCGCGTGACACGTTCGACGAGCTCGTCCGTCAGGTGGGCGCGGACCTGATGGGTCGCCTGCTTGAGCGCCCGCGAATTCATCCGGATGGGATGAGCGGTGTTCGCCGGGAGGACCAGGGTGCGCAGGGGGTAGCCATTGGCATCCAGAATTGGACGGGCGCGCGCAACCTTGTCCCAATAGACGTCGTCTCCCTCGAAGCCTTCGGCCTTAACCTCGACCGCGTGATGCAGCCCGTCCTGCCACTCGATGCTGAAGTCAACGGTGTAGAGCTTCGGGCCCGGCACATCCCGATGCTTGTGCCACGCCGCGCGCACGGCGTCTCTTGTGAACAGCAAGCGCTGTTCAGTCAGGTCGACGCAAAATGGCTGCGGCTGAAAGGCCGTGACGCGCGGGTCTATCGCGAACAGATGCGTTACAAATCGTTCAGCATCCGACTCGACGTTGAGGTGACCGCTCGCCTTCTCGCCGTACGTGCCGAACTTTGCCTTGCCGTACGTTGACGCTGTGTGACGGATGCCGGTGTTGGCGGCGTCCAGGCGGCCGCGACTGCCATAGGATGCGGGCGTGCGGCTCATAGCGTACCCCTATCTGCAGTGCACGGTAGCAAAGCGGCCTGGCGATGCGCCATGACGCGCGCGAGGGCTCCTACAAGGGTGGACCAGTACGGGAAATCTGTGGTGCGGTTCCTGCTCAGCATCATGTGGTCAATCGAACTATCAACCGCATAGCTTACGGAAGCATTTTCCGAAAAAATAGAGGCACTTTGGCAGTCGTTACACGCAGAATTGCGAACAATGCTTGATTTGAGTGGCCTTTTTCGACTGTAAATTTTTTTCGCGTTACGCGCGTGTAACGCCATCGTTACAGCGTGTCCCGGTGGCGTAGGGAAGTGCAGCAAGACCGTCCTGCCGCAATTGAGACAATGCGCGTCGAACTGCGGAATGGCGTCGCACGCCGGCGAGTCTGCAAGGCGAGACAGGCCAGGCCTACTGTGATGCCGGACAGGGGAGAGTTCAGCACGCAGACCAGGTTGCCGCGACGGGTTGCGGGCGGCACCCCGCTGCTCAGGACAACGAGAACTCGCACCTATCACCGAGCGGAAGGCGCAAGCACGCCCACTCACGCTCCACCGGTCTCCAGCCGGCCGCATCCTGGAGAAAATAACCTGTCTCATCGCCCGCTCCTGAGTCGTACCCTCTCACAAATAGGGCTTGACCGCGCGGGCGGGTCACAACTGCGAAAACAAGTTCATTCTCTGAACAGCACGTCAGCATTGCACTGACGCGCTTTTACCGTAGTCAACGTTCGGGGAGTTTTCAAGCTGGATGAGCACCTTCTTTTGCGTCACAAAGCACCGATTTGGCGCTCACTTGCGTTACAATTGCGGTACATTTTTTCCGGCGAGTCAACTTATGGAACGCAAGTCTGACACCCTGAACCTCCGGGTTACGCCCGAGCTGAAGGAGTTGATTCGATTAGCCGCTGAGAGGGAGCACAGAACGATTGCCAATTTCATAGAGGTGGTCGTTCGGCAACATTGTGGTGAACACGGCATCGCCGTTCCGGCTAAGCAGCCACAAAGCGGCTAAGTCCACCCGGGGGGGAGAGTAGATGGACGTCTTTCAGTTTCGCGAGCACATTGTTGCCGAATACGAACAGTTCACGCGTAGCTTCACGCGCATCCGAGCCGACGACATTCGGGACTACGTCAATGAGCAATACGCCAGCCAGAAGTACTGGCCGGAGCCGCTCATCCAAATCAACCCGAACTTCAAGTCTGGTGGAACGGTCGAGGAGTTCGTCGCCGCCGGTCAACTGAGCGCCCAGTGCGCCGACATCTTCCGCCTTGGCAAATCGCCTTCATCGGCTGGAGTCTCCTTGCCGCTGCACAAGCATCAAGCGGAAGCCATTAGCCTGGCTGCCGCCGGCGAAAGCTATGTGCTGACCACCGGTACAGGTTCCGGCAAGTCTCTCAGCTACTTCATTCCCATCGTCGACGCGTGCCTCAAAGCCAAGGCCGTCGACCCGACACCCAAGACCAGGGCTATCGTCATTTATCCGATGAACGCTTTGGCTAACTCCCAGTTGGAGGAGCTGAAAAAATTTCTGGGTTCGAGTCTCGCAGAGCGGGCAGTGACTTTCGGTCGCTACACCGGCCAGGAGTCCGATGAAGAGCGGCAAGCCATGGCGGCCAACCCGCCGGACATCCTGCTAACCAACTTCATGATGCTCGAACTGCTGATGACCAGGCAGAACGACATCGACAAGGCTGTGATGCGCAATGCCAAGGGCTTGCGCTTTCTAGTGTTGGACGAGCTCCACACCTACCGGGGCCGACAGGGTGCGGACGTGGCCTTGCTGGTTCGCCGTGTGCGTGAAGCCTTGGCAGAGAACCTTATCTGCATAGGTACCTCGGCCACGATGGCCACCGAAGGCACCCAAATGGCAAGAAACGCCGTCGTGGCAAAGGTCGCCTCACGGCTGTTCGGTACGAGCATCACCGACCGCAACATTATCACTGAGACGCTTCGGCGCACCACGCCTGAAGAAGAGACCATCGCAACGGTCTCAACTCGCTTGGCTGACGCCATTCGTGTGGGCGTTCCCGAGACGGCTGACTTTGCTTCACTGGCGTCGCATCCTGTGTCGGTCTGGGTGGAGCTGACCCTCGGCCTGACCTATGAGGATGACAAGCCGAGGCGGGCGCGTCCCCGGACATTGGCGGAGGCCGCGCGACTGCTGCACGAGGCATCGGGAGAGCCCGTCGGCACCTGCCTGGGCTATATGCAGAAGTTCATGTTGCTTGCTTACGCTATCCAGGATGATGCAGGCAAGTCGCTCTTCGCTTTCAAGCTGCACCAGTTCATTGCCGGCGGTGGCAAGGTCTATGCAACTTTGGAAGCATCGCGCCGCCGTGCCATCACCCTCGAAGGTCAGCAGTTTGTCTCGGGGGACACCAACCGCATCCGCCGCTATTTCCACGTCCACTTCTGTAGGGATTGCGGCCAGGAGTACATGCCAGTTTGGGACGCCGAGAGTCCGGAAGGCCGCACCTTCAACGTGCGCAGGATTGAAGAGCGGCAGCACGACGACGAACAAGTCAAGTTCGGCTTCCTGCTTCCGGGTTTGGAGGGCTGGGACCCGGCCGACCCCGAGCGCTACCCAGAAGGATGGGGCGAAGAGCGTGCGGATGGGGAGTGGCGCGTTAAGTCGGATAAACGCAAGTTCCTTCCTCAGGCCGTCAAAGTGCGCCCCGATGGCGTCGTCACAGGTGAACTAGGCTTGGATGCGTGGTTCATCCCAGGGGCTTTCCGCTTCTGTCCGGTGTGTGGCACGACCCACACCACGTCCGGCAAGGATGCTCTGCGGTTGACGTCCCTGTCTGGCGAGGGCCGTAGTTCCGCCACCACGATGCTCACTGTGTCAGCGCTACGCTATCTCTATGAGCAAGACCAGCAACTGACACCCGACGCGAAGAAGGTCCTGGGCTTTTCCGACAACCGACAAGACGCCGCATTGCAGGCGGGGCATTTCAACGACTTCCTGCAAGTCCTTCTGACGCGCTCTGCGTTGCTATCCGCGGTTGAGAAGTCTACGTCGAAGGTGTTGAGCGAGAAAGAGGTTGCCAATGCCGTTTTCGAAGCGCTGGGCTTCCACCGTGATGACCTTGGCGTGCGTGCCGAGTACATGCAGCAGCCGGAGGTCAAGGGCAATACGCGACGCCAAGTGCAAGAGGCCATGCGCGGCATCCTGGGCTATCGCAGCTACTTTGACCTTCGCCGCGGCTGGCGATTCAACAACCCCAACCTCGAGCAGTTGGGGCTGATTCGCATCGACTATCAGGACATCGACGACCTCGCGGCCGATGACGATGAATGGTCTGGTGCTCCTCAGGTGCTGCAGGCCGCACGTCCCGCAGAACGTGCCACTGTACTGCGGGCTCTGTTCGACTTCATGCGGCAGGGGCTTTGTATAGCCACGCGGTATCTCGACCGTACTGAGCTGGAGCAGTTGCGCACACAGAGCTATGCCAACCTCTGTGAGCCTTGGGGCTTCACTGAAGACGAGCGCCCGCAATCCGCCAAGTGGTTCGTCACGACGCGTCCGCGCGAAGAGACGGACCGCAAAGGGCGGCGCCAGAACGTGGACGATTTTCTCGTCATCGGCTCCAGCCGCTCCCGCCTTGGCAAGGACCTCCGCAAAGGCAGCACCTGGGGAGGCGCCAACCCGTACTACAGGCAAGTCAATGACCAAACCTATCCAGATGTCATCGCAGCTCTGTTGAAAGCGGCCGAGTCCTACGGTCTGGTTCGCAAAGAGGAGACCGATGTCGGTCTGACCGGTTGGCAGCTGAATGGCTCCGCGCTCGTATGGACGCGAGGGTCCGGCCAAAGCGCCCGCCRGGCCGACGATAACCCGTTCTTCCGCGGGTTGTATCAGAACATCGCGGCGCTGCTGGACAGCCCGGTTCATCAGCTGTTTGACTTCGAGGCCCGTGAACACACAGCCCAAGTGGAGCAGGACGACCGGCTGGAGCGCGAAGCCCGCTTCCGCTTCACCGACAAGGACAAAGCTGAATGGCAGGCGAAGACAGGCACGGCGCTGGAGTGGCTGCCAGTCCTGTTCTGTTCGCCCACCATGGAGCTGGGCGTCGACATCTCCTCGCTGAACACAGTTTACATGCGCAACGTGCCGCCCACGCCGGCCAACTACGCGCAGCGGAGCGGCCGTGCGGGTCGAGCAGGCCAACCGGCCCTAGTCATCACCTACTGCGCGGCGCAGAGCCCGCACGACCAGTACTACTTCCGTGACCCTGTCCGCATGGTTCATGGTCAGGTGAATGCGCCTACGCTGGACTTGGCGAACCTTGAACTCATCAAGAGCCACATGCACGCCATCTGGCTGGCAGAGACGGGCAAGAAGCTCGGCAACAGCGTGCGCGACCTGCTGGACATGAACCGGCCAGCGAAGCTTCCCCTCACCGAGGAGATGACTTCGGACCTTGACAAACCTGAGGCGAAGCTGCGCGCTCACAAGCGCGGCCTCAAGGTACTGGGCATGCTGAAGGACGAGCTCACGCCGCAAAAGGCGCCATGGTTCAGTGAACAATGGGCCGAGACCGTTTTCCAGCGTTCGTACATCGAGTTCGATGCAGCGCTGCAACGCTGGCGCGACCTCTATCGCGCCACCGCTCAAGCCATTGACTTGAACTTCAAAATTGAGAACAACCCGGCGGCAAGCGAACGGGAACGGCGTGAAGCCCAGCAGCGCCACAACGAAGCCCGCAAGCAGCGAGACCTGCTGCTTGCTGGTGACAGCGCCTTCAATAGCGATTTCTACACCTACCGCTACATGGCCAGCCAGGGCTTCCTGCCCGGCTATAACTTCCCTAGGCTGCCCCTGCTTGCCTACCTGCCAGCTCGCCGCGGGCACATTGGCCGAGAGAGGTTCCTGTCACGTCCGCGTTTCCTGGCGCTCGGCGAGTTCGGTCCGTATAGCCTCATCTACCACGAGGGCAGTCAATACCGGGTAACCAAGGCCCTACTGACCATCACTGGGCAAGACCAGGTCAGCGACGGCGCCCGTCTTCCTACGGAGGTTGCACGCTTGTGCCCTGCATGTGGCTACGGTCACTTCCGCTCGCAGCGCGATGCAGACCGCTGCGTCTCTTGCGGGGCATCGCTGGACGGCGCCCAAGAGGTCAAGAACCTCTATCGCATCGAGAACGTCTCCACCAAACGAGCCGAGCGCATCACCGCCAACGAGGAGGAGCGCGTTCGACAAGGCTACGAGATGCAGACAACGCTGCAGTTTGCTGAATCAGACGGCAAGCTACAGTTGGTCACCACGGTCGCGAGTGATGGCCAGGGTCCCTTGCTGGAGCTGCAGTACGGCCCCGCAGCCACCGTCTGGCGCATGAACTTCGGATGGCGACGCCGCAAGGAGAAAGCCATCCAGGGCTTCATGATGAATCCCGTGACGGGGCACTGGGTCGGTGGCGTCGACGATGGCAACGGTGAGTCTGAAACGGAAGGCGATGCGCCACCCGACAAGACGCCGCCGCAGCGCATCGTTCCCTATGTCGAAGACCGGCGCAACATCCTCATCGTACGACCGCATTACAGGCTTGGTGTTCTGTCCGCAGAGACGCTGACCACGCTGCAATACGCTTTGAAACGTGGCATCGAGGCGGTGTATCAACTCGAAGAGAGCGAGTTGATGGCTGAGCCCCTCCCAACGCGCGACAACCGCCGGTCCATCCTCTTCTTCGAAGCGGCTGAGGGTGGCGCCGGGGTGCTGACGCGCCTGGCGACCGAGCCAACCGCCATGGCTGAAGTGGCAGCCAAAGCCATGGAGGTAATGCACTTTCTGCCCCCCGCACCCGGCCAACCCTGGTTGCGCAAGACTTTAGACGAAGAGCGTGATGCCGATGGCCAGCCGCTATGCGAGGCTGGCTGCTACCGATGCTTGCTGTCCTACTACAACCAGCCGGACCACACGCTCATCGACCGCAAAGACAAGGATGCCGGTGGCCTGCTGCTAGACATCCTTTGCCGCGTGACGTTGGCCAGCACAGCACAAGGCACGCAAGGTCGTGCGCCTGAGCAGCATGACGCCGAGCTATCACGCACGGCAGGCAGCAGCCTAGAGCAGGCCTGGCTGGCTCATGTCACAGACAACGGCTACCACAAGCCGGACCGCGGCCAACACACGATTGCCGCTGCAGGCGCTTGCGCAGACTTCTTCTACGAAGACCTCCATCTGGCGGTCTTCGTCGACGGCCCTCATCACGATGCTGAAGGCCAGAAGCAAATGGACGCCGACATCAATCGCAAGCTCGATGAAATGGGCTACCTGGTCGTGCGGTTCCCCAAAGAGACTGCGGCCTGGCCCGACATATTCAAGCGCAACACGGACCTGTTTGGTCCTGGCAAGAACTGAGTCAATATGAACGAACCGTTGCCGGAGTTCCTTCCGGGAAGTCTGATTTCCGCTCGCGACCGCGAGTGGATAGTGCTGCCCGAGTCCAACGCCACCACATTGCACCTGCGGCCCCTGGGTGGCGGTGAGCGTGACGAAACCCTCATCTTCCTACCCCTGGAGCGCCAGCCGGTTCAACCGGCGACGTTCCCTTGGCCCACGGTCAGTCAGGCTCGCAACCACTCGGCCAGCCAACTGCTGTTGGATGCCTTGCAGCTCAAGTTGCGCAGTGGCGCGGGTCCCTTTCGCAGTTTCGGCAACATCGCAGTTGAGCCTCGGGCCTACCAACTCGTCCCGCTGTTGATGGCACTGAAGCTGCCCACAGTGCGTCTACTGATTGCCGACGACGTCGGTATCGGCAAGACCATCGAGGGGGCTCTCATCGCCCGTGAACTGCTTGACCGCGGCGAAGTCCAGCGTCTCGCCGTGCTCTGCCCGCCCCATCTGTGTGAGCAATGGCAGCGTGAACTGGCAGAGCGCTTCCACATCCATGCAGTGGTGGTGCGTTCGAACACCGCCGACAGGCTGGAACGTGACCTGCCGCCCGGCACCTCCGTGTTCGACGCGCATCCGTTCACTGTGGTGAGCCTGGACTACATCAAGTCCGAACGGCGGCGCGAGGCCTTTCAGCGCTTCTGCCCCGAGTTCGTCATCGTGGACGAGGCACACACATGCACGCAAGGCGGAAAAGGCAGACAACAACGCTATCAGTTGCTCAAGGGCCTGGCCGAAGACGCCAACCGGCATATGGTGCTGCTAACAGCCACGCCACATAGCGGCGACGAAGAGGCGTTTTTCAACCTTTTAGGCCTGCTGCGCACCGATTTTACGCAACTCAAAGACCTAGCAAGCACCCAGCGCAGCGACCTGCGCGAGGCACTGTCTCGCCACTTCGTCCAGAGGCGGCGCCCCGACATCGCCGAGTGGCAAGACGCCTCCATGTTCCCGGACCGCAAGACGGCCGAGGTGACTTATCGCTTGACAGGAGCCTGGGGCCAACTGTTCAACGACGTGCTGGTCTATGCCCGCGAGCTCGTCGAACGTGCAGAGGGAAAAGGCCTTCGCGAGCAACGCATGAACTGGTGGGCAGCGCTGGCCTTGCTTCGTTGCATCTCATCGTCGCCTGCGGCCGCCGTCAATTCGTTGCGCACGCGACTGCGTGGTGCTCAGGCAGAAGAAGGCGATTCTGAGACGTTGTGCCTCGAAGACCTGGAACTGCAGGCCAGTGACCGTGTGCTGGACGGAACGGACGACGCGTTGTCAACCGATGACATCGAGCCCGGTGCGCAGACCGAAGACTCCCAACGGCTCCAGGAGCTGATTGCTGCCGCCGATTCACTGGCTGGCAGCCCAAACGACCCCAAGCTGGCAAAGTTGCAGGAGCACCTGGCCCTGCTGCTGAAAGAAGGCTTCCAGCCCGTCGTGTTCTGCCGCTACATCGCCACGGCGCACTACCTAGCGGCTTATCTGCGCGACAAGTTCAAGTCCGCCACGGTCAAGGCCGTGACGGGCGAGCTCACACCCGGCGAACGCGAAGCCGCCGTTGAACAGTTGGGCGAGAGCGAGACCCGCATCCTGGTGGCCACGGATTGCTTGTCCGAAGGCGTCAACCTTCAGAACCTCTTTACCTCCGTCGTCCACTACGACCTGAGTTGGAATCCCACCCGCCATGAACAGCGGGAAGGCCGGGTAGACCGTTTCGGCCAGAAAGCCCGTGAGGTCCGTAGCACCATGATGTATGGCGAAGACAACCCAGTGGACGGTGCCGTGCTCCAGGTCATCCTGCGCAAGGCCGAGAGCATCCGCAAGGAGCTGGGTGTCCTAGTGCCCATGCCCGATGACGAGGGCAAGCTCACCCAGGCGCTGCTGAATGCCGTTCTGCTGCGCAAGGGCACGGCCATCAACGCGCAGTCACAGCTCGACCTGTTTGGCGAGCCCGCCAAGCAGATTGAATTGGCATGGCAGAGCGCCAAAGAGAAGGCCAAGCAGAACCGCTCCATTTTCGCGCAACGCCGCCTAAAGCCAGAGGACGTGCTGCCCGAGTGGCGCAAGTCGGCTGCGGTGCTGGGGGGCGAGGCCGATGTCGAGCGCTTCGTCAGTCGCGCATCCACCAAGCTGGGCGCGCCGTTGGAGCCCGTTCGCGGGTACTACAAGCTATTGACCGAGCACTTGCCACAGCCTATTCGCGAACGCCTCAGTGCCGAAGGCATCGAAGGCACGTTACGCATCGACTTTCATCAACCCGCTGCACAGGGCGCACTGTTCATTCACCGTACGCACCCGCTGGTGGTGGTGTTGGCGGACACCTTGCTCGAGCGAGCGCTCGATACCACCAACGGCGCCAGTGATGAAAGCGCGGTCGCTCGTGCCGGTGCTGCCTTCGTCGGCAACGTCCAGGTCAAGACCACCGTTCTGCTGCTGCGCATGCGCCACCAACTCAGTGTCACGCATGGCAGCCAGACGCGGCTCATACTTTGCGAGGAGTCCGTGGCTGTGGCCTCGGCAGGAGCGGCGTCGTTCGAGCTGATGTCTGCCGACAAAGCTCGCGAGCTGCTGGGCACCGAAGCCACCCGCAACATGCCGCCCCCCCTGCGAGACCGCCAGTTGCAAACGGCGCTTGACGCGCTGCCGGCATGGCAGCCGCAACTGGAAGCAATCGCCAAAACGCGTGCCCAAGAGCTGCTGCAAGACCACCGTCGCGTGCGTGAGGCTGCTGATGCGAAGGGCACCTACCAAGTCACCGTCAGCCTGCCCGTGGACGTGATGGGCGTCTACGTGCTGGTCCCTGCCGCTGCAACGCAAGGCGAGGGAACCTGACAACATGACACGTAAGAAGATAACCACCCTGGCATACCGAGCTATCCGTATTGAAGGCGGGCTCATCCCCGCAGACGAGCTCACCCGCCTGACCACGCTGGCCGACCCGGCTTCGACAGAGCAGACTGAGACGCAATACCGAATCTCCAAGGGCCTCAAGCTGCGCGACGAGATTGCTCGCGACTTCAAGATTGCCTTGAGCTTGTGGAAAGACTTTCAGGCGCTGCGCATGCGCACCGATGTTAACGCCCATGAGGTGACCGTCCGGGAGCTCTTGCTGCCTCTGATGCGGGATGTGCTGCACTTCTCAGACATTGGCCGTTGTGCGGTCATCGAGAGCACTGGCCATAACTACGCCATTGGCCATGCCGCCGAGGGCGGTCGTGTGCCCCTGGTCTTTGGCGCACATGACCAGCCGCTGGATGCGCCGGCGGAGCGTTTCGGCGAGACCAACCCGGACACGGGCAAGGTTCGTCGACGTAGCCCTTTCATGCTGACCCAAGAGGCCCTCAATGCCTCCGATGCCTCCCTGTGGGCCATCGTCACGAACGGCTTGACGCTGCGCATCCTGCGCGACAACCCCAGCCTGACTCGCCCGGCTTATGTCGAAGTGGACCTGGAGGCGCTCTTCACCGAAGAGCTCCACCCCGACTTCACAGCGTTCTGGCTGCTGGCGCATGCGAGCCGATTTGGCAGCCCCCCTGGTGAACCCACCAACTGCGTGTGGGAACGCTGGAGAGCAACGGGCCAGGCAGCGGGTGTCACCGTGCGAACCAACCTGCGCTACCAGGTGGCCGATGCCTTGCGTGCTCTTGGCACGGGCTTCCTCTCGCACCCCGCCAACGGCGAGCTGCGGGCGGCCCTGCAACGCTTGGGTGGCGAAGACGGAGCTTTTGGCCGCCAAGCCTTCTTTGAGGAACTACTGCGCCTGGTCTATCGGCTCATCTTCCTTTCGACCGTCGAGGACCGAATTGACAAGACCGGCGGGCAACGCCTCATCTTCACGCCCGACGCTTCACCCGAGGTCCAGCAGCGCTACCTGTCCGGCTATTCGATGACATGGCTGCGGGAGCGGGCTGTGCGGCGCAGCCAGCACGACCGGCACTCGGACCTATGGCAAGCGCTCACAATCACCTTCGGCGCATTGGCTAAAGGTGAACCGCATCTTGGTCTGCCTGCGCTTGGGGGCCTTTTCGATGCAGACCAGTGCGCGTGGCTCGATGGCGCGCAGTTAGAAAACCGCTGGTTGTTGGCCGCCGTTTTCCAGTTGGGATGGTTCCGAGCCGACGGCAGCCTGACCCGTGTCAACTACCGCGACATGGGTCCAGAAGAGCTGGGCAGCGTGTACGAGAGCCTCCTGGAGCTAGACCCTCAGCCAAGGATGCTGTTTCAGGCAGCATCTGCGATTTTGACTTTCACTGGGGATGACGACACGGACCCTAGCAACCGCGGAAACGCTCGCAAGTTGACCGGCAGCTACTACACGCCGGACAGCCTAGTTCAGGAACTCATCAAGACGGCTCTGGACCCGGTCATCGCGGACACAGTTCGCGCCAACCCTGAGCGCCCAGTCGAGGCCCTGCTGGGCCTGACCATCTGCGACCCTGCTTGCGGCAGCGGCCACTTCTTGCTGTCCGCTGCCCGGCGCTTGGCAGACGAAGTGGCCCTGCACCGAGCCGCGGCGGAGCGTGAAGGTGGCGCCCCCACACCCGTGGACTACCGCCACGCGCTGCGCGACGTGGTCAGCCACTGCATCTTTGGTGTGGACAAGAACCCTATGGCCATTCAGTTGGCCAAGACGGCGCTGTGGCTGGAGGCATACTCACCCGACCGCCCCTTGTCCTTCGTGGACCATCACCTTCAGGTGGGCGATGCATTGTTGGGCGTGCTGGACCCAAAAGTGCTGGAGCACGGTATTCCCGACGAGGCCTACGCGGCGCTCTCTGGCGACGACAAGACCGTGGCCTCCGCTTTGAAGAAGCAGAACAAGGCCGACCTCAAGAGCTGGAAGGCCATTGCTTCCGGCGACCTGTTCACCCAAGCGGGTCTCGCCGTCAACGCGGTGGCAGTGGAAACGCTGTCGGACGACTCTCCCGAGAGCATCGCGGCCAAGCGCGCCGCATGGCGCGAAGCACAGGCCGTTGCCCAACGCTCCACACTGGCGCGCTTGGCTGATACGTACGTTGCTGCTTTCGTCGCGCCCAAACTGGCGAACACCGGTGAGCAGGTGCCCCTGTCTGGCTATCTGTGGAGTGTGCTCAGTGGCCAAGCGCCGAAGGCTGATATGGAAGAGGCGGCGCAGTACCTGTGTCGCACGTACAGCGTCTTCCATTGGTGGCTGGCATTCCCGCAGGTCGCGGCCAAAGGTGGTTTCTCGGTCATGCTGGGCAACCCACCCTGGGAGCGAATCAAGCTACAAGAAGAAGAGTTCTTCGCCAGCCGCAGTCCGCTTGTGGCCACGGCCAAGAACAAGGCCGAGCGCAGCCAGCGCATCGAGTGGCTGCGCGAAGGTGTCCTGCTTCACAATCTGAATCCCGACCTGGAGCGAGCAGAGGGGCTTACACCACCGAACAAGGCAGAGATGGCGCTGTACGAGGCCTTCATCGCTGCCCGCCGAGGCGCAGAGGCGGCCAGCCTCTTTGCACACGACGGCAGGCGCTACCCGCTAACCGGTGTTGGCGACGTGAATACCTACGCGCTGTTTGCCGAGACCTTCTTGCAAGCCACATCGCCGCACGGTCGCGCTGGGTTCATCGTGCCGACTGGCATTGCCACGGACGACTCCACCAAGGCGTATTTCGGGCATATTGCTTCCAGCGGGAAACTGGCCAGCCTGTACGACTTCGAGAACGGCGAAGCTGTCTTCCCGGCGGTGCACCGCAGCTATAAGTTCTCGCTGCTCACCCTGGGAGCGGCGCCCGAAGCCGAGTTCGTTTGCTTTGCCACGCAGGTGCCTCAGCTTTATGACCCACGTCGCCACTTCCGGCTGGCGCCCAGCGAGTTCGCGCTCATCAACCCCAACACACGCACCTGCCCGGTCTTTCGCAGCGAACGCGATGCCGAGCTGACCAAGAAACTCTACCGCGCCGCGCCGGTCCTTATCCGCGAAGCGCAATTTGGTCCCGAGGGAGGACTGCTTGAGGCCGAGACCAACCCCTGGGGAATCAGGTTCCAGCGCATGCTGGATATGGCGAACGATAGCGGTCTGTTCCTTGACCAGCCCAGCAGTGAATCGAGCCCGGCCAACGCGCCGTGCTGCCTTCCGTTGTACGAGGCCAAGATGATTCATCAGTTCGACCACCGCTGGGCCACTTATGTCGACGCGCCCGACAAGCCGAGTGGCCTGGAAACTACCGATGTAAGCTCCACGCAGAAGGCCGACCCGACCTACACCGTGCGCCCGCGCTATTGGGTGCCTGAACGGGAAGTACTGGCCCGCATCGCGCGCGTGCCGGTGCGTGTGACTAGGGGCTGGCTCGCGCTGCATGCAGCCGATGTTGACCCGGCCTCGGCGCAGGCCGACGAAGCGCTAGCTGACCTGCTTGCGGCGCTGGCTGCCTGGGTGGCCGGCGAACTCTTCACCCGTGCTGCCGGCACGCCGTCGGCAGGTAGCGGCTGGATGCACCAGCAGGTCCTGCCGCACATAGCGCCCGCAGAAAACGCGTTACGCACACGCTTCCGTCGCCTGTATGAAGTGTTGCAGGGTACTGGCCTGACGACGAAGAAGGCGCTCGCCGAGTTCCCGAAGTGGGCTGGACAGAACGGCGATGCGAGACTGGACGACGTCGAACTTGACCGCCTGGCCGCAGCGCTTCGCGCCCCACGTCTGGCCCCCGCGTTGCTCGACCTGCTCAACGAGTGGATGGACCGGCGCAGCCCTCGGTGGTTGATGGGATGGCGGGACATCTGCCGCAGCACGGACGAGCGGACGGTGATTGCATCGGTAATTCCGCGGGTGGCCACTGGTGATACGGTGCTCTTGATGTTTCCTGACCCAAAGCATGGCTCAAAGTTGGCTGGACTACTGGCTGACCAGTGCTCCCTGGTTCATGACTTCGTCGCGCGGCAAAAGGTGGGCGGAACGCACCTGAAATACCACGTCAAGAAGCAAATCACGCATTTGCCGCCAAGCGTGTATCGACCAGTGGAACTGGCCTTCATCGTTCCCCGCGTCCTCGAACTCACCTACACCGCCCACGACCTGCGCCCCTGGGCCGATGACCTAGCCGCCTACGACCCCCGCCCCGCGCCCGAACGGGGTCAGCCCTTCGCATGGGACCCCGAGCGCCGCGTACATCTGCGCGCCGAGCTGGACGCCTACTACGCGCGCCTCTACGGACTGACCCGCGAAGAGTTGCGCTATATCCTCGACCCCGCCGACGTAATGGGACCCGACTACCCCAGCGAAACCTTCCGCGTGCTCAAGAACAGCGAGATGCGGGAGTTCGGGGAGTACCGTACCCAACGCTTGGTGCTGGAGGCTTGGGACAGCCTTGAGCAAGGAGAGGCTCGCTGACATGTTGACCCACATCAAGCTCAACAACTTCAAGATTTGGCGCTCCACTGGCCAGATGCAGTTGGCGCCGCTGACGCTGGTGTTCGGCACCAACTCCTCCGGTAAGTCCAGCCTCATCCAGAGCCTGTTGCTGCTGCGCCAGACTGTGAAAAGCCAGGACCCGAACCTCGACCTGAACTTTGGCAATCCAGACTCCGGCGACTCCGTCGTGCTCGGGCAGTTTGCAGACGTGTTGTGTCGCCACGGCGCCGCCACCGAGGCGGTCAAGGCCACACAGATTGGCATTGAGTTTGGCTGGCGGGCCGGGGAACCTGGCGGAGAGGCGGGAACGTTCACGGCTCGGTATGTGCAAGGCCGGGGCGGTAGCGCCGATTTGGCCTACCTGCGCATTGGCAGCGCCGGGCGGGGTTTCACTGCGCAGTTGGGCAGGCATGGAGCCTACAAGTTGCTGCCGGAGAGTGCACGTTACTGGTCCAAGCAATCCCTAGCATTCAAGCCGCAGCGGTCGTTCTCGTTCTCAGACTCAGCGGCGCAAGCGCTTGGGGCCGACGCGGACCGTATCTTGTCAGTGGGCCCCATGCTGCTGGACGAACTGGCACGTGTCATTTACCTTGGGCCGGTTCGGCGCTTGGCGCAGCGCGACTACGTCTGGAATGGCCGTACACCCGGTTCCATCGGTGACGATGGAACCCGGGCCGTCGACGCTTTGATTGCCAGCGGCGTGGCCAAACAAGATGCGGCCAAGCGCGGTTTGCCTCTACCCGACGCTGCTGGGCTGTTCACCGGCACCGCCCAATGGCTGAGCCGCATGGGCCTAGCGGATGACCTGCAGGTGCGCCAGCTCGGGCGGTCTGCGCGCTATGAATTGCTGGTGGTGAACAACGGCGAGGTGTCCAACCTGAAAGATGTAGGTGTGGGCGTGTCTCAGGTGTTGCCAGTGGTGGTTGCGGCACTCTTTGCCGGGCGGGGCAGCATCGTCATGGTCGAAGAGCCTGAGAGCCACTTGCACCCCGTGGCACAGACAGAATTGGCCGAGATGCTGGCGTCGGTCAGTCAGGACCGAGGTGTCCAGTTCATCGTTGAGACGCATTCTGAACAGCTCCTGCGCCGCATGCAGACCCTGGTAGCGCGCGAAATGGTGAGAACCAAAGACCTTCGCATGTATTACGTTGAGCGAGAGGGAAAGGCGGCCAATCTGCAGTGGCTCGAGGTGGACCCGTTTGGAACCATCAAGCCCTGGCCAGAACAGTTCTTCGGAGATTCGGCCGGCGAGGCAAGAGAGCAGGCCAAAGCGCGTGCAGAGCGCATGCGGAAGGCGGCCAGCAATGCCTGAAAGCCGCGTGGTGGATACCAATGTTCTCATCCTGGCCAGCGCTGCGCACGCCACGTCACCTTTCCCCGAAAACGAAACGCCCGTCAACGAAGCCCAGCTTCGAGAACAAGTGCTGGTCTGGATGGAGGCATTCGAGAACGACCCGCAGCGCCATGCTGTGCTGGATTGGGATTGGCACATCTGCACTGAGTATCGGAACAAGCTTACCGAGCAAGACTACGGCTGGCTCGCACTGATGCACAAACGAGACAAGAGCGAGGTGATTTGGGTCGGCATCGAAGTCGATGAGCACTGTCATGCTGTGCTGCCTCCCGCCTTGGCGGAAAGGGTGACTGACTTGGAGGACCGGAAGATGGTCGCGTCTGCGATGGCAGTGGGTGACGACGCTCGCCCCTGCAAGCTCACCAACGCCTGCGATACCGATTGGCTGGACTGCGCCGACGCCTTGAAGGCGGCAGGTGTGGAAACCGAACATCTTCTCGATGACTGGTTGCACGAGAAGTGGACGGAAAAGAAGGCTAGGAAGGCGTGAAGAAACTGTTCCGCTTCCCACACACCCCGCACCTGACTTGGCTCGGTGACGGTGAGCCACGAGACGACAAGGTTCTCTCGGCTGGAGAGGCGCGCGAGCTGCTGGCGTTGGACGTGGTCGTCGAGGAGAAGCTAGACGGTGCCAATCTGGGGTTCTCGGTCTCCGCTAACGGCGAGCTCCAGGCTCAAAACCGCAGCCACTACTTGATGGCGCCCTACACTGGCCAGTTCAGCCGTTTGCGCTCATGGATGCCCGCGCATGAGGAAGAGCTTATCGAGGCGCTGGGTTCAGACCTGATTGCCTTCGGTGAGTGGTGTGCAGCACGGCATTCACTGAGCTACAACCATCTGCCGGATTGGTGGTTGCTTTTTGATGTCTACGACCGGAGCGAGCGGCGATTTTGGTCGACCGCGCGACGTAATCAGTGGGCGGTCGACCTGGGTATATCCACCGTGCCGACACTGGACCGAGGCAAGCTCTCGCTCAGCAGCCTGGAGCGAATGCTGCAGGAAGGCAGTAGCGCGTTTTCAACAGGTCCGCTGGAAGGTGTGGTGGTCCGCTCGGAGGATGACGCTTGGCTCAAGACCCGGGCGAAGCTGGTTCGCGCAGACTTCACACAGAGCATAGAGAGCCACTGGCGCACCCGGGCGCTTGAGTGGAACAGACGGAGGGAGATTGAATGACCGACACCCTGTACAAAGAGGTGCAGTACATACTGAACAGCCTCATCAGCCATCTAGGCCGGCCTGAGAGCCGGTGGAGCATGGGCTACGGCGAGTTCTTGACCGCTCGTCAGCCGCTCATTGGCCGCGTGATTCGCGCTGCGTACGAGAAGTTATCAGGTGGCGTGGCATGACTCCGCTGGAGCGCCTTCGCCTGGAGAAGGCCGCTGCAGATTGCGGCTTTGAGCGCACGCCCGCGTTGCAGGATGATGGCGGGCTGGCGCTGCGTTCGGCCCAGTTTCCAGAAGCGATTGTTGTGTATGCCGACGGAGGCCGATTCCGCGTCTCAGCTTCGGCTGCGGAACTGCTCGATGGCGCTGACGGCGGTGCCATCGCTGTGGCCGACCTCGACCACCTCTATGCCACACTCCAATGCGCTTCGGCCATCGCCAGAACCATGCCCAACCGCGTGGCCGACCAGTTCCGACGCGAGAAGCTGCACCTGCCGCAAACCACCGAAGCCGAGCGCCTGCTCGTACAGCGTGTAGGGCAAGACCTGTTTCGAAATGCACTGATGGATTACTGGCTGGGGCGTTGTTGCGTCACTGGCCTCGCCGTGCCTGCCTTGCTGCGAGCGTCACACATCAAGCCTTGGGCCAAATGCCAAAACGACGACGAGAGGCTGGACGTTTTCAATGGGCTTCTGCTCGCTCCCCACATTGACGCGCTGTTCGATGGCGGTTGGATTTCATTCTCGGACCAGGGTGGCCTACTCATGTCCGAGGCCTTGCCATATGCTGCTAGAGCCCAACTGGGGGTCTCGTCGGAATGGACGATTCGTAATCTCAAGCCAGCCCATGTGCCATACCTGACATTCCACCGAACCAACGAGCTTCGCAAGGCATCTTGAAATCATGGACACTTCGCGCCTTTTTCGCCCAAACAGATTGAAGCAGTTGCACGCGTGCTGGCGGATACGAATTGACGTCGGCGCGCCTCGGACGCTTCGCAGCAGCTTCTTCCAATATGTCGCGCACTAGGCGTCAACTACGTCAGAAGCCCGGAAGCAATTGCTGCGGCGAGTTTGGCATTGCGGCCGTATTCCAGAGCTTCTGGGCCAATGGATGTCGGCTGAGATGAATGAGCCGATAGAGCGGGCCCCGGTTCATGTTGACAAACAGTGGTTTGCTCTGCGCTACCTGCATTGTCGTCAGGTTGGATACGAGTGATTCCCAATACTGCAGATATGCATTGACCCGCTCGTGCTTCGGCACTACATCCAGGTTCAAATTGTCTCTCCACCCCGGCGCTGCAGCATCCAGCCGTGAGCTGGACAACTTGAAGTCGCCGCCAACGTTGCGTTGAACGTCCATCACACTGAAGTGGATGAGGATGTCGATGTTGGGACGCGACGAGAGCTTGCGAATAATCTCGAAATCGAGATGCTCTATGCTGAATGGGTCAAGAAAGGCGAAATGCAGTCCCTTCGGCAATGCCGCCAAAACTTCATCGACGGTCTTAGCGGCACTGCCAACGAGGGTTCGCACGGATGCTCCCGCTGCAACCAAGCGCTTCTCACATGCGAGCACGGATTCCGCATCAAGGTCTCCGATGAAAAGCTCGTTGAACGGCGCCCCTCCCCGCTGCGACATACGCCATGCCGAAAGAACACCACCGTCGGATATAGCTTTTGAATCCCGATTCAGGACGCGCCCAGGCCCGGCGAAAAGGTCGATGAACGAGGCGTACCCCCACTTTGCACGAGCCTTCCGGGCAGAATCGATATAGCGCGAGAGCGCAACATGTTTCTCTTCTGACCATGCACCCACTTTCATAACGGGCAGACCATCGTCAGGGTCGAAGAGACGCTCTTCTGTCTTTTTCAGTTTCACGCTTCCAACTCCCTTTTAGCGCTTGTATGTGGGTTCAAAGAGTATCCCAAGTTGTTCGATGGCCGGTCCAAAACCTGTTAATCTTGCAAAAAACCGAGGCCCCAAAAATACACCTTATGGCCAAGACTGACGACAAGTATGAGTGGCACGTTGGGCTTCCCCCACCAGTCCTCGACCAGCATAGCGCCGTGAAGCATTCGATTATCGAGAGCTACGTGAGCCGCTACATCGAGACGGTAATGTCCCAAGCCATCATCCCAAAGGTCACTTTGTCGCTAGTCGATGGTTTCGCGGGTGGCGGGGAGTACCTCAGCGAGACCGGAGGTGGCTCAATTGATGGGACACCGTTGCTTATGCTGCGAGCCGTCCACGAAGCGCGAGCGAAAATTAACGTTGGCAGAACTATCACCCCACGGGAAGTGGACGCCGAATTTTTCTTCGTCGAGAAGAAGAATGAGTCTGCCCAGTATCTTCACCAGCATCTCGCAAAGCGACGTGCGGAAGGAGCGATAGCGGACAACGACTACCAGAGGGTTCAGCTACGCAACTCCAGCTTCCTCGACGAACTGCCGCACATCGTTGCGCGAATCAAAGCGCGCCGGAATGGTTGTCGCTCCATATTCTTGCTCGACCAATACAATTATCACGCTGTGCCGATGCGCACGATACGGTGGCTGATGTCGGAGCTTCCTGGAGCTGAGGTCATCCTCACCTTCAACGTCGACTCGCTCATGACATTCCTCAGCGACAGCGAAAAGAACCGCAAACCAGTACGAGCTATTGACCTAGAGCAATACATCCCATGGGAACGGTTGAAAAGCTTGAGGACAGAGCAGGACTGGCGCACATCGCTTCAACGGCACATCGCTCATGGTATCAAGGTTGAAACAGGCGCACGGTTTATGACGCTGTTCTTTGTTCGACCGCTGGCCTCGAATTCGTGGAGCTACTGGCTTGTGCACTTGTCCCAACGTTATAAGGCCCATGACGTCATGAAGGCCCTGCATTGGGAGCACTCCAGCGAATTTGGTCATGAACTGGAGCCAGGCCTCTTCATGCTTGGCTACAACCCGCGCCGGGACGAAGACTACAGCGGGCAGTCGTCGCTGCTATTCGACCAGAGCGGCGAGCAGAAATGCGTGGAAGCGCTGACCGACCAGTTCGGAAGGCTTCTGGCCGACAAGCGGCAGCTAGTCACCGTCGCTCAGCTGTTCGAGGAAAATATCTCGAACACCATGGCCGATGAATCGCGCCTACAGAGAGTTCTACGGAGCATGCATGCTGCGGGTAGCATCGCGGTGTCTACGAAGAATGACCGCCGGCGCCGACCGTCAAAGATTTACCTGCCCACGGACGTTATTGAACACTCGCGGCAGATAATCCTTACCTGAGCGTGTCGTCTGGTAAGGACAGTGCGTTAAGGCATATCGTCCCAAGTGCGGCCGTCAAGGAGGCGGCCGTTTGCCGTTTTGGAGCGGCGCACGCCGTCTTTGCCCCAGGTTCCCCATTGTTTGAAGAAAAACTTCACGTCCTGCTTCTCACACTGAGCTTTGACCCGCTGCACCCAAATTTCGTCCATGGGGCGCGCTTTCGGACCGGACTCTCCGCCCACGATAACCCAATCAATATTTCGGAGGTTCAGCTTGCCGAGGTCCTCCAGTAGCGGCTCCACGGAAAGGAAACGTATGCCGCCCTGAATCCGACGCAGATGGTCTATTCGAGGCACGCCATGCCGGCGGTCTTCCACGGATACGCCAAGCCACGCATTCGGTGGCACGTCATGACGACTGCAATATGCAGCGAGCCGCTCCGCGCGCTTGGTGAGAATTTGGAACGTGTGCTGGGGGCAGTCCCGGATGGAATCGAAGACCTGAGATATGTAAGCGTCCGAAACCGACTGATGGAAGAGGTCCGACATCGAGTTCACGAAGTAAACAGTCGGACTCTTGCGCTTCCGAGGTTCATCAAGCCGGTTTGGGAGCACGGTCAGTCGAAAGCCGTTCTCGTAGCCTGGCGTCCCCATCGCTTGCAGACGCTTTGCCATGCCTTCGGCATAACAGTTCTTGCAGCCCTGGGAGATTTTCGTGCAACCGACTGTTGGGTTCCACGTGCGCTCCGTCCATTCGATTTTGCTTTGCCCGCCGCTCATTATTTGACCTCTCATTTGGTGTGCGATTCTATCGGGCTTCACGCGACCGGTCTGCGATAGCCATGTTTGCTTCAGGCAATCGAGCTTCAGTCGCTTGCAGCTCTCCGGCGCGGCAACGGCAAAGCCAACGCGGACGGCTCACTAGAACGCCTCCGGAGCACCTTTCTTACACTGTATAAATATACAGGGTTCTGCAAAAATTTAGTACGTCACTGACCGGAACGACCCGGCAGACGCCTGGAGCATTGTGAACGCCTGCTGCGTGTACTCGAGAGGTTGGATTGCGCGCAAGCCGATTGGGACGCAGGAGGACACCGCCCGGCTTGGGGAGGGGCGGTTGACATGGCTTCTGAACAGGAAAGCGAGGCGGTGAGTCTGCTGGCAAGACTTTTGCCACAGGACCACCCGGAAGAAGCAATCAAGTGGCTCTTGTTAGAACCCCGAACTTCAAGGAAAAACCGACCACGTGCGCCCGCCAAACGGTAAGGTACCGGTGCCCGTCGACGAATCACCAATAAATCTGAGCTATCAATAAAAAAGACCCATAATTTTCTCGGTTTATGGGTCTAACCTTCTCAGGTTATGAGTTCATCTACAGGTGGCCTCAAACATCAATATTCCGCGCCACCAACGCATTACTCTCAATAAAATTCCTACGCGGCTCAACCTCATCCCCCATCAGCGTAGTAAAAATCTGATCCGCCGCAATAGCATCCTCAATCTGCACCTTAAGCAGTCGCCGCTGAGTAACGTCAAGCGTCGTCTCAAACAACTGCTCAGGATTCATCTCCCCCAGCCCCTTATACCGCTGACGAGAAACCCCACGCTCAGCCTCAGACAACAACCACTGCATGGCAGCATGGAAGTCATTAACAGTCTGATCCCGCAGCTTCTCACCCTCACCCCGGCGCACCTTGGTGCCTTCCGCAATCAACCCCTGGAAGGTCTTGGCAGCCAGCGACAGCGCAGCGTAATCAGCGCCGTGCACAAAGTCCGCGTCCAGGTGAGACAACCGCACATTGCCATGATGCCGGCGGGCAATCATCAGGCGATGCTTGTCCGTCTTTTCATCGAACTGCGCATAGACATCCGCCGTGCCATCATCATTGACGGCGGCCCCAAGCAAAGTCTTCGAGTGCATTTCCGACAGCTTGGCCTTCAGCGCGGTAGCCGAGGCTTCGGCCGCGGCAGCGCTGTCCAGGTCCAGCTCAATGCCATCGGCAATGGCACGCAGCGCGTCGCTATCGACGATGCGGGCCAGGCGGCCGATCACGGCTTCAGCCAGCTGGTACTGGCGCGCCAGCTCCGTCAGCGCATCGCCAGAGACTTCGCTACCGTCCGGGTTGACCAGCGCAGCCTTTTCCATCGCCAGACGCAGCAGGTAGGCATTCAGCTCGTTGTCGTCCTTGATATACCGCTCTTCCTTGCCGTGCTTGATCTTGTACAGCGGCGGTTGGGCGATATACACGTGGCCGCGCTCGATGATGTCGGGCATCTGGCGGTAGAAGAACGTGAGCAGCAGCGTGCGGATGTGGGAGCCGTCCACGTCCGCGTCGGTCATGATGATGATGCGGTGGTAGCGCAGCTTCTCGAGGTTGTAGTCGTCCTTGCCGATGCCCGTGCCTAGCGCGGTGATCAGCGTCAGCACTTCCTGGCTGGAGAGCATCTTGTCGAAGCGGGCGCGCTCCACGTTCAGGATCTTGCCCTTGAGGGGCAGGATGGCCTGGAACTTACGGTCGCGGCCTTGCTTGGCGGAGCCGCCTGCGGAGTCACCCTCCACCAGGAAGAGTTCGGACTGGGCGGGGTCTTTTTCCTGGCAGTCTGCCAGCTTGCCGGGCAGGCCCATGCCGTCGAGCACGCCTTTGCGGCGGGTCATTTCGCGGGCCTTGCGGGCGGCTTCGCGGGCGCGGGCGGCGTCTACGATCTTGCCGCAGATGATCTTGGCGTCGACCGGGGTTTCGAGCAGGAAGTCGCCGAGGGCCTTGGCGACGAGTTCTTCCACGGGCAGGCGCACTTCCGAGGAGACGAGCTTGTCCTTGGTCTGCGAGCTGAACTTGGGCTCGGGCACCTTGACGGACAGGACGCAGGCGAGGCCTTCGCGCATGTCGTCGCCGGTGGTTTCCACTTTGGCCTTCTTGGCGATCTCGTTTTCTTCGATGTACTTGTTCATCACGCGCGTCATCGCGGCGCGCAACCCGGTGAGGTGGGTGCCGCCGTCACGCTGCGGGATGTTGTTGGTGAAGCAGAGTACCTGTTCGTTGTAGCCGTCGTTCCACTGCATGGACACTTCCACGGCAATACCGTCTTTTTCGGTGTTGGCGTAGAAGATGTTGGGGTGCAGGGTGCTCTTGCCGCGGTTGATGTACTCGACGAAGCCTTTGACGCCGCCGGAGAAGGCGAAGTCTTCTTCCTTGCCGGTGCGTTGGTCGGCCAGGCGGATGTGCACGCCGTTGTTCAGGAACGAGAGCTCGCGGATACGCTTGGCCAGGATCTCATAGTGGAACTCGACGTTGGTGAAGATGACTTCGTCGGCCAGGAAGTGGACTTCGGTGCCGCGCTTGTCCGTGGGTCCGATGACTTTCATCGGCGAGACTTCCACGGGCACGCCGTCGGGGCCGGGCACGGTTTCCACGACGCGGTTCTGCACGGCGCCTTGGGCGAACTCGAGCAGGTGGGCCTGGCCGTCGCGGCGCACGGTGAGGCGCAGCCACTTGGAGAGGGCGTTGACGCAGGACACGCCCACGCCGTGCAGGCCGCCGGAGACCTTGTAGCTGTTCTGGTTGAACTTGCCGCCGGCGTGCAGCTCGGTCATGGCGATTTCAGCCGCGCTGCGCTTGGGTTCGTGCTTGTCGTCGAACTTGACGAGCGGGGGGATGCCGCGGCCGTTGTCGGTGATGGAGATCGAGTTGTCGCTGTGGATGGTGACGGTGATTTCCGTGCACCAGCCGGCCAGGGCTTCGTCGATGGAGTTGTCCAGCACTTCAAATACGAGGTGGTGCAGGCCGGTGCCGTCGGACGTGTCGCCGATGTACATGCCCGGCCGCTTGCGCACCGCCTCCAGGCCTTCCAGGATCTGGATCGAGCCTGCGCCGTAGCTGTTTTCCTGTTGCGGTTGCGGTTGCGGTTGCGGTTGCGGTTGTTGCGCTTCGGTCATGTTCTCTTACTCACGGCGAATGCGGCGATCTCTCGTCACGCCCGGATGGGCGCGCCCGGATCGGGCCGCATAGCGGGTTACATAAAAACGGCAAAAGGGGCGGATCTCGACGATCCGGCCCCTGGTGCGGCGGGTCTTGCGCGGGCCCCTTGGGGCGCTTGCGCAAGCCGTGGTGTGCCGTTAGATGCTCCGGTCTTGCGTATCTTTGTAGTCCTGTTACCGGCTCATCAAATGCGCATCGGCATGACGACGTACTTGAAGTTGTCGTCTTCCGGCACGGTGATCAGCGCGCTCGAATTGGAGTCGCCGAGGCTGACCTGGACTTGCTCGCTCTTGAGGTTGGCGAGCACGTCCAGCAGGTAGGTAACGTTAAAACCTATATCGAGGGCATCGCCCGAATAATCAAGTTCGAGCTCTTCCTGCGCCTCTTCCTGGTCGGCGTTGGTGGAGCTGATCTTGAGCACATGCGTATCCAGGATGCAGCGCACGCCCTTGAACTTGTCGGTGGTCAGGATGGCGGTGCGTTGCAGGGCCTGCTGCAGCTTGACGCGGTCGATCGCGAAGGCGTTCCTGTTGCCCTTGGGGATCACGCGCTGGAAGTCCGGGAACTTGCCTTCGACCAGCTTGGAGATCAGCTCGATGTTGGCGAAGGTGAACTTGACCTGGTTGGCGGCCAGTTGCACTTGCACGGGATCGTCGTTGTCTTCCAGCAGGCGTTGCAGTTCCAGGATGGTCTTGCGCGGGATGATCACTTCCTGGCGCGACGGGGCGCCTTCGCCGCTGGTGGCCTCGCCATCCAGTTCCACGCCGCAGTAGGCCAGGCGGTGGCCATCGGTGGCGACTGCCATGACCTTCCTGCCGTCCACCACCAGCAGCATGCCGTTGAGGTAGTAGCGGATGTCCTGCTGGGCCATGGCGAAGTGGACCATGGCGAGCAGGTGCTTGAAGGTCTTTTGCGGCAGGCTGACCGAGGCGCCGAATTCGCTGGCTTCGGCCACCGTGGGGAATTCCTCGGCGGCCAGGGTCTGCAGGGCGAAGCGGCTCTTGCCGGACTGCACGGTCATGCGCTTGTCGTTGAGCGACAGGGCGACTTCGCCGTCGGGCATGGCGCGCAGGATGTCGAGCAGCTTGCGGGCGGCCACGGTGGTGGCCACGGTGTCGCTGCCCACACCGCATTCGGCGTGCGTGGTGATCTGGATCTCGATGTCGGTCGAGAGGAAGGAGACATTGGACCCGGACTTGCGAATCAGCAGGTTGGCCAGGATCGGGAGTGTGTGGCGGCGCTCCACGATGCCGCTCACGATTTGCAGCGGACGCAGCAGATTGTCTCGCGAGGTTTTGACCAATTGCATTGAATTTATCCTTCGTCGTTTGTAGTAAGCGACCGCGGGTGCGTATTGGGGTACAAGCTGACTTGCACTAACTCGTATGCATTACCAAAATTACTTTGGAATCAACAAGTTAATTTGCCATTGTACCAAGGATAAGCCGCTGCGGTGAAGCGGGAGAAGCACGATCGGAGGGGTAATTGTGCGTCACGCAGCACAACTCTAACCTTCTTCGGCAACTGGCGACTTTTGTCGCTGGCCACCCCCTCCGCCGCTCGTCCCGACTCACCGCAAAGCCTTAGCCCAGGCCGTTTTCATGGCAATGTTCCGGCAATGCCCCGGCGATGCTTCCGATTGATTCATGCGCCGGGCTCCGCCCGGCGCGTACCCTACAGTATGCCAGCCCCGCGTGACGGGCCTGGTAAATGCGGTTTCACGCCTTGGGTCACCCCTTGAGCGTCTGTTCCAGCACGTGCAGCTCGTGGTTGAGCTGCGCATCTTTACTGCGCTCGTCGGCGATCTTGCGCACCGCGTGCAGCACGGTGGTGTGATCGCGTCCGCCGAACAGCTCGCCGATTTCCGGCAGGCTCTTCTGCGTGAGTTCCTTGGCCAGGTACATCGCAATCTGGCGGGGCCGCGCGATATTGGCGGGCCGCTTCTTGCTGTACATGTCCGCGACCTTGATGTTGTAGAAATCCGCGCAGGTCTTCTGGATGTTCTCGACCGAGATCTGGCGGTTCTGCACCGTCAGCAGGTCCTTCAGCGCTTCCCGCGTGACATCGATGGTGATGTCCTTGCCGTGGAAGTTGGAGAAGGCGAGGATCTTGCGCAGCGCGCCTTCCAGCTCGCGCACGTTGGAGCGCAGGTGCTTGGCGACGAAGAACGCGACTTCTTCGGGCACGCTGACGTTCTCGGCGGCGGCTTTCTTCATCAGAATCGCGACACGCATTTCCAGCTCGGGCGGCTCGATGGCTACCGTGAGCCCGGAGTCGAAACGCGAGATCAGGCGATCGTCGATGCCGCTGATTTCCTTGGGGTAGGTATCGCTGGTGATGATCACCTGCGCCCGGTTGGCGATCAGTGCTTCGAAGGCGTAGAAGAACTCTTCCTGCGTGCGGTTCTTGCCGGAGAAGAATTGGATATCGTCGATCAGCAACAGGTCGAGCGAGTGGTAGTAGCGCTTGAACTCGTCGAAGGCCTTGCGCTGGTATGCCTTCACCACGTCGGAGACGTACTGCTCGGCGTGGATGTAGCGGATGCGGGCGCGCGGATTCTCCAGCAGCATGAAGTTGCCGATGGCGTGGATCAAGTGGGTCTTGCCCAGGCCTACGCCGCCATACAGATAAAGCGGGTTGTAGGACTTGCCGGGATTGTTGGCCACCTGGATGGCGGCGGCGCGCGCGAGCTGGTTGGCCTTGCCGGTGACGAAGTTGTCAAAGGTAAGGATGTGATTCAGGCGCGAGCGCTCGTGCACCGAGTCGTTCTGCTGCTGGCCGCCCGGCTGGTTGCCGGGGTGGCCCTGGTGACCTGAACGGCCGCCCTGCTGGCCGGGGTGGCCGCCCTGCATGGGCTGCTGCGCCGGCTGCACGCGGTAGGAGCGGGCGCTGGCTTCGGCCGGGTCCAGTTGCGGCACGTCGATATCGACGATCTCGCCACCCATGCCGCCCATATTGCTTTGGGCGGCATGACCGGCATTCGCGGGATAGTTGCCGGGGTAGGGCGCTTGCGCCCCGCGTGGGCCGCCTTGCGGCTGCGCGCCGGCCTGGCCCATGGGGCCATAGCCGGGGCCGCCCTGGCCCGGCTGCATGCCGGGCTGGCCGAAATTCTGCGACAAGGGCTGGCCGGACGGATAGCCGGGGCCGGCGTGCGCCGGCGCCATGCCGGGCTGGCCCGGCTGCCCTTGCTGGGGATAGCCGGCAGCGGCCCGGCCCGACGCGGCGGGATCCAGGACAAAGTTAACGCTGACGTTGGCTTCCCAGTATTCGCAGGCGAGCGCGGTGATGCGGCCGGAGAACTGGCTTTTTACCCAGTCGAGCTTGAAGCGGTTGGGCGCGGCGATCCGCAGCGCGTGCGCTTCCTCGTCGAAGCCGACAGGCGCCAACGGTTTGATCCAGGTCTTGAACTGTTGCGGCGTCAGTTCGCGCTCAAGTTGCGCGGCTGCTGCCTGCCAGAAATCTTGCATTGTTTTGTTGTTCGGTTTTCGCCACGAGTGCATGGTCATTCCGGTTAAAAGGACGACAGGCAAGGATCCAGGTGCATCCCTGCCGGCAGTCCGTTAACCCCGAATAGCGACCGCAAAAGCGGCCCGCAATTGACCCCGCAGCCCGGGCCTCCTGGTGATCGACGCGACAAGCGGGATTCGCTGACGAGACAGGCGGCGAATTCGCCGCTGCCCGCTGCGCATCCGTTGTCCGGTATGCCAGGGTTCATGCCCGGGTTGCGCTTGCGCCACGCAGCCCGTGTGGTGTTTGGAACCGGATTGTACCCCCCGCCCCAAGTTATCCACAAAGGATAAGTCTGTGGATAAGTTGTGAAAAAGCAGTGAATTGTTGTGCACAACCCTAGTTCTGGCGCGGGTTTCCGGGTAGGCAAAACGCCCGAAAATCCTGACGAAACAGGGACTTCGCTCACCTGCGCCCAAGCTCTGCCCTACCCTCGAAATAAAAAAACTTACCCACTGGCGATTGTGGACAATGAAATACAAGCGGCTGTTGCGTATTTTTCAGGCACGGGTGCCGAACACGCCTCTAAACCTTCTGCAGTCTTGACACATCGCGCAAAACTCAGTTAAATGGCGGGTTCTGCGATGCCGCAGGGGATCACGTATGCGCATCGCCGGGTCTGACCTGTTCCGTGCGAGACTGGTACGTTTTCCTGGCTTTTCATTAAGCTCAAGCGTGCCGGAAATGGCTGGATTGGCCGGAACAGGCAGCGGGCCGAGCAGGCTGACGGGGTTGGACCGGATGAATTGATGAGATCCGGTCCGGCGAGATTTCCTCCCACACCTGCTTCGCGATTGTCGATGTCCGATTCTTCGGGGCCATCGATGCGCGAGACACACGGCCGGCAGCAAGATCACCACTGCAGTCGGCAACACCGCAACCGCGGCAGCCCCATGCGAACCATACGCGGCGGCGCCCGGCTTAAGGCCGGAAGCCGGGCGAGCCCAGATCAACCAGAGAGTGCAACATGAAACGTACATACCAACCTTCCGTTACCCGCCGCAAGCGTACCCATGGTTTCCGCGTGCGCATGAAGACCCGCGGCGGCCGTTCCGTCATCAACGCGCGTCGCGCCAAGGGCCGCAAGCGCCTGGCAGTCTAAGGGCCTGGCGACCGGCCGCGGTGGCGCCGCAGTTTGCGCCGCCATGGCCACCCGCCTCGCCTTTTGGACGGCCGGTAGCTCGCAGCCAGGCCCAGCTTTTTCGCTAGCTTCGCCCAACGTGCCTACCTATGCTTACCCTAAAGCCGCGAGGCTCACAAAGACGGATGAGTTTTCATCCGTTTTTGCTTTGCGCCCGCGCCGCCGCAGCCAGCATTTCGTGCTGTATGTGGGCGAGAACGGCCTGCCGCAAGCCCGTCTGGGCGTAGTTGTTGGCAAGAAGTTCGCGGCGCGCGCCGCCGAGCGCAACCTGGTGAAGCGCATGGTGCGGGAACTGTTCCGCCATCGGCAGGACCAACTCGCGGGCCGCGATGTACTACTGCGCCTGCAGGCCAGGTTTCCGCGTGCGGAGTTTGCCAGCCGCAGCGCGATTCGCCGGGCGTGCCTGGCGGAGTTGACCGGCCTGTTCGAGGTCGCGGTCCGTCCGCTTGCCCCGCGCCCTGCTGCCCCTTCCGGGGTGTCGCCGCCGAAGTCCGCCGAGGCTGCGCCCACTGAAGTCCCGCCTTCGGGCGCTTCCGCTTGTTGACCGCCTCAGCCCCGCTGCCATGAAGCGAATCCTGCTTGCCCTGCTGCGTATCTACAAGATCGCCCTGAGCCCGTTTTTTGGCTCGCAGTGCCGCTTCCTGCCCACCTGTTCCGATTACGCCCGCGAAGCGATCCAGCGCCATGGCGCCGGTCGCGGCAGCTGGATGGCCGCGTGCCGGCTGTGCCGATGTCATCCGTTCACGGATGGCGGGTATGATCCGGTGCCACCGGCATTTGCAACAAAGCAAGACCGGGATTCCGCCGCGACTGGCCATCCAGTCACGGTCCGGCTGCCCCGCCCCTGATTTCCCCCGACCACAGCGAGACATGGATATCAAACGCACCATACTCTGGGTCATCTTCTCGATGGCCCTCGTGCTGCTCTACGACAACTGGCAGCGCGCCAACGGTCACCAGTCGATGTTCTTCCCGAGCGCGACGCAGCAGGCTCCGGCAACCGCCGGCGGCGCTTCGGCCGCGCAAGGCGACGTGCCCAAGGCCAATGTGACGGCCG
The DNA here is from genome assembly GCF_056398885.1 of Cupriavidus sp. 01T418. Taxonomy (NCBI): domain Bacteria; kingdom Pseudomonadati; phylum Pseudomonadota; class Betaproteobacteria; order Burkholderiales; family Burkholderiaceae; genus Cupriavidus; species Cupriavidus sp. 01T418. The sequence continues at coordinate 94,085 of NZ_JBFTQG010000013.1, forward strand.
GCACCGCCGCAGGCGCTCCGGTCACCGCACCGGCGGCCGCGGCCCAGCCGAGCGGCGAGAAGATCGTGGTGACCACTGACGTGATGCGTGCCCAGATCGACACCGCCGGCGGCATCCTCACGCGCCTGGAGCTGCTGGACCACCACGAGAAGGACGGCAAGCCCGTCGTGCTGTTCGAGCGCGACCAGACCCGTACCTACATGGCCCGTTCCGGCCTGATCGGTGGCGACCTGCCCAACCACACCACGATCTTCACCGCTTCGGCGGGTCCGCGCGACCTGTCCGGCTCGGACAAGGTGGCGGTGACGCTGACGGCGGAGAAGGACGGGGTCAAGCTGGCCAAGACCTATACCTTCCATAAGGGCAGCTACGTCGTCGACACGCAATTTGCCGTGACCAACGACAGCGGCAAGCCGGTCTCGCCGACGCTGTACATGGAACTGACGCGCGACGGCAGCAAGGTCGAGCAGTCGCAGTTCTACAGCACCTTCACCGGCCCGGCGATCTACACCGACAACGACAAGTATCACAAGATCAACTTCGACGACATCACCAAGGGCAAGGCTTCGGTCCCCGTACCGGGCACGAGCGGCTGGGTGGCGATGGTGCAGCATTACTTTGCCTCGGCCTGGATTCCGCAGTCGGGCAAGGAGCACAGCTTCTACGTCGAGAAGATCGATAACAACCTGTTCCGCGTGGGCGTGCAGCAGCCGCTGGGCCAGATCGCCCCGGGTGCCACCGTGACCACCGATGCGCGCCTGTTCGCCGGCCCGCAGGAAGAGCGCATGCTCGAGAAGATCACCCCGGGCCTGGAGCTGGTGAAGGACTACGGCTGGCTGACCATCCTGGCCAAGCCGATCTTCTGGCTGCTGGAAAAGCTGCACGGCATCCTGGGCAACTGGGGCTGGTCGATCATCCTGCTGACGGTGATGATCAAGGCGGTGTTCTTCCCGCTGTCGGCGGCAAGCTACAAGTCCATGGGCAAGATGAAGGACCTGCAGCCCCGCATGACCGCGATGCGCGAACGCCTGAAGGGCGATCCGCAGAAGATGAACCAGGAGATGATGGCGCTGTACCGCACCGAGAAGGTCAATCCTCTCGGCGGCTGCCTGCCCATCGTGATCCAGATCCCGGTGTTCATCGCGCTGTACTGGGTGCTGCTGTCGTCGGTCGAGATGCGCGGCGCGCCGTGGCTGGGCTGGATCCATGACCTGTCGGTGCCGGATCCGTTCTACATCCTGCCGGTGGTGATGGCTGTGTCCATGTTCGTGCAGACCAGGCTGAACCCGACCCCGCCGGACCCGGTGCAGGCCAAGGTCATGATGATCATGCCGCTGGTGTTCTCGTTCATGTTCTTCTTCTTCCCGGCCGGCCTGGTGCTGTACTGGGTGGTGAACAACGTCCTGTCGATCGCCCAGCAATGGCAGATCAACCGGATGCTTGGCAAGAGCAAGGCGAAGGCTGCGGTGGCGGCCAAGTCCTGAAGTTGACGTCAGGGCCGGCGGGTGACAAACCCGCTGGCGGAAAAGAGAAGCCCGGTGCATGCGCCGGGCTTTTTTTTGATTTGCTGAAGCTGTTGTTCTGAAGGCCGACCGCCTGCTCAGGCCAGGTCGAGCACGCTCATGGTGGCGTTGAAGCGGCTGACCAGCACCGCCTCGCCATGCACGCTGGCGAAGACATCGGCCTCCACCACGATGATGCTGCGGCCGGATTTGAGCACGTCGGCGCGGCAGGTCAGGTGCTCGCTGCGGGCGGCCCTGAGCAGGTTGATCTTGAATTCGGCGGTGACCACATGGCGCCCGGTATCGAGCATGGTGGTGGCGGCCGCGCCGGCGGTGTGGTCGGCCATGGTGGCCTGTACCCCGGCATGCACGATGCCGCCGTGCTGCAGATGGCGCGGCGTGACCAGCAGCTCGCTCTCGCACCAGCCCGGCCCGCAATCCACCAGACGGATGCCGATGTCGTTGACAAAGGCAGCCTGGCGAAAGCCGGCCTCGATCGTGTCGCGCAGCAAAAGACGCTCTTGTTCGGTGGACATGGGCTTCTCCTCGCACTGGCGATGGCAGGGGACGGTGTGGTGGATGTGGCGGTGGATGTGGCGTGGGCGGCTGGCCATGCCAGTTGTCCATTGCAACCCGAAGCCGGCATGCTGTCAATGGGTGCGGCGCAACCGGCACAATCGCCTACACTGATAAGACACCTCCCCGACCTGGCTTCCGCTTGTTCCTGTAGACACGCCATGTGCGCCGCCAACCTCCCCATCCAGCTGCATCGGCGCATGCGCGTCATCGATGCCTTCATCGTGCTGGCCGATGCGGGACTCGTCGCCATTGCCGACCAGCTCGATGCCCTGCACCGGCGTGACCATCCCGAGGACGTGCATGCCTTGCGAGTAGCGGCGCGGCGGCTGCGCGCCGTTTGCTGGGCATTCGGGCCGGCGCTGCCCAAGGCCATCCGCGCGCGCTGGATTGGCTGCCTGCGTGAACTGGCGCGGGCAGCCAATGATGTGCGCGACTGGGACGTGTTCGTCGCCGAGACCTTGCGGCCCGCGCTGGACATGCAGCCCGAGGATCCGGTGCTGGCGGCGCTGCAAGACATCGCCGCCACGCGCCGCCACTACGCGCGCGCGACGATGGTGGCGCAGCTCACCGAATACCAGCACTGGCCGCTGCCCGTGCTGCATCGCGATCTCGCGCACCTGAACCGCCCGGACCCGCGTGGCGCTGCCGCGCGGGAGCCCCTGGCGGCATTCGCGCGCCGGCGGGTGCGCCGCGAGCGCAAGCGCGTGAGGGCGCTGGCGCAAGCCGCCCGCTCTGGAGACCTGGCACGCGTGCATCGTTTCCGCATTGGCAGCAAGCGGCTGCGCTACGTCATCGAGTCGCTGAACCCGGTGCTGGCCAGGCGCTATGCCAAGGATCTGCACGGCAAGCTGGTGAAGCGGCAGGGCCGGTTGGGCAGCCTGCTGGACGGCGCCGTGGCGCGCCGCCTGATGATGGAATGCTTGAGCGCCATTGCGGCCGATGTGATTGCCGCAGCAGGCRCCATGCCTGAACCAGGTACGCCAGGTGCGCCGGGTGCGCCACCCATGCCGGATCGATCTGCGACAATAACGCCATGACCGCGATCACCCCTCACCCGTCTCAGTCCGTTTCCCCCGTCAACGCCACCCCCATCGCCGCCATTGCCACCGCGCCCGGGCGCGGCGGCATCGGCGTGGTACGCGTGTCCGGCCCCGATGTGAGCGCGATCGCGCGGGCCGTGTGCGGCCAGGCGCTCAAGCCGCGCCATGCCACCTACCTGCCGTTCCTCGATGCACGCGGCAAGGCGATCGACCACGGCCTGGCGCTGTACTTCCCGGCGCCGCACTCCTACACCGGCGAAGAGGTGCTGGAGCTGCAGGGCCACGGCGGCCCGGTGGTGATGCAGATGCTGCTGGCGCGCTGCCTGGATGCGGGCCGCGAGATCGGCCTGCGCCTGGCCGAGCCCGGCGAGTTCACGCGCCGCGCCTTTCTCAACGACAAGCTCGACCTGGCCCAGGCGGAAGCCGTGGCCGACCTGATCGAGGCCAGCACCGAAGCCGCCGCGCGCTCGGCCGCGCGCTCCATGGAGGGCGTGTTCTCGCAAGCCATCCACGCGCTGGTGGAGAAGGTGATCCACCTGCGCATGCTGGTGGAGGCCACGCTGGATTTCCCCGAGGAAGAGATCGACTTTCTGGAAGCCTCCAACGCGCGCGGCCAGCTGGCCGATATCCGCGAAGCGCTGGCCGGCGTGCTGGCGCAGGCAAAGCAGGGATCATTGCTGCGCGAAGGCTTGTCGGTGGTGCTGGCGGGGCAGCCCAACGTGGGCAAGTCGTCGCTGCTCAACGCGCTGGCCGGCGCGGAGTTGGCCATCGTCACGCCGATTCCCGGCACCACGCGCGACCGCGTGCGCGAGACCATCCAGATCGAAGGTATCCCGCTGCACATCATCGACACCGCCGGCCTGCGCGAAGACGCCAGCGACGAAGTCGAGCGCATCGGCATCGAGCGCACCTGGGAAGCGGTGCACCGCGCCGACCTGGTGTTGCACCTGGTGGATGCGGCCGACTACGTGGAACACGGCTTGTCGGAAATCGACGATGCCATCGACGATCGCCTCTCCGGCCACCTGCCGCCGGGCTCGCCGATCCTGCGCGTGGTCAACAAGATCGACCTGGCGCCGCGGGTGGGCGAGCACCACTTCGGCACCGATCGCCCGCACGTGGTGGCGGCCATCGGCCCGAACCCGGCGGAGGTGTGGATCTCGGCACGCACCGGCGCCGGCATCGACCTGCTGCGCATGCAATTGCTGCGGCTGGTGGGCTGGCAATCGGGTAACGAAGGCGCCTTCCTCGCGCGCGAGCGGCACCTGACCGCGCTGCGCAATGCGCAGTCGCACCTGGACCTGGCCGAAGAACGCGCGGCGCAGCAAGCGCAGGCGCTGGACCTGTTCGCGGAAGAGCTGCGGCTCGCGCAGGACCATCTCAACAGCATCACCGGCGAGTTCAGCGGCGATGATCTGCTGGGGACGATTTTTACGCGGTTTTGTATTGGAAAGTGATGGGATGCCAAGCGACTCGATTGCGGGCAGTTGGCAACCGCTACTCTCGAACATTTACCCGAATCGCTTCCGAATGAACTGGCACGGATTCCCGCCATAGACACCTTCCGCTTCCAGCGACCGATGCACGACGGACAGCGGCGTTACCAGCGCGGAGCGGCCGATCGTGACGCCCTTCTGGATGACGCAATTCGACGTGATCCAGGCACCATCCTCGATAATGATTGGCGCAACCCGCAGGTCCATGTTCGTGCTGGCATCGTGCGATCCACATGTCAGGAACGTACGCTGCGAGATACACACATTCGATCCGATACGGATCATCGCCTGGTTGTAAATCCAGACTTCTTCACCGAACCATGAGTTGTCACCCACCTCAAGGTTCCAAGGCAACTTCACGCGGATTGCGTGCAGGAACCGGCAGTTCTTGCCGATCTTCGCGCCGAACAGCCGGAGTAGCCCGACGCGCACCGCGGAGATGGGCATGAGCCGATTGTTGATAATGCATGCCTCTAAGACAAACCACACGATCTGCGTGAGCTTGCCGCGCGCGGAAACGAAATTTCCCTTCCCTGCCAGCGTCAGATCGATAGTCCTGTTTGGTTGCATCCTTTTACTCCTTGTCGCTGCCATGGTTGACCGCTATGCCGCGGGCATTCCTGCACGTGAGTGTTACGCCAGCCACGGATTCCGAGAGGATTGCCCTCGCTTAGTGCGATGGTAGTGCCTGGGCAAGCAGCGTCAATGCGCCGTTTGCTCTAGCCTCTCATACTTTCGGCTAAGTCCGGGCGCGCAGCCGGATACACAATTCGCGTTGCGTTTTCGCAAACCCCCTCCGGTGCGCGAAGCGGCGTTGTCCTGGTTCCCTCAACTTCTATACTGAACCTGGTGGCGCGGTCCGCGCTACCGACGGCTGCGGGCCGGCCAGCACGGCAGCTTCCGGTGCAGGTGCACATGTGCATACGGCTTCAGGATCGGCCCGGACCCAGGCAAGGAGAAAGTCATGGAAAACGCGCAAAGACCTCTCGTCTCCACCCTGAACCATCTGATCGAGGTGGGCAAGGACGGCGAACTCAGCTGCGCCACCGGCGCCCGTGAAGTGCATAACCCCGAGATACGCGCCATCCTGACCGGCACGGCGGAATCCTGCCGCGCCTCGGTGATGGAACTGCAGGCGCTGGTGACCTCGCTGGGCGCCGAGCCGCGCGACCGCGGCAGCATGGGCGGCACGCTGCATCGCGGCTGGATGGAGGTGCTGCATGTCATCGCGCCGCATAATGACGACGCGGTGCTGCAGCTATGCGAGCGCGACGAGGAAGCCGCGAGGCGGGAATACCAATCGGCGCTGACGCGCGACATGCCGCCCGAGATCCGCGCCGTGGTGCAGCGACAGTACGAGGGTATCCGGTGGCATCACGACCGCATCCACGCCATGCGCGGCATGCAGATTCACTGATGCGCTGAACGGCGGCGGGCCGCAAGGATCGGCCGCTCACCTGCTCACCAGACGAACGGAATCAGCCGGTACCGCACCCGGGCCGCGTACGCTGCGTAGCCGTCAAGGCCGCGCAGCAGTTCGCGGTCTTCCATTGCCGTGCGAAAGACGATGGCGCCGACCAGCACCATCGCCCCCGCCACGCCGTACCAGGAGCCAAGCATCAGCGCATTGGCCGGCAGGAAAACCAGCATGACGGCGTAGAGCGGATGGCGAACCACGGCGTAAGGGCCGGTTGAAACCACGCGATGGCCGCGCTCGGCCTGGATCCTGACGACCGCGGCGAGGAAAGTGTTCTCATGAAACACGCGGTCGATCACGAGGTATGAGAGCACCAGCAGCGCCGCGCCCGCGCATTGCAGCCAGAGCGGCATCGCGGACCAGCGGTAGCGCACCGCGTCCAGGCCCATCAGTACCATCCAGGCACACCAGGCAACCAGCACGACCGGCACCAGCAGCTTGTCCCAAAGCGGCTGGCCGCGCTGGAGGGGCATTTTCATGCGCTCGGCGAGCAGCGCGGGATCGTGCCGCGCCAGGCGCTCCGTCAGCCAGAAGCCGCCACCGAAGAACAGGATGAGATACACCCAGCCAGCGGGCCAGGCCAGCGTGCCCGCCGCGCCAAACAGCAAGACGGCAAAAAGCAGCGTCTCCGCCGCAAGCATGAACCCGACCTTGCATCCCATGGCGCTGGCCTCTTCGCTACCCAGGCAACGGTGCCGTCGATCAAGCCGGCCACCACGCGCCCGTCGTCTCTTCACGTTAGCACTTGTTTGTCATGCCGGCGCGGCCAACCGCTACAATGGGCCGTTTCAGCGAACGAGCCTCTGCCATGACCGATCATCCGCGCTTCACCCTCAATCGCTCGCTCGTCATCCTGGTGCCGCAGCAGCCTTTCTTCGATTGGATCATGGCCGTGGATACCGATCCGGTGGCCACCCTCACGCTTGAGCATGTGCGCGAGGACCAGAGCGTGTTCCTGGTGCCGGAGGATGTCGCTACCTCGCCGGAGGCGCTGTTGTGGGTGGAACAGCGCTGGCGCGCCTTCTTCGAATTCATGCTGGGCGAGTGGTTCGACGAGAGCCTGTGGCCCGAAACGCTCACGCTGCAGCAGTTCCGCGACTGGTTCACGGTGCAGCACCATTCGATGGTGTTCGACATGGCGCCCGACACCCCGATCGAACATGAGGACTGGGAAGACGAAGACGAAGACGACGGCGAGGCCGGCCTGCGGCACCTGCACTGATCCCCGCAAGGCGAGTGCATCAGCCCCGTCCGAAGCCGGCATTGCGCCACGCCGCCCATCTTGAAGTGCCTGCGCATGCCCAGCTGCAACCCGCGCAGCACCTCGCCCAGGCTGTGGACAAGTCTGTGGAAAAGATGGAACAACCCTGTGGGCAAAGCTGTGGGCAACTTTTTTGGCGCCCCCGCCGCGGCGCGGGGGTTAGCGGCGCAGGGCGTTGCCACAGGCGGGCTGGCGGGCGATGCGGCCATGCGGGCACGCAGCGCCGGATGGCCGATGCGCAAACGTGCGACAGGCAGCGCAACAGCTAATTTTTATCGCAGGAAACCCCGTGTTGAACCGTACCCAGCAGACCCTTATCGCCGTTGTTGCCGTGGCCGTGCTTGCCATGTTGTGGCTGACCGGCAACCATGAAGAACAGCAGCAGGAGCCGGCCCCGGAGCCGGTGGCTGCCGCCGCGCCCGAACCCAATATCGGCGCGCGCGGCGTGCCCAAGAACGGCACGCTGGACCCGATCAGCATCGACCCGCAGCGCTCCACCGACATCCTGCCGCAGTACCAGGCGGACACGCTGGTCGATGACTACCGGGAAAACTCCGGCGCGGCCAACGACCGCTACCTTGGCAAGTACTTCATCGTGGAGGGGATAGCCAGCGGCGTGCGGCGCGAGGCGGACGACTCGGTATTCCTCGATATCCGCTCCAACAGCCCGACCCTGGTGGTGCGCGCCAAGCTGCTGCCGATACAGATTTGCGGACCCGCCGGGCGCACCTGCGAGGTGGAAGCGCGCGGCACCATGGTCCGGCGCGGACAGAAGGTGGCCGTGGAATGCACCGGCGCCGGCCAGGTGGACGGCTCGCCCGTGCTCGAAGGCTGCCTGGTGCGCGGCGGCGCCAACTGACACTGAGCGCGAGCACTGACTTATCCCTTTTGCCGCACGCCGCACGCCGCACGCCTACAGATCGACACATCGCATGCAAACCCTGCTTTCCGTACTCGCCCTGACCATCCTGATCGTAACGGCGGTCGGCCTGGTATCCCCGCCGTTTATCAGCAATGCCTTCCTCAAGGGCCGTCCGGTGGGACGGCTGCAGATCCTGCTGGTGGGTGTGTTCCTTGCGGCGCTCTGCCTGATGGTGGTGGGAACGCTGGCAAGCGGTGGTCCGGCAAAGGCCTGAGGCACCGCCCGCGGGCGTACCGGTGGCCGCACTTTCCATCCTCCGCTCACGCCTTGGACGCCGCTCCCGCGCCTTGTAGGACGCATCCCACATCAGGTTCGGCGCACCGTCGACAATCCGCCGCCGCGGCGTTGTGTATCTTTCCATCACGATACAAACAAAGATCAACGCCGCGCCCTGGCGCTCCAAACAGCGCGGGCCGCGCCGAACATCATGATGGAAGCTCTCCTCCAGGGCAGTATTCCCGCGCCGCAAGCCCAGGCACTCGCCAACATCCTTGCCGTGACGCGCCGTGAGTGGCAGATCGCCGAACTGGGTCCCATTGCCACCAAAAATGACCACCCAGGCCGCGGTCACAATGTGGCGAACAAAGGCCAGACACCAGGCCAGTCCAAACCCCGGTCCCGCCAGCGCCGCCGCGACCAGTTCGCGCAGCGCGCCGCCCGTGCCTTCGAGGCGCAGGTGATGGCGCTGCGCTGCCGCCAGGCATTCGTTGCCTGAGGCCGTGCATCGAGGCGCCGGGCACAGCCTCTCTTGCGTGCGGCACCTCGTGCGTGCTGCCCGCGACCGCCGCCGGACCATTTTTCCTGCTCTGTTCCACCGATTGCCGCCGCCGCGATGGCCTAAAGTTGGCGCACGCGCCTGCCGACCACACGGTCACCCCGCGGATCACCCCGCCAGGCCGCGTTCGGCACCCTTGCAGCAGCGATCCAGGAACATCATGAAAAGAGCATTGCTAGCCGCCACCGCCAGCCTGGGCTTGCTGGCCACCGGCTGCGCCACATACCAGTCCGTCATCCCGGTCGACCGCGGCGACCGCATCGCCTCCGCGCAGCCGGCCGACGGCACGCTGTTCTGCGTGATCAGCAACCCGGTCGGTAATGCCTACGTGGAAACGTTGCGCGATTCGATCCAGGCACGTGGCTTCGAGTTCAAGACCTTGCTGCCCGGCGCATCGGTTGCTTCGTGCCCCTATACGGCCACCTTTGTCGCGCAACGCTCGTCGTACTGGCGCGATTTCCTCAGTTCAGCCGAGATCGTCGTCTACATCGGCGGCGAGCGCGCCGGCAAGGCGAACTACGACGCGCTGCGCAGCGCCGGCGGCCTCAACCTGAGCAACTTCGTGGTGCCGGAGGCGAAAATCGAGGAACTGGTCGATCAACTGCTGCCCGGCATGCTGCCCAAGCAGGGCACCGCCGGCACCAGCGGCACCGCGCCGGCCTGAGCACCACGGCCCGGGCGTCAGCCCGCCGGGCCCGCGGCACGGCGCTGCATCCGCCAAATCAGCCGATCAGCCGACCGAGCCTGACCACGGTGACGCCGGGCCGCAGTTGCCGCAGCGACGGCATCACCAGCACGCAATCCGGGTACGGCGTGAGCACCGGTTCGCCATCGCGCCAGCCGATCACGGTACCGGCCTCGGCAAAGGTTTCCAGCCCGGTGTAAGGGCCGGCGAAGCGGAAGTCCATGCTGCTGGCAACCACCGGTTCCGTCACGCGTACCACCCGCTGCGGGTGCAGGGGGCACAGCCAGCTGGCAGGCACGTCGGCAGCGTCGATCACGCCGGCGTTGAGCAGGAAGCGCGCGGTGCTGTCCCTGGCCACGCCCACGGCGGCGGCTTCCCAGTGCTGGCCGCACTCGATCAGCAGCGCGTTCCTGGGGCTGGCCGGGTCGCCGAATCCTTCGTAATCGCGCATGCGGCGGCCTTCCGGGTGGCCTTCGTCCGCGATCACGTTAGCCGGCGCACCCACGGCGCGCGCAAGGGCAATGCCCTTGTCGAGCGGGCCGGAGACGATCAGCGGCAGGCTTTTCTCGTGCATGGAGTGCAGATCCAGCAGCAGGTCCACGGTATTGATGACCGGGCGCATGGCGCGCGCGCGGCGCAGCTCCGAGGAGTCGCGGCTGGTGTCGTCGAGCATGGCCGCCGTCCACACGCGGTTGAAGTCCTGGTCCACATAGCGCGAAGCGTCCGGGCGGGCCGCCTCGAAGGTGTGGTACGCGTCGACGTTGGCGAAGGCCAGCGTCAGGCGGCCACGGCGCGGGCGCACGCCGAGGTCCAGCAGCGCCTTGACGGTGATGGCGCCGCACACTTCGTTGCCGTGCGTCAGCGCGTTGACCATCACATGCGGGCCGGGCACGCCGCTGTCGAAGGTATGGACGTAGGGCACGCCGCTGTTGCCGGCGGCATAGGGACGGATATCGGGGAATTCGACTTCGACCGGGTAAGCGTCGAAGCCGGGGGCAGTGGTCGTCATGTTCGTGGGTCGGCTGGATTGCCGGTGAGATCGGCGGATAGCGGGGAAAGAAGCAACGGCGGGGCGGCGGCTCATGTCGATGCCACCGCCCGTGACTGGCAAATGGTACGCCTGCCGCCGCTTATTCGTGGATGCCGGCGGTCTGGACGATGCTCTTGTACTTCACCGTCTCGCGCTTGATAAAGCTGGCGAACTGGCCCGGGCCGCCGGGTGCGACTTCCACGCCGGCTTCGGCCAGCTTCTTCTTCACCTCGGGCATCGCCAGCACGGCCTGCATCTCGGTGTTCAGGCGGTCGATCACGGCACGCGGGGTGTTGGCCGGCGCCATCAGGCCAAACCACACGCCCATGTCCACGCCCTTGAGCGCACTGCTTTCGGCCAGCGCGGGGACATCGGGCGCCACCTGGGCACGGTGCTTTTCCGTCACGCCATAGGCCTTGACGCGGCCGGCCTGGATATGGGGCAGGGCCGACGACAGCACCATCACGGCGAGGTCGATCTGGCCGCCGAGCAGGTCGGTCGACATGGCGGACGCACCCTTGTAGGGCACATGGGTGATATTGACCTTGCCCTGCTGCTTGATCAGTTCGCCCGCCAGGTTCAGCGGCGTGCCCACGCCGGACGACGCATAGGCCAGCTTGCCCGGCTGCGCCTTGGCCAGCGCGATCAGCTCGTCGGCGTTCCTGGCCGGCAGCGCCGCCTTGCCAACCAGCACCATCGGCTGGGTGCCGACGAAGGTGATCGGCGCCAGGTCGCGCTCGCCGTCGTAGCGCACGGCGGGATTGGTCAGGCGCGCAATCGAGACCTCGCTGCCCGAACCCATCAGCAGCGTGTAGCCGTCGGCATCGGCCTTGACCACCTTGGCCGCGCCAATGGTGCCGCCGGCGCCGCCCGAGTTCTCGATCACCACGCTCTGGCCCAGGTGCCTGCCCAGTTCCGGCGCGATGGTGCGCGCCACCAGGTCGACGCTGCCGCCCGCGGTGTAGCCCACCACCAGCGAGATCGGCTTGGCCGGCCAGCCCGAGGCGCTGGCGCCGCCGGCAAGCACACAGAAGGACACGGCGACAGCCGCACGCAGCAGTTTGTTCATGGCAGGTCTCTCCCTTTTTTAATTGGCAGGTATGCAGATATGCGGCGATCTTAGAGAGCGTGCGCCCGCAACAACGTGCGGCTTTGGCAATGGCGCTTGCCGTTTTGGCAAGGGGAGCAAGGGCGAGCAAGGGGAGGCGCAGCGCCATCCCTCGCACGATCCTGGTGATCATGACGCTGGCCGCGTCGATGCGTGGCTGGAACGCTCAGGCCGCGACCGCCGCGCGCCAGAAGGCCTCACCCAGGGCCCGCATGGGCGCGCGCGGACGATAGAGCAGAATCTGCATCGCCAGGTCGGTCTCGCTGCCCATCTCCAGCCCGGCGCGCACCAGGCGCCCGGCGTGCAGGTCATCGGCAATCAGCCGCGCCGGCAGCCACGCCAGTCCCATGCGCTGGCGCACCATTTCGTGGACCGACTCGGCAAAGTCGCTGACGGCGATCACATCGAGCCGGCCGGCCAGCCCGCGCCGCGCGATCTCGCCGTTGACCATCCGCCCCAGCGTCAGCGTCTCGGCGTAGGCGATCATCGGCACCGGCGCGCGCTGGCCGCGTGCGCGCAGCGCGTACCGCGGCCCGCCGCCATCCGCCGCGGCGCTTACGCAGACCAGGCGCTCCTCACCCACCAGGTGGTACTGGTAGCGCGCATTGTCGAGCGTCACCGGCTGCTCGGGTGAGTTGTAGCAGAGCAGGAAATCGGCATCGCCTTCGGTGAACATCACCAGCGCGTCGTGCGTGGGAAAAGTGGAAAGCCGAGTGCGGAAATTCGCCGCGGCCTTATCGTTGCGCAGCGCGTGGCGCAGCCCCGCCAGCCATGCCGGCAGCATCGAGCGCGCCAGCGTCTTGCCGGTGGCGATCACCACCGTGCTGGCATCGGCGCGATGCGCCGCGCGCAGCGACAACCGCGTCTCGTCCAGCGTGCGCAGCGCGCTCTGCGCCGCCTCCAGGAACTGCCGCCCCTCATCGGTGAGACGCACGGGAAACACGCTGCGGTCGATCAGCGGCGCGCCCGCCCAGACTTCCAGCGCCTGCATGCGGCGCCCGAACGCGGGCGGCGTGACGTTGCGCAGCTCTGCCGCGCGCGCGAGGCTGCCGGCCTGTGCCAGGCACACAAAATCCTCCAGCCAGCGGATATGCATAAGGACTCGCGCCGAGGCGCATGGAGAAGTGGAAGGGGATAACGGTACATGCCGTCATCGCCTGCGCGGCACTGCGAACATTGTAGCCGCGCGCGACAACGCGCCCTCCATCACTTTGCGCGCCTGGCTGCACATCGGACATGCGCGCCCTGCCGCGAGCCGCGCATGGCCCGGGCGGCGCAAAATGGGAACGGCGATCCGGCAAACGGGCGCGAGCGTGTCCGGCCCGGTTGGCAGGAAGGGAGTGCGCGATGGATGATGTGACCCGGACAGCCCCAGGCAACGCGGCTTCGGCCGGCGGCGCTTGCGTGCGCTTGTTCCTGTGCGGCGATGTGATGACCGGCCGCGGCATCGACCAGATCCTGCCGCATCCGGGCAAGCCGCACCTGTACGAACATTGGCTGCGTTCGGCGCTCGACTATGTCGAGCTGGCGGAGCGTGTCACAGGCGCGATGCAGCGGCCCGCGGACCATGCCTATCCCTGGGGCGACGCGCTCGCGCTGCTGGCGCAATGCCGGCCGGACGCGCGCATCGTCAACCTGGAAACGGCCGTGACCACCAGCGAGGATGCGCAGCCGGGCAAGGGCATCCACTACCGGATGCACCCCGCCAATGTGCCATGCCTGGCCAGCGCACGGCTCGACTGCTGCGTGCTGGCGAACAACCACGTGCTGGACTGGGGCCGCGCCGGACTCGACGAAACCCTGGCCGTCTTGCACGGCGCCGGCATGCACACCGCAGGCGCCGGACGCGACGAGGCGCAGGCCGCCGCGCCCGCCGTGATCGGGCTGGCGCGAGGAGGCAGGGTTCTCGTCTTTGCCTACGCCACCGAAAGCAGCGGCGTGCCGGCGGACTGGGCCGCGGCTGCGGGGCAAGCGGGCGTCAATTTTCTGCCGGACATTTCAGCGCGCGCAGCCGATGGCGTTGCCTGCCGGACGGCGGCGGCACGGCGCGCGGGCGACATCGTGGTGGTGTCGCTGCATTGGGGTGGCAATTGGGGCTTCGATATTTCGCGCGAGGCGCAGGTCTTCACGCACCGGCTGATCGACGCCGGCGGCGCCGATATCGTGTACGGGCATTCGTCCCATCACGTGAAAGGCATCGAGGTCTATCGCGGCCGCCTGATTCTCCACGGTTGCGGGGACTTCCTCAACGATTACGAAGGCATCGGCGGACACCAGTGGTATCGGCCGGACCTGGTATTGATGTACTTCCCGCTGGTCGACGCCGCGACCGGCGCATTGCGCGAATTGGACGCCGTGCCGATGCAGATCCGCCATTTCAGCCTGCGCCGCGCGCCGCCCGAGGGCGTGTCATGGCTGCGCGCCACGCTGGATCGCGAAGGCGCCAGGCTGGGCACGCATGCAATCCGGACGGCGGACGATTTCCTGTCGCTGCGCTGGGACAGCTCGCGCGGCTAAGCGCGAACGGCCCCGGACATCTTTACTGCGTCGTCACGGCCGGCTTGATGCTGTCGGCCGAGGCCACCGGACCGTTCTCGCTCAGGCCACCGCCAAGCGAGCGATACAGGTCGATGGCGTTGTTCAGGCGCAGTTGCCTTGCCTGGATCAGCGCCTGGTCGGCCGAGAACAGCTGGCGCTGCGAGTCGAGCTGGTCCAGCTGGCTGGCCACGCCGTTGCGGAAGCGCATCGTCGACAACTCGTAGCGCGCCGCCTCGGCGTCGCGCACCTGCGCCTGGCTGTTGACCTGGTCTTCCAGCGTGCCGCGCGCGACAAGTGCATCCGCCACTTCCGCGAAGGCCGTCTGGATGGTCTTCTCGTAGTTGGCGATCTGGATGTTCTTGCGAACGTTGGTCAGGTCCAGGGTCGACAGATTGCGGCCGTAATCGAAAATCGGCAGCACCAGTTGCGGTGCGAACGACCACGCGCCCGTGCCGGCATCGAACAGCTTCGAGAAGGTCGGGCTGATCGCGCCGGCATTGGCGGTGAGCGTGATGCGCGGGAAGAAGGCCGCGCGCGCCGCGCCGATATTGGCGTTGGCCGAGAGCAACTGCTGCTCGGCCTGGCGGATGTCGGGGCGCTGCTCGAGCAGGTCCGACGGCAGCCCGGCCGGGATGTCGCTGATGATGCGCTCGTCCGACAGGCGCATCGGCGCAGGCAGGCTCTCGATGCTACCGATGGGCTTGCCCACCAGCACTTCGAGCGCGTTCTGCGCCTGCGCGCGCTGGCGTGCCAGCTGCGCGGCGGACACGCGGGCCTGCGCCACCAGCGATTCGTTGTCGCGCAGGTCCAGCGCCGACGTGGCGCCGGCATCGTAGCGCTGCTTTGCCAGGCTCAGCGTGGACTCGCGCGTCTTCAGCGTATTCTGCGCCAGCTCGTATTGCTCGGCGAAGGAACGCTCCGACAGGTAGGCCTTGGCGACTTCCGAGACCAGCGAGATCTGTGCCGCGCGGCGCGCTTCCTCAGTGGCGAGGTACTGCGCCAGCGCCGCGTTGGAGAGGCTGCGCACACGGCCGAAGAAGTCGAGCTCGAATGAGGAAATCGACGCGCCGACCTGGTATCCGTCGGCAATGTAAGGCCGGCCCGTGCTGGACTGCGACGCGGCGAAACGCTGGCGCGTGTAGCCGCCGGTAGCATTCACCGTGGGCAGCAGGTCGGCGCGCTGAATCTGGTACAGCGCGCGCGCTTCCTCGATGCGCAGCGCGGCGGTACGCAGGTCGCGGTTGTTTTCCAGCGAGGTGGCGATCAGCACTTGCAGGCGCGGATCGTGGAAGAACTCGCGCCAGCCGATCTCGCCCGCAGGGCGGGTTTCGCCGCTCTTCACTTCCGCGGCCGCGTAGCCTTCCGGCGCCGCCGGGTAGTGCGTGGCCACCGGCGGGGCAGGGCGCTCATAGACGGGTGCCAGAGTGCAACCCGAGAGGACGCCCGCCACCAGCAACAGCGTGGTCAGTGTCTTTGTCATTGTCAGATTCCCTCTTTGGGTTCGAGCCCTTGCTCGTTGAGCAACAGCTCGCGCTTGCTGCCCTTGAAGCGGCTGCGGATCACCACGAAGAACACCGGCACCAGGAAGATCGCCAGCACCGTGGCGGTGATCATGCCGCCGATCACGCTGGTACCGATGGCGCGCTGGCCACCCGAACCCGCGCCGGTGGCGATCGCCAGCGGCAGCACGCCCAGGATAAAGGCCATCGAGGTCATCAGGATCGGGCGGAAGCGCAAGTGCACGGCTTCGAGCGTGGCGTCGATGACGCTGCGGCCCTGCGCCTGCAGATCCTTGGCGAATTCCACGATCAGGATGGCGTTCTTCGCCGACAAGCCGATCGTCGCGATCAGGCCCACCTTGAAGTACACGTCGTTGGGCATGCCGCGCAGCGTCACGCCAAGCAGCGCGCCGAGCACGCCCAGCGGCACCACCAGCAGCACCGCGACCGGGATCGACCAGCTCTCGTACAGCGCGGCCAGGCACAGGAACACGATGATCAGCGACAGCGTGTACAGCAGCGGCTCCTGCGAACCGGCCAGGCGCTCTTCATACGATTGCCCGGACCACTCGAAGCCGAAGCCCGGCGGCAGCTTGGCGAAGTTCTCTTCCATGATCTTCATCGCTTCGCCGGTACTGCGGCCCGGTGCGGCCTGGCCCGCGATTTTCACCGCTGGCAAGCCGTTGTAACGCTCCAGGCGCGGCGAGCCCATGATCCACTTGGACGTGGCAAAGGCGGCGAACGCAACCATGTCGCCGTTCTTGTTCTTCACGCGCAGCTTGGTCAGGTCGTCGGGCAGCTTGCGGTCGTCGCCTTCCGCCTGGGCAATCACCTTGCGCACACGGCCTTCGTAGATGAAGTCGTTGACATAGGAAGAGCCGAAAGCGATCGCGAGCGTCGCGTTGATGTTGGCCACCGAGACACCCAGCGCACGCGCCTTCTCGCGGTCGATGTCGATCTGCAGCTGCGGCGCGTCTTCCTGGCCTTCGGGGCGTACGCCCGCCAGCGCGGGATTCTTCGCGGCCATGCCGAGCATCATGTTGCGCGCTTCCATCAGCTTGGCGTGACCCTGGCCGGTGCGGTCCTGCAGGCGGAAGTCGAAGCCCGAGGAGTTGCCCAGCTCGGAAATCGCCGGCGGGTTGAGCGGGAAGATGATGGCGTCCTTGATGAAGGAGAGGGCGCCAAAAGCCCGGCCAACCAGTGCCTGCGCGGTCTCGTCCTTGCCGGTGCGCTCCTTCCAGTCCTTCAGGCGCACGAACGCGATACCGCCGTTCTGGCCACGGCCAAAGAAGGAGAAGCCCGCCACGGTGATCATCTGGTCCACCACCTTGGATTCCTTCTGCAGGTAGTAGTCCTCGATCTGCTTGAGCACGCCGATGGTACGTTCCTGCGTGGCACCGTTGGGCAGCTGCACCACCGTGATCATGTAGCCCTGGTCCTCTTCGGGGAGGAAGGACGAAGGCAGGCGCTTGAACAGCACCACCATGCCGACGACGATGAGGGCATAGATGATCAGGTAACGGCCGGCACGCGCCAGGATGCGCGCCACCGTACTCTGGTAGCCGGTGGCGGCACGCGCGAAGGTGCGGTTGAACCAGCCGAAGAAGCCCTTCTTCTCGTGATGGTGCCCCGCCTCGACCGGCTTGAGCAGCGTCGCGCACAGCGCCGGCGTGAGCGTCAGCGCCAACAGCGCCGAGAACGCGATCGACGAGATCAGCGAGAGCGAGAACTGGCGGTAGATGTTGCCCACCGAGCCCGAGAAGAACGCCATCGGGATGAACACCGCGATCAGCACCAGCGTGATGCCGACGATGGCGCCGGTGATCTGGCCCATGGCCTTGCGCGTGGCGTCGCGTGGCGAGAGTCCTTCCTCGCTCATGATCCGCTCGACGTTTTCCACCACCACGATCGCATCGTCCACCAGGATACCGATCGCCAGCACCATGCCGAACATGGTCAGCACGTTGATGGAGAAGCCGAACGCCAGCAGCATGCCGGTGGTGCCCAGCAGGGCCACCGGCACCACCACCGTCGGGATGATGGTGGCGCGGAAGTTCTGCAGGAACAGGTACATCACCAGGAACACCAGCACCACGGCCTCGAACAGGGTCTTGACCACTTCCTCGATCGAGATCTTGACAAAGGCCGAGGTGTCGTAAGGCACGGTGTACTGGTAGTCGCCCGGGAAGAACCTGGAGAGTTCTTCCATCTTGGCGCGCACCGCGGTGGCGGTGGCCAGCGCATTGCCGCTCGGGGCCAGCTTGATGGCGATGGCCGCCGACGCCTTGCCGTTGGTACGGGCCAGCGTGGAGTAGTCGGCACCGCCGAGCTCGGCGCGGCCGACGTCCTTGAGGCGCACCGAGGAGCCGTCCGGATTCGTGCGCAGCAGGATGTTGGCGAACTGCTCCGGCGTGGCGAGGCGGCTTTCGGTAGTGACGGTGGCATTGAGCTCCGTGCCCTTGGGCGACGGCGTGCCGCCGATCTCGCCCACGGCGACCTGGACGTTCTGCTCCGAGATGGCAGCGGTGACGTCCTGCGGGGTCAGGTTGAAGCCGGTCAGCTTGGCCGGGTCCACCCAGATGCGCATGGCGTACTCGGTGCCGAACAGGTCGGCCTGGCCCACGCCCGGCACGCGGCGGATCGAATCGATCACGTTGGCCGAGATGTAGTTGCCGAGCTGGATGGCATCGGCCTGCCCGGATTTGGACGAGACCGTCAGGAACATCATGTAGTTGTTCCCGGCCTTGTCCACGCGCACGCCTTGCTGGCGCACTTCGGCGGGCAGGCGCGCTTCCACGCGTTTCAGGCGGTTCTGCACTTCGACCGAGTTCAGGTCGATGTTGGAGCCCGGCTGGAAGGCGATCGTGATCGTCGACAGGCCGGTGGCTTCGCTGGTGGAGTTGTAGTAAAGCAGCCCGGGAATGCCGTTGAGCTCTTGCTCGATCACCGAGGTGACCGAGTCTTCAAGCGTCTTGGCGGAAGCGCCCGGATAGGTCGCCGTGACCGAGATCGTCGGCGGGGCGATGTTGGGGTACTGGGCGATCGGCAGTTGCACGACCGACAGCGCGCCCCCCAGCACGATGATCAGCGCAAGCACCCACGCGAACACCGGCCGGTCAATAAAAAACTTGGCCATAAACTGGCTCCCTTCGTTTTGCGCTGTGATTAACCCTGCTTGGCTTCGGTCTTTTCAGCGGTCACCGCGGCAGGAGCCGGGGCTGCGCCGGCGGCCGGCTGCGCGGCGGGGCCCGAGGCAGCGGCGGTCTGCGAGACGAACGGCACCGCCCTGGCGGGCGCGCCGACCTTGACCTTCTGCAAGCCCTCGACGATCACCTTCTCGCCACCCTTGAGGCCTTCGGTGACGATCCAGTTCTCGCCGATCGCCTGGGGGGCCTTGACCGGCACCGAAGCCACGTTTCCGTCGCCGCCCACCACCAGCACCGATGCGCCCTGGCCCGTGCGGATCAGCGCGCGCTGCGGCACGGTCAGTGCGTTTTCGTCCACGCCTTGCTCGACCCTGACGCGCACGAAGGTGCCCGACAGCAGTTCGCGCTTGAGATTGGAGAACTGCGCGCGCAGCGTGATGGCGCCGGTGGTCGGGTCGACCGTCATGTCCGAGAACAGCAGCTTGCCGGTTTGCTCGTACTCGCGGCCGTCCTCGATGAACAGGTGGACGCGCGCGCCGTCGACGCCCTTGACCTTGCCGCTCTCGATGGAGCGGCGCAGCTTCATCACTTCGCTGGCGGGCTGGGTGAAGGTGACCCAGATCGGATCCACTTGCTCGACCGTGGTCAGCTTGGTGGCCTCGCCGCTGCCGACCAGCGCGCCTTCCGTCACCAGCGCACGGCCCACGCGGCCGCTGATGGGCGCGGTCACGGCGGTGTAGCCGAGATTGATCTGGGCGGTGGAGACCGCGGCCTTGGCCGAGGCGATGTCGGCGGTGGCCTGGCCGGCGGCGGCCACGGCATCGTCGTATTCCTGCCTGCTCACCGCATTGACGGCCACCAGCGGCTTGTAGCGTTCCGCCTTCTGGCGCGCCGCGGCGGCATTGGCCTCGGCACGGGCAAGGCTGGCCTTGGCCGACTCGAGTTGTGCCTGGTAAGGCGCCGGATCGATCTTGAACAGCAGCTGGCCTGCCTTGACCTCGCCGCCCTCGCTATAGTTGCGGGACAGCACGATGCCTGCGACCCGCGCCCGCACTTCGGCGGTGCGGACGCCTTCCAGGCGGCCGGGCAGTTCGTTGATCACGGAAACGGTGGTGGGCGTGACGGTGACAACACCCACTTCCGGTGGCGGCTTGGCACCGGCCTGGGGCTTCTTGTCGCCGCAGGCGGAGAGCGCAAGCGCCGACAACACAACAGCGGCAACGCAGGTGATACGTTGGGACTTCCTCATCGATAACCCCATGATGGCAATTTGAGATCGGCCGCATGCGCTCCCGGTTTCGGGTCCGGATACGGCGTGGCCCGCTGTCCTGCAAGGCGCCGGAAAGCGGGCAAAAAAGGTAAATGCTAGCCACAATTGGCAACGCAGACGTGACGCTTGCGACGAATGGTTGCAAATCAGTGCCGACATGCCGACATGGCACCGCGAAATGTAGAGAAGGCGCTGCGGTGCCGCTCGACCGATTGAGTGGCCGAAAGTCAGGCGAGCGCGTATTATATATACATTCAAGCATGTATGTAAGAACCTGTTGCAACGCGGCGATCGCCCCTTATATAAAACCAGGTCCCGACGCACCGGCGCGCGCGCGCACAGTGCAAAGCGGGCCCCACCCTGCACTCAGGGAGAGAACCAGACCGGCCTTCGTGGCCGGCACCAGAGAACATCATGGTCAGACGCACCAAGGAAGAGGCACTTGAAACACGCCACCGCATTCTCGACGCGGCCGAGACAGTCTTTCACGCCCGCGGCGTTGCCCGTCCCTCGCTAGCCGACATCGCCGAGGCAGCCGGCGTGACGCGCGGCGCCATCTATTGGCATTTCAAGAACAAGAGCGACGTCTTCGCCGCCATGTCCGACCGCGTCCACCTGCCGCTCGAGGCGCTGTGCGCGCCGGAGCGCATCGCGAGCCAGGAGGACCCGTTGGGCAGCATTCGCGATATCTGCGCCTTCGTGCTGCGCCAGACCGTGGAAAACCCGCAGTGGCGGCGGGTGTTCGAGATCGTGTTCCACAAGTGCGAGATGGTGGAGGACAACGGCGCCATCTTCGAGCGGCAGCGCCAGTCGCACCAGGAAGGCACGGTGAAGATGCGCGAGCATCTGCGCCTGGCCGTGGAACGCGGGCAGTTGCCGGCCGACCTGGACCTGGACCTGGCCGTCAACGTGTTCCATGCCTCCATCGGCGGCATGCTGTCGCACTGGCTGTTCGCGCCCGACGATTTCGATCTGGGGGCCAACGCCGAGCGGGTGTCCGACGCCTTCGTCGATACGCTCAGGTTCTCGCCGGCCTTGCGCAAGGGTTATGTGGCGCGTCCGGTCGCGAAACTCGAGGAGGTAGTGGCCTCGATATGCGAAGAGGCACAGAAAGTGCGGACGGGGCTCGCCGCGCAGACATTGCCCCAAAAGGCATAGGGCACAGGCTTCGGACTCAGCCCCGCACGGCTTCGCGCCAGCGCGCCAGGAACGTCCGCTTGCGCAGCATGTCCTGCGCCGCCAGCAGGCCGGCGCCCACGCTGATCGGCTTGAGCGCGTAGCCCAGGCGCTCGGAAAGCGCCGCGGCGGTGTGTTCGCTGTCGGTATCGGTACGGATGGTGTAGAGCCGCGAGGCGCTCCGACCCAGCACCGTCTGGCCGGCCCGCGACAGCAGGAAATCCAGCCATAGCCGGGCCGCGTTGGGATGCGGCGCGCGGCGCGCGATAAACGCCACGCGCGACATCACCAGGGTGTAGTCGCGCGGGGCGATCACATCGATCTGCGCGCCGCGCTCCATCAGCGAGAGCGCGTAGGAACCCAGCAGGTTGTATCCCATGACGAATTCGCCCGAGGCGATGCGCTCGATCATGTTGGCGGTCGACGTTGACAACTGCACGCCGCAGCGGCCCAGGGCCTGGGCCAGGTACCAGAACTCGTCGCCCATGCGCGCGTCCTGCTGCGCCAGCAGATAGCCCACCCCGGACTTTTCCACATCGTAGGTCACCACCCGCTGGCGCCAGCGCGGGGTGTTCTCCTGCAGCAGGCGCGCCAGGCCGGTGCGGCTTCCCGGCAAGTGCATGCCGGCGAAATGGCGGCGGTTGTAGACGATCACGGCGGGCTCGAAGGTAGTGCCCCAGGCTTCGTCGCGCCATGCCGCCCAGGCCGGCAGGGCGGCGCGTTCGGGCGAGGCGTAGCGCAAGGCATGGCCATCGTTGACCAGCTTGATCTGCAGGTCCATGGCCGCGCTCCACAGCACGTCGGCATAGTCCGGTCCGGCCGCCTGGCCCGCGCCCAGGCGCGCGCTCTGGGCCAGGAAACGGTCGCTCAGTTCCAGCGTGTTGAGATCCTGGTAGCGCACCTTGAGGCCAGGGTAGCGTGCCTCGAACGCCGCCACCAGCGGTTGCGCCATCTCGGTGTCGGTGGAAGCATGCACGTTGACCGAGCCTTCCTGCAGCGCCCGCGCGATGATTTCGGCGTAGCCCGCCGGGTAGCCGGCCGGCACCGGCGGCACGGCCTGGGCACGCGCGCCGCCGCTTGGCCCGGCAACCAGTGCGGCGGCGCTGGCCAGCACGCGGCGCCGCTGCCAGCTTGCCGGCCCGCCGGTGGCGACGGCAGCCGGCGCCGAAGGCAAAGCCGGTTGCGGGGGTGACGCGGACGATAGTTCGAGGGAGGGCAGCGGGGGCACTTTGCGCAAGGCAGGAACCATCGGTGGTGACATCGGTGGCTAAACCGGGCCAAGGCTCACTCGCCGCGCGCGGCCCGGGGCGGGGGTATTATAGGCGCCCGCTGGCTTGTCCTCGCGGCGGCGGCGGCATCGCCCATCCCGGCAACCAGGCCATCGCTTCTTTTTAATCGGACGCTTATCGAGCAGGGAGGACCGCCGTGCGCTTGTTGCTGGTGGAAGACGAGATCGAACTGGCGCGCTGGGTCGCGCGCGCACTGGAGCAGGGCGGCTTCGTGATCGAACACGTCGCTGACGGCCTGCAGGCCGAGGCGCGGCTGACGGCCGAGGAATACGACCTGGTCGTGCTGGACCTGCGGCTGCCCGGCAAGGACGGCCTGGCCGTGCTCAAGTCCATGCGCGGGCGCGACGACCGCACACCGGTGCTGATCCTGACCGCGCAGGACACGCTCGACGAGCGCGTGCGCGGACTCAACCTCGGCGCCGACGACTACCTGCCCAAGCCCTTCGCCATCGCCGAGCTCGAAGCCCGCATCCTGGCCCTGATCCGGCGCAGCCGCGGGCGCGCCCATCCCCGCCTGCAATGCGGCACGCTGGTGTTCGACGGCGAGACCCGCAGCTTCACGCTGGCCGGCGCGCCGCTGGCGCTGACGCCGCGCGAATCGACCCTGCTGGGTGCGCTGCTGGCCAAGAGCGGCCAGCCGCTGACCAAGGCGCAGTTGCTGGACAAGGTGTTCTCGCTCGATGCCGACGTCAACCCCGACGCCATTGAAGTGCTGGTCTACCGGCTGCGCAAGAAGCTCTCGGGCCACGGCGTGACCATCGTCACGCTGCGCGGCTTCGGCTACCTGCTGGAACCGGAAGGGCAGCCCTGATGCTGCACCGCCTGCCACGGCACTGGCTGCGGCGCTGGCTGCAAGGCAGCCTGCGCCGCCAGTTGCTGCTGCTGCTGGTGCCCGCGCTGGCGGCCATGATGGCGCTCGACACCTGGCTGACCTACGGCACGCTGCGCGACGCCGCCAACGCGGCCTACGACCGCTCTCTGTATGGCTCGGTGCGCGCCATCGACAACGCCATCGGCATGGCCGGCGAGAGCGTGCAGCTCGCGTTGCCGGACGCCGCCATGGAAATGTTCGAGACCGCGACGCAGACCCATGTGTTCTACCGTGTTTCGCTGGAGCGCAACGGCCGGATCGAGACCGTCACCGGCTACGACGACCTGCCGCTGCCCAAGGGAGAAATCGCCAGCAACCAGCCGCGCTTCTACGATGCCGACTACAAGGGCGACCCGGTGCGCATTGCCGTGCTGGCGCATCCGGTGTACCGGCCCAATGCGCATATGCGCGTCATCGTGCAGGTGGCCGAAACCGCCGAGCCGCGCTTTGCACTGATCGCCACCGTGTGGCGCGGCGCGCTGGCGCGCGACGTGCTGCTGATCCTGATCAGCGCGGCCATCCTGGTGGCCGGCATCACCTATGTTCTGCGCCCGCTGGCGCGTGTGCGCGACGATGTGCAGGCGCGCTCCGCCGACGACCTCGCACCACTGGCCTTCGACCACGTGCCGATGGAAGTCCGCCCGCTGGTGGATGCCGTGAACCTGCACGTCTCGCGCTCGGCCACGATGACGCAGGCCCAGGCCCAGTTCATCGCCGACGCCGCCCACCAGTTGCGCACGCCGCTGGCCATCCTCAAGACCCAGGCCGAATTTGCCCAGCGCCAGCTGTGCGCGGGGGCCGATCCCACGCGCGAAGCGCAAGCCGCCAAGGAGGCGGTTGGCGGCATCGTGACCCAGCTGGAGCAGGCCGCGCGCCTGACCAACCAGTTGCTGGCGCTGGCGCGGGTACGCCAGCATCAGGACAGCGAGATGCCCGGCGACGCCGAGCCCGTCGAGCTGACCGACGCCGTTGCCGTCGCCGAGCAGGTTGCGCTGGACTACCTGCCGCTGGCGCGCGGCAAGCAACAGGATTTCGGCTGGGAGCGCCCTGCCGGACTCGCCCTGCCGGTGCGCGCCGACGCCGCGCTTTTGCGTGAAGCCTTCGCCAACCTCGTGCACAACGCCATCCAGTATTCGCCGCGCGGCAGCCGCATCACCCTCTCCGCCGCGCGCATGCAGGATGCTGCTTGCCTGGTAGTGGAAGACGACGGGCCCGGTATCCCGGCCGAGGAGCGCGACAAGGTGTTCGCGCGCTTTTACCGGCGGGTCGGCAATATCGAGCCCGGGTCCGGGCTGGGGCTGGCCATCTCGCGCGAAATGGCCACGCGATTCGGCGGAAAGGTGACGCTGGGCGACGCGGTACAGGGCCGCGGGGTCAGAGCCGTGCTGAGCTTGCCGATCGGCGACTGACCGCAGGCCACCTGCGCCTGTGCCGCGCGGGACGGAACCGGCGCGAACCGGTCCGGGCATTTAGGCACGATTCCTAATTCATTCAGCATTAAATCGGTAATGTCCGGACATTATCCCCACGTAAACCCCGATCAATTCCCTGTCGAATTGACAGCCTTTTGACAGTTTCCCGCCACTAGAATCTCGCCATGGTCGTTAATACGGCCAAACCAAGGAAGAAGTCAAAAACAAGTCCGGCATGCCGCGGTGCAACGGACAGGAGACAAGACCTAGCCAGCCGGGCTCGCCCCGGCACGCAGCGGGGTTCTCCTGCCAGCGCCAACCCGCTTCATGACCAGCCGGACGGCTCCGGGTCGGGCCACGCCAGCATCGCCAGCAGGCAACCGATCACCGGCAACCCTCCAAAAAAATCAGGAGACCGTAATGCGTCGTTCGATTCATCGCTTTGCCCATGTCGTCATGGCTTCGGCCGCCATCACCGCTTGCGTGGCTGCCGCGCCCGCCTTCGCGCTCGACAGCGTGAAGTTCATGATCGGCGCCAACCCCGGCGGCGGCTTCGACCAGACCGGCCGCTCGCTGGGCGCGGCGCTGGTATCCGCCGGCGTGGCCAAGACGGCCTCCTACGACAACAAGGGCGGCGCGGGCGGCACCATCGGCCTGACGCAGTTCGTCAATACCGACAAGGGCAACCCCAACGCCATGATCGTCACCGGCGCGGTGATGGTGGGCGCGATCGAAACCAACAAGCCGCCGGTCACGCTGAAGAACGCGACCCCGATCGCACGCCTGTTCGCCGATACCATGGTGATCACGGTGCCGGCCAACTCCCCGCTGAAGTCCATCAAGGACCTGACCACGCAGCTCAAGGCCAACCCGGGCAGCGTGAGCTGGGGCGGCGGCTCCAAGGGTTCGATCGACCATATCCTGGCGGGCCTGGTGGCCAAGGAAAGCGGCGTTGACCCCAAGAAGATCAACTACGTGCCGTTCCAGGGCGGTGGTGAAGCCTCGGCCTCGATCCTGGGTGGCCACGTGACGGTGGGCATTGCCGGCGTGTCCGAGTTCCTGCCCTTTATCAAGAGCGGCAAGATGCGCGCGCTGGCCGTGACCTCCAAGGAACGCACCGCCGATATCCCGACCCTGAAAGAGCAGGGCATCAACGTGGAGATCTACAACTGGCGCGGCGTGTACGGCGCGCCCGGCATTTCCGCCGAGCAGCGCAAGGCGCTGGTGGATGCGGTGGTGAAGGCAACCGAAACGCCGCTGTGGAAGGAAACGCTGACCAGGAACGACTGGACCCCGTTCCTGCTGACCGGCGACGAGTTCGGCAAGTTCGTGGACAGCGAGTCAGCCCGCCTGGGTGGCACGCTGCGTGAACTGGGCGTGGCGAAGTAAGCCGCCCTGCCTTGCCGCTGTACCGTTTTACTGCATCGGTGTTTTATCGTTTTACCGTTCCACTGTTCCAGCGTTTTATCTGTCGGCCCTGCCTGCGGCGCACCATGACGCCCGGTGTGCATGCAGCAGGCGGGGGTCCGGTGTCCACCTGCGATACCCAAAAACCAAACTACAAATCGCCGGGCCCCCGCCCTAAGCGGGGACGACAAACCGCGGGAAGCCAAAGGTCGGACAACGCGGCCGCAGGCACCGCATGAAGGAGCCACTTCCAAAATGAAACCCTCACACCTGGCGATCGGCATTGCCGTATTGCTGCTCTCCGTCTTCTACTTCGTCGGCCTCCCCGGCATCTCGGGCGACGAAGGCTATGCGGGCCTGTCGCCACGCTTCATGCCGACGCTGGTTGCCATCGGCCTGGCCGTATGCGGCGCGGTGTTGACCTGGCAAGGCATTCGCGGCGGCTTTCGCAATATGCCCGAGGAAGATGCCGAACTGCCTGGCGCGCCGCACAATTTCCGCGGCTTCCTGTGGGTGGCCGCCGGCCTGGTGGCCAATATGGCGCTGATCGGCACGCTCGGTTTCGTGCTGGCGTCGACCCTGCTGATGATCTGCGTGGCGCGCGGCTACGGCAGCAGGCGCTTCCTGCGCGATGGCCTGATTGGCCTGTGCATCACGTTGCCGATGTGGGCACTGTTTAACTTCCTGCTCGGCATCAATTTGCCGCTGCTGCCCGTCGCCGGGTTCTGACCGGAGCTGATCCATGGAAACTCTCAATCTGCTGATGCATGGCTTTGCCATCGCCGTCACGCCGATCAACCTGATGTGGGCCCTGGTGGGCTGCTTCCTGGGCACGGCCATCGGCGTGCTGCCGGGCATCGGCCCGGCGCTGACGGTGGCAATGCTGCTGCCGCTCACCGCCAAGGTGGAACCCACCGCCGCGCTGATCATGTTCGCCGGCATCTACTACGGCGCCATGTACGGCGGCTCCACCACTTCCATCCTGATGAACACGCCGGGCGAGTCGTCGACCATGATCACGGCGATGGAAGGCAACCTGATGGCCAAGCACGGCCGCGCCGGCCCGGCGCTGGCTACCGCGGCCATCGGTTCCTTCGCTGCCGGCACGATCGCCACCGTGCTGCTGTCGATGTTCGCGCCGGTCGCGGCCGACGTGGCCCTGCAGTTCGGGCCCGGTGAATATTTCATGATCATGCTGCTGGCCTTCACCACCGTGTCGGCGGTGCTGGGCTCGTCCTTGCTGCGCGGCATGACCAGCCTGTTCCTGGGCCTGGGCATCGGCCTGATCGGCATGGACTCGCTGTCGGGCCAGACGCGTTATTCGATGAACGTGCAGGAGTTGTACGACGGCATCGACATCGTGGTGGTTGCGGTGGGCCTGTTCGCGGTGGGCGAGGCGCTGTTCAACGCCTTCTTCCCGCAGCCGGACGGCAGCTTCAACCGGCTCAGCTCGATCATGATGACCAAGTCGGACTGGAAGCGTTCGGTGCCGGCCTGGATCCGCGGCACCATCATCGGCTTCCCCTTCGGTCTGATCCCGGCCGGTGGCGCGGAGATCCCGACCTTCCTGTCGTACGCGACCGAGAAGAAGCTGTCCAGGTACAAGCACGAGTTCGGCACCGTCGGCGCGATCGAAGGCGTGGCCGGCCCCGAGGCCGCCAACAATGCCGCGGTCACCGCCACGCTGGCGCCGCTGCTCACGCTGGGCATCCCGACCTCGAACACCACCGCGATCCTGCTGGCGGCGTTCCAGAACTACAACCTGCAGCCGGGCCCGATGCTGTTCCAGACTTCGGGCGACCTGGTGTGGGGCCTGCTGGCATCGCTGTATATCGGCAACGTGATGCTGCTGGTGCTGAACCTGCCGGCCATCGGCCTGTGGGTGCGCATGCTGCGAATCCCAACGCCGCTGCTGTACGGCGGCATCCTGATCTTCGCGGGCCTCGGTACCTACGGCATCCGCCAGTCGTGGTTCGACCTGCTGCTGCTGTTTGTCGTGGGCTTGCTGGGCATGGCCATGCGCCGCTTCGATTTCCCCACCGCGCCGGTGATCGTGGGCATGATCCTGGGGCCCATCGCCGAGAAGCAGTTGCGCAATGCGCTGTCGATCAGCCAGGGCGACTGGTCGATCTTCGTGACCCAGCCGATCTCGGCCACCATCCTGGCCATGACGGTAGCGGTGGTGCTGGTCCCGCGCATCCTGGGCTGGCTGGCCCGGCGCTCGGCGCGCGGCAAAGTGGCTGACGCCACCGGTTGATTCGCGCAAGATGCGGGCAAGGCCCGGCACGCCATTTAGGGTGCCGGGCCTTTTGCCTTCACGTCCGTCCGACGTGGTGGCGCGGCCCC
This sequence comes from Cupriavidus sp. 01T418, assembly GCF_056398885.1. Lineage (NCBI taxonomy): Bacteria > Pseudomonadati > Pseudomonadota > Betaproteobacteria > Burkholderiales > Burkholderiaceae > Cupriavidus > Cupriavidus sp. 01T418. The sequence goes on from NZ_JBFTQG010000013.1 coordinate 122,914, forward strand.
CTGTATCATTGGCTCAAACATCGCGCCGCGCCGCAGGAGACGGAATAGCAACCTGGCCCGGCCCCACCCCAGACAGACGGGAGTGCCATGCCAGAGTCGACGCTGAAGCCAATGCCGGAATCCAACCTGACGCTTGCCGATATCGACGGCATCTTGCAACGCGTACTGGCGCCGTGGGTGCGCCAGCTCGGCCTGCGTGCCGAGTCCGTTGATGCGCAAGGCGTAACACTGCGCCTGCCTTTCGACGAATCATTTCGTCATGCGGGCGGCGTGGTGTGCGGCCAGGTGCTGATGGCCGCGGCCGACACCGCCATGATCGTGGCCGTTGCCAGCGCGCTGGGCGCCTTCCGGCCCATGACCACCGTCACGCTCACCACCAGCTTCATGCGTCCGGTGATCGACGGCGACGTGCTGGTGCGCGCCAATGTGCTGCGCCTGGGCAGGACCCTGGTGTTCGGCGAGATCGAGCTGACCGGCGCCGATGGCAAGCTGGCCGTGCAGGCCACCAGCACCTATGCGCTGCTGTGAGCGGCGCCATCACTGAATTGCGCGCTATCCATGCATGAGTCCCGCAGCGTAGTCCCTGCTCCCATCCAGCCCGCCGCCGCCTCGCCGTTCGACCAGGTGGTGTTCGCCGGTGGCGGCAACCGCTGCTGGTGGCAGGCCGGCTGGTGGGACACGGTGGCGTCGGAGCTGGGCCTGCGCCCGCGCGTGATCGCGGGAATTTCCGCCGGCGCGGCCACGGCCTGCATGATGTATGCGCACGACTCACGGCAGGTGATGGCGTACTACCGCGAGGTGCTCGCCGGCAACCGGCGCAATGCCTACTGGGGCAACCTGCTGACCGGACAGCGCGTGTTTCCGCACTACGGCATCTACCGCACCGCCTTGCTGAGCATCTTCGGCGAGGGCCGCCTGGCGCGGCTGCAGGCCGCGCCGGAGATCCGCGTCGGCGTGGCCCACATCCCGCGCTGGAGCGGTCCGCGCCTGGCGGTGATGGCCGGCCTGGTGGCCTACAACATCGAGAAGCACTGGCTCAAGACGCTGCACCCGCGCCTGGGCCGCAAGCTGGGCTTCCATCCGGAGTTCGTGCGCGCGCAGGACTGCGGCTCGCCCGAGCAACTGGCGGACCTGCTGCTGCAATCGTCCTCGACCCCGCCCTTCACGCCAGTGCTGCGGCGCGATGGCCGGCCCGTGCTGGATGGCGGCATGGTCGACAACGTGCCGGTCGACGCGCTCGACGCAGCGCCCGGCGACGTGCTGGTGCTGGTGACGCGGCTCTATCCACGTCCCCGGCGCTTTGTACTGCAACACGGCGCGCAGCGCCGGCTCTACCTGCAACCTTCGCAACGGGTACCGATCTCGAGCTGGGACTACACCCAGCCCGGCGCGATGATCGGTGCCTACGAGCTCGGCCGGCGCGACGGGGAAACCTTTTTGCGTGATTGGCCGTCAGTCATGAAGACGGAGCCAGGCACCGTCGCGTAGCGTCCAACGCGCGCGCCGGCCGCCCTGGCGGCTCCGTCATCACGATGTGCAATGCGGCCTTCGCGCCGCAACAGGAGGCATTGATGACGAAACGCCAGGCAAGACCCACGACCGAGCGCCGCAGCGCGCGCAGGGCGACAACCGAGCAAACGGTGGAACAGGTCCCCCGCCGCGGCAAGCGCCGCGCCGGCGCGCAGCGCGAAGCGGACTTCGTGGTGATCGGCGCCGGTTCGGGCGGGGTGGCGGCGGCGCGGCGCGCGGCCTCGCACGGCGCGCGCGTGATGCTGGTGGAGCGCGATGCCATCGGCGGCACCTGCGTCAACCGCGGCTGCGTACCCAAGAAGATGCTCTCGTATGGCGCCGGCCTGGCCGCCATCCTGTCTGGCTGCCTGTCGCACACCGGCGGCAAGGAAGACTGGAGCGACGCCATCGTGCGCGTCAATGCCGAGATGGCGCGGCTGCACGTGGCATATACGCACCACCTGCAGGAAGCCGGCGTGGAATTGCTGCACGGCGATGCCACGGTGATCGCGCCGGACCAGGTGCAGGTGGGCACGGAGATCCTCCGCGCGAAACGCATCCTGATCGCCACCGGCGCGCGTCCGCGTGCCTTGCCGGTGCCGGGCTTCGATCTGGCCTGCACCTCCGACGACATCTTCACCTGGCAAAGCCTGCCGGCCTCGCTGGTGGTGATCGGGGGCGGCTACGTGGCGGTGGAGCAAGCCTCGATCCTGTCGCGCTACGGCGTCAAGGTGGAGATGCTGGTGCGCGAGGCGCGCTTGCTGTCGCGCTTCGACCATGAAGTTGCCGACGCGCTGGCCGAGGCGCTCGCCGCCAGGGGCGTGCGCCTGCATTTCAATGCCGAGGTCACGCTGCTGAACCAGGCCAACGGCGCCATCGATGTGTGCTACCGGCAGCAGGGCGGTGGCGTAAGCGGTGTCAATGGCAGTAGTGGCAAGGATCGTATCCAGACCGTGCGCGCGCAGGCAGCACTGGCCGCCATCGGGCGCGATCCGCATTGGGAAGGTCTCGGCCTGGAGGCGCTGGGCGTGCAGAAGGCCGAGAAGGGCGGCATCGAGGTGGACCGCTCGTTCCGCACCAAGGTGCGTGCGATCCATGCCATCGGCGATGCCATCGACGGGCGGCACCTGACCCCCGTGGCCAGCGCGCAGGGCCGCTGGCTGGCCGACCGCCTGTTCGGCCGCCGCGGCGACCGCGCGGATTTCGACCTCGTGCCGACCGCCGTATTCTGCGAGCCGGCCATTGGCAGCGTGGGCCTGACCGAGCGCGCTGCCATCGAGGAAGCCGGCAAGCCGGAGCGCATCGAGACCGTGGTGCGCCGCTTCGTCTCGCTGGAGAACCGCTTCGCTGGCAGCGAGCAGGCGTCGATGGTGAAGCTGGTGGTGAATGCGCGCAGCGGCCGCGTGCTGGGCGCGCACATGATGGACAACGCCGCGCCGGAGATCATGCAGGCGTTTGCCGTGGCGGTACGGCTCGGGGTCAGGCTGTCGCACCTGCGGACCACGGTGCAGTTGCATCCGACCGTGGCCGAGGAACTGTTCGGCTGACCGCGCTGGCGGACTCAGGCCGGCGCGGCCGGCGCCGCCGGCCTGGCGCCCGCGCAGGGATCGGCGCGCTTGCGCGCGGGTACCAGCACCACGCGATCGTAGGCGCCGATCTCATGGCCGCTGGCCTGCTCCAGATAGCCAACGCTGTAGATCACACCGGGATCCGCGCCAAGCCAGCGCGGCGCGCCGACATCGCGCCGCACGTGCCCGTTGCCGGCGATCAGCACCACGCCGCGATCCTCGTAGGAGCGCATCGCCGCCGCCATCACCGCGTCGCGTGCGGCTTGCGCATTGAGCATGCCGGGCAGCATGGCCTTGGGGAAATTACCGCAATGGCCGCGATCGAGCGCCGCAGCCTGCTCCGTCGCCACGTCTTCGGGCAGCGGCGCGGCAAGGCCAAGGCGCCTGCGCTCTGCCGCATCGAATACATCGCCGAGGCCGCCGCGTGCGATCCGGCTTGCGTCCTCGCTTGACAGGTTGGCCGCCACCAGCGGCAGGTCATAGCGCAAGGCCAGCGCCACTACCGGCGTGTAAAGCTCCCACTGCCAGCCCTTGCCGCCCGCCTGCGCGACGACATACGCCGCATCGCCGGGACGCTCGCGGCGGGCGCGATCGATATCGGCCTGCCGCTCGCGGTCGAACTGCTCCATCGCGATGGCCGGGCGCCAGCCCGCTTCGAGCGCGCTGGACAGGGCAAGCAGGCGCCGCTTCTGGCCATCGGCATTGTCATGGACCTCACCCAGCAACACGTAGGTCTTGCCGGTGAACTGGTGCGCGACGTCACCCGCCACGGCGGCCGGCGGCGTGCCCGCGCAACCGGCGAGCACGGCAAGAATAGCGACGGCGAGTACCACGCCAGCGGCGCGGGCAATGGCAAGGCGTGGGCGGGTCTGCATGGCGGTGGTCATCCTGGTTCCTGCGGTTCTTGGTCTGTGGTCCGCCGTAATGCCGCGGACCTGCCCATTATTGCCCAGTTGCAACTTCCGGCACATAGACCATCGAGCCGTCCTTGAGCCGATAGGCAACGCCGGCCTTGCTGCCGTCCCCGCTGCCGACCTGCCCGCTCGCCTGGTAGCGCACGACCTTCTCGCCCTGCCTGGAGACGATCTGCGCCGGTCCATTGCGGCCCCAGCTTCGCCAGCATCTCGGTGACGATGTGGTCGCGCGGCGCGTCGAGGATCAGCAGTCCCGCACCGTCGATAAAGGGCGCCACGTCCTGCGCGCTCATGCGTTCGAGATAGCGCGCATCCAGCGTCATGCCGTGCGCGCGCGCCATCGCCCGCAGCGGCTCGAACTTGCCGGCCGGCACCGGCGAGGTGGTCAGCACCGCAATCGTCGGCGCGGCCCGGGCCTGCTGCATGCCAAGCGTCAGCAAGGCAAGCTACAACAGGCACAGCACGCGGATCCACCGCAGCGTTGTCTTGTTTTGTGGGGACATGCCGGTTCGCATCGCCTCCGGTCAGAACGACAGCTTTACGCTGGCGGCAAAGGTACGTCCTGGCTGCGTATAGAAATCCAGGCCCGGCTCGCTGGCGGCCACGCCGCCCTGGCGTACGTCGCCCCACAGCCAGTACTTCTTGTCGAACACGTTATTCACCGACAGCACCAGGCTGGCGTAGCGGTTGAAGCGCCACCAGCCCTGCAGATCGACCACGCCGTAGCCGCCCGGCTTGAAGTAGGTGAAGGCAGTGTCGTCGGTGCGTGTCACCGGGCGCGCGCCGCGCCAGCGCAGGCTCGCGCCCTGGCCCTGGCTGCTGCTGCCGCGCTCCCACGTCAGCGCGGCGCTGGCGCGCAGCGGCGAGACGCTGTTGAGCGGCTGGCCGGTCTGCTCGTTGTTGCCATGCGCGTAGGCCACCGCGCTGTCCACGCGCCATTGCGGCAGGAAGCGATAACTGCCGCGCCACTCGGCGCCATAGATACGCACACTGCTCTGGTTGCGGTATTGGTAGGTGGCACGCAGGCCGGCCAGACAGGCGGGATCGGTCGGGCAGTTCAGCGACACCTGTTCGATGAAATCCTTGTAGCGGTTGTCGAATACCGCGACGCTGGCCTGCACGCGCTCGTCGGTGTAGCGCGCGCCGATCTCGAAGGAGCGGCTCTTTTCCGGATTCAGCTCGCCATTGGGCGCGGCGCCGTAGCCCTGGATGGTGTTGCGGAAGCTGCCGTTGACCTCCTGGTAGTTGGGCGCGCGGTAGCCGAACATGTACTGGGCCCACAGGTTGACGCGGTCAGTGGCTTGCCACAGCGCGGACAGCTTGGGCGAGACCGCCCAGTCGCTCTTGCTGATGGCGGGCTTGGCGGCGACGCTGTTATAGAGCTTGTCGTCGTCCGGCCCAAGCGCGTAGTGGTCCAAGCGCAGGCCGGGCGTGAGCGTGAAGCGGCCGCCGGCGAACTGCAGTTCATCCTGCACGAAGATGCCGGTCTGGCGGGTCTCGCCCTTGGGGAAATCGTGGATCGGGAAGTTGTCGCCGGCCAGCGATTTCGACACCACGCCGGTGGTGCGGTTATAGGTGGTGCCGTCGCGCATCTCGCTGGTCCGGGTGCGCAGGAAATCCACGCCGGTGATCAGCCGGTGGCCCACGATGCCCGTGTTGAACGATTTGTCGGCCTGCAGGTTGAAGCCGGTCTGCTGCTGGCGGAAACCGAACAGCAGGTTCACGTCGCACAGGCTGCTGCCGCGCGTGGTGCCCGAGCAACCCGCGCTGGTGTTGCTGCGCACCTGCTTGGTCTCGGTATTGGACTCGCTCTCCTGGTAGAAGACGGTGGCGCCGAGGCGGTCGATCAGATGACCGGCCGGCTTCCACTCGTAGTCCAGGCTGACGCGGTTGCGCGACAGGTCCTCGGTGCCGCTGGCGGCGGTCACGCGCGGCAGCGCGGTGGACAGGCGCAGGATATCGGTGAAGGTATCGTTGTTGCGGTGCTCGTAGGTCAGCCTGAAGCGGTGGCCGGCGGCAGGATCGAGCACGATCTTGCCGAGCCAGGCGTTGGTCTCGCTGTTCTGCGGATTGGCTTTGGTGCGGCTGGTGGAGGTGGAAGCGTCGCCGCCCATGCTTTCGATCTCGTGCCCCTTGCGGTGCGCGTACATGAACAGGCCCCTGATGGTCTCGTTGCCGCCCGCCACGCCGGCGGCCTGGCCAAAGCCGCGGTCGATGCCGTTCCACGACAGGCCCGCCTCGCCGCCCGCCGCGCGCCCGCGCATCAGGTCCTGGGGGTCCTTGGTGACGTACGAGACCACGCCGCCGATGGCATCCGAGCCATACAGGCTGGAGGCCGGCCCGCGCAGCACCTCGACCCGCTTGAGAAACGAGTACTCGGGCGCGTCGCGGGTGGCGCTGGACAGGTTGGAGGGACCGCCGCCGTTGTAGTAGTCGGGCAGGCGCACGCCGTCGACCATCAGCAGCACGCGGTTGCCCTCGATGCCACGGATATTGATGCTGCCGGCGCCAAAGCGGCGCCGGTCGCGCGGCACGTCGATATCGGGTTCGTCGGCAAACAGGCCGGTCTCGTCGGCCGGCTGGGCGCGCTCGATGCGGCTGGCCTCGATGGCGGTGATGGTGGAGGCGACGGCATCGGCGCGCTCCTTGGTGCGGGTGGCGGTGACCACGACCTCGCCCAGCGGGCGGGCCGGATCGACAGCCGGCTCGGCAGCCAGGACCGGGCCGCCGAGGGTGGTGCAGATGGCGATGGGCGAGACTCTTACGGAGGCGCGCAAGCGCGCCAGACAGCGGCGTTTCATGGATCTTCCCCCAGAAGAAAACGAAATGCTGGCTGGCGGAAACCAAAGAATTGGGCGGCTGGCTGGCGTGATCAGGCGCGGCTCGGCAGGTCCRGCAACGCCTTAATGAGAATGGGAATTATTACTAGTTGAAGGGGGATTTGTAAAGCATGCGTCGCATGCCTGGGTGCGCAAGCATGTCCCGCCGGCCGGTTCGTCGCGAAGCCGCAACGCAAACATGCAAGAGGGCGGTGCCGAGATCCGGCCGCCCCCGAGGCATCGCAGACTGCCGGCATCCACCACTCAGTGCGCCGTCTCTCCACCCACCAGCGCCGGCAGGCGATTGCCCTCGGCATCGATCAGCAGCGGGCCGGTGCCCGAGAAGCGGTCCAGCGCAAGATAGATGACCGGCGTGATGAAGAGCGTGATCACCTGCGAGAACAGCAGGCCGCCCACCACCGCCAGGCCGAGCGGCTGGCGCAGCTCGGCGCCGGCACCCAGGCCCAGTGCCAGCGGCAGCGCGCCCATGATGGCCGCCAGGGTGGTCATCATGATCGGCCGGAATCGCAGCAGGCAGGCCTGCCGGATCGCGCGCGCGGGCGCCATGCCCTGCTCGCGCTGCGCCGCCAGCGCGAAGTCGATCATCATGATGGCGTTCTTCTTGACAATGCCGATCAGCATCAGCACGCCGATGGTGGCGATCAGCGACAGCTCCACGTTGAAGAGGAACAGCGTGAGCAGCGCGCCAACGGCCGCCGAGGGCAAACCCGCCAGGATGGTCAGCGGGTGGATATAGCTCTCGTACAGCACGCCCAGCAGCGTGTAGATCACCGCGATGGCCGCCACCAGCAGCAGCACCTGCGTGGCCTGCGACGACTGGAACACCGCCGCATCACCGCCCCAGCTGGTGAAGATCGAGGTGGGCATGACGAGGTCCTGCCGGAAGGCATCGATCCTGGAGGAGGCATCGCCCAGCGCCGCGCCCGGCGCGAGGTTGAACGACACCGTCACCGAAGGCAGCTGGCCCTGGTGGTTCACGGCGATCGGGCCGACCCGGCGCTCGGTGGTGGCGAAGGCCGAGATCGGCACCATCTGCCCGGTCTTGCTGCGCACGTAGATCTTGGAGAAGGCGGTCTCGTCGGCGCGGTCGATATCGGCCGCCTGCAGGATCACGTAGTAGTTGTCGATCGGCGTGTAGATGGTGGAGACCTGGCGCTCGCCGAAGGCGGAATAGAGCGCCTGGCGCACGTCCTGGATCTGCACGCCGAGCGCATTCGCCTTGTCGCGGTCGATGGAGAGCTGCGCTTCCAGGCCGGACTGCTGCGAATCGCTGGTGACGTCGCGGAACAGCGGATCGGCGCGCATCCTGACCATCAGCTTGTCCGAATACTCCTGCAACTGCCCGGCCTTCACGCTCTGCAGCGTGTACTGGTAGCGGCTCTTGCTCTGGCGCCCGCCGAGACGCAGGTTCTGCACCGGCGAGAAGTAGACCGCCAGGCCGGCGATGCCGGAGACGTCCTTGCGCAGCGACTCCACCACCTTGGCCATCCCGGGCCGCTCGCCCAGCGGCTTGAGCTCGACGAACATGCGGCCGGTGTTAATGGCGGGGGAAGACCCGCCGCCGATCGACGCCACGATGCTCTTCACCGCGGGGTTCTGGCGCATGCGCTGCGCCGCGTCGCGCAGGCGGTCGGCCATGGCGTCGAAGGAGATATCCTGCGGGCCTTCGACGTTGACCTGGATCTGGCCGATGTCTTCTTCCGGGAAGAAGCCCTTGGGGATGGCCGCGAACAGCACGGCCGTCAGCACGAAGGTCAGGCCGGCCACCGCCAGCACCGATTTGCGGTGCGCCAGGCACCAGTCCAGCCCGCGCGCGTAGCGGTGCAGCGTGAACTCGAACAGGTCCTCGAACCACTGCGTGGAACGCAGGCCGATGGTCTGCTTCTGCCTGATCGCCGGCGCATGGCTCGCGCCGGCGTGATCGCCATAGGCGTGCTGCGATTCGTCGATCGGCACGTTCTCGACCGACAGGAAGCGCGCGCACAGCATCGGAATCAGCGTCAGCGACACCAGCGCCGAGACCAGGATCGACAGCGACACCACCGCGGCGAACTCGTGGAACAGCAGGCCGATCACGCCCGGCATGAAGAAGATGGGGATGAACACCGCCACCAGCGAGATCGAGATCGACAGGATGGTGAAGCCCATCTCGCGCGACCCGACCAGCGCGGCCTTGAGCGGCGGCACGCCGTCCTCGATGTGGCGCACGATGTTTTCCAGCATCACGATGGCATCGTCCACCACCAGCCCCACGGCGAGCGTGATGGCCAGCAACGAGACGTTGTCCAGGCTGTAGCCGAAGGCCTTCATCAGCGCCACCGTGCCGATCAGCGAGATCGGCAGCGATACGGTCGGAATCAGCGTGGCGGCGGCGCGGCGCAGGAACAGGAAGATCACCATCACCACCAGCCCGACGGTGAGCGCCAGTGTGAACTGCACGTCGTGGATGGATTCGCGGATCGATCGCGAGCGGTCGTTGACCACCGCCACATTGACCGAATCCGGCATCTGCTGGATCAGGCGGGGCAGGGCGTTCCTGATGGCATCCACCACCGCCACCGTGTTGGCGTCGGGCTGGCGCAGCACGGCCAGCACGATGGAACGCTCGTTATTGAGCCAGCTGCCCGTCTTGATGGTCTCGACGCTGTCCTCCACATCCGCCACGTCGGACAGCCGCACCAGCGCGCCGCTGGGCTGGCTGGCCACGATGATGTTGCGGAAGGCATCGGCGCTGGCGAGCTGGCGGTTGGCCTGGATGGTCAGCGTCTGGCGCGCGCCGTCGAGCGTGCCCACCGGCGTGTTGGCGTTGGCGCGGTTCAGCGCGGTGGCCAGCTCGTCCAGCGTGAGGCCGCGTGCGGCGAGGGCGTCCGGGTGGGCGCGCACGCGCACTGCAAAGCGCTTCTGGCCGAACACCTGCACCTGCGCGACGCCGGGCAGCGTGGCCAGGCTGGGCGAGATCAGGTTGTCGCCGAAGGCGTTGAGCTCGGCCAGGCTCATGGCCGGCGAGTTGATCGCCAGCAGCAGCACCGGCGCATCGGCCGGGTTCACCTTGCGGTACGACGGCGGCACCGTCATTTCGATCGGCAGCGCGCGCTGCGCGCGGAACAGCGCCGACTGCACGTCCACGGCCGCTGCGTCGATGTCGCGGTCGCTGTTGAACTCGAGGGTGATGCTGGCGTTGCCGAGCGTGTTCGACGAACTGATCACCGACACGCCCGGGATGGTGGCGAACTGCTTTTCCAGCTGGGTCGCCACCGAGGCCGCCATGGTCTCGGGGCTGGCCCCGGGCAGCGTGGCGGTGACCTGGATCACCGGCGAATTGAACGACGGCAGCGCGGCAATCGGGATGGTGGGATAGAGCGCGATGCCGGTGACGATCACTGCCAGGCACAGCAGGATCGTCATCACCGGACGGCGAATACAGAGCTCGGACAAGGTCATGGTCTTGGTGCCCTGGGTTCAATGCTTGCCATCGGCGGCAACGGCGCTGGCGGCGGCTGCCTTGGCAGCGGACGAGGCTTCGCGCACCAGGCCACCGGCACGCAGGTTCTGCGCGCCTTCCACCACCACGCGCGTGCCCGGCGGCACGCCTTCGATCACGGCAGCGCTGGCGGTCGAGACCTGCACGGTCACCGGCATCGGCTTGACGCGGTTGTCTGGCTGCACGACGTAGACGAAACGTCCCTCGGGCCCGGTCACCACCGCCTGCGGCGGCACCGACAGCGCGCCCTTCAGGGTCTGCACCACCGCGTCCACGTTGGCATAGGTGCCCGGCCACAGGCGCTGCTCCCCATTGTCGAACTGCGCCTTGACGCGGATGCTGCCGTACTGCGGGTCCACCGTGTTGTCGACAAAGCTGATCTTGCCGGTCACCGGGGTCTTGCTGCCGTCGTTGGGCAGGGCAGTCACCGCCACCGGGCCGGCGCGCAGTGCCTCGCGCAGCGCCGCCAGTTGCCGCTCGGGCAGGGTGAACGTCACCGCGATCGGCTGCACCTGGGCAATGGTGACCATCGGCAGGGTGCTGGCGGGCGTCACCAGCGAGCCAGGGAACATATTGATCACGCCGGTGCGGCCGCCGATGGTGGCGCGGATGGCGCCGTAGCTGACCGCGACGCGGCTGGCCTCGATGGCGGCCTGATCGGCGCGGATGGTGGCCTCGAAGCCGTCGTACCTGGCCTGGGCGGTGTCCACCGCGCTCTTGGAGATGAAGTTGCGCTCCAGCAACTCCTGGCTGCGCGCCAGCGTGCGGCGCGCGTCGTGCAGGTCGGCCTGGTCGCGCAGCAACTGGGCTTGCGCCTTGGCGAGGTTGGCCTCGTCCATGCGGGTGTCCAGCGTGAAGAGCAGCTCGCCTGGCTTGACGGTCTGGCCTTCCTTGATATGGACGGTACGCACCGTGCTCGACACTTGCGGGCGGATCTCCACCGTGGCGAGCGCGCTCACCGTGCCGTTGGCCGTGACCCGCAGCGGGACATCGCCCTGCTGCACCATGGCGGTGCTGACCACCACCACGGGCGCCGCCTTTGCCGCCGGCTTGGGCGCCATCCAGGCACGCCAGCCGAACCAGCCGCCCACGGCCAGCGCGATCAGGACCGCGCCGGCCATCCAGGGTGAAGCACGTCCCTTCCCGGTTCCCGTGGCCGGACTCCACTTGCCGTCGACAAAGCTCTTGGCCTGGTCGATCCCGTTTGTTTTCATGTGTGGACTCTTTGACTGTGCGAATGCGCGCACGAATGCGCCCGCTCCCCGGCGGCCCGGCTTCTGGGGTCCGGTGCCACGCCGCGGCAAAAACTGCTACTAGTACAGGATCAGAGGCATCGGCCGCTAGTGCCCGTGCCACCCCTGCCATTACAAACTATTACAGCGGCGGGGGCCTGCTTGTATCGAGAGCCAAACATTATCAGAAAAGCTGGTGCTGGCGGCTATTGCGCAGGTGGGCATTGATGCTTTCTATCGACATGCCGCGCGGCCCCGGCTCAAGGCGCACCTCGGCGCCGGCGCGGAGTTCGCCCGGCGTCACGACACTGAGGTAGACGCCGGAATACCCGCTCTGCACCATGTGCCGGACCGCATGCCGGTAGCCCATCACGGCATTGAACTTGTAGCAGGGCCGGCGCGGCGACTCCACTTCCAGCAACACGTCGCCGATGCGCAGGCGGTCGCCCACCCACAAGTCGCTCTCCAGCACGCCTTCCAGCGTCAGGTTCTCGCCCATGGCACCGTAGGCGAGCGGCCTGGCGGCGTCGGGCAGGTGCGCTTCGCGGCGGCGCTCGTTCCACCAGGCGTAATGCTCGGCGGGGTAGGCATAGATCGCCTTGTCCAGGCCGCCGTGCACGCTCAGGTCGGCCTGTTCGTCGCCCGTCAGGCCGAGCGGGTGTACCGCTACCTTGAGCGGATGCAGCAGGGTGCTGAGCGGGTGCTTGCGGATGCCCGACATCACGACCGCCTCGGTCCCCGCCGCTGCAACAAGGAGCGGCAAGGCCGTGCCGACGCTGATGGCGAGCAGGCGGATGCCGCTGGCTGTGCTCATAACGTCTCCCCGGTCGTTGTCACCCCATCTTAACGCGATGAGTCCGGGGATGGCGGCGCCAGGCGGAGGCCGCGTGTGCGGCGCCGCACGGCCAGACGGCGGCGGCCCGGCTGGCTCAGGTCTGCGGCTGCGCCGCTTCGCGGCGGCTCCAGCGGCAGCCCAGTGCGCTCGCGCGCCGTGAGACCATCACCGCCAGCAGCATCAGCGCCGCCGCGCCCCAGTGCAGGGCATCGGCGCCGGCGGTGGCGTAGATCGCCGCGCCGCCCATGGCCCCCAGGGCTTGGCCAAGGTAGATGGACGACGAATTCAGCGAGATCGATACCGAGGCGCGCTCCGGCGCCAGCGCCACCAGCCGCGCCTGCTGCGCGCTGTTGGTGGCAAAGCCGCCAACGCCCCACAGCATGAAGATCAGCACCAGCGCCACCGGCCCCAGCGCCGCCAGCGGCCACAGCAGCATGGCCGTCAATGAGGTCAGCATGGCGAACAGCACGATGCGCGCGGGCGTGACCCGGTCCATGCGCGAAGCCGCCAGCACATTGCCGCTGACGCCGCAGGCGCCGTAGGCCAGGAACATCAGGCTGAGCATGCCGCCGCTGATGCCATGCACGTCGCGCAGCAACGGCGCGATATAGGTAAACAGCGTGAACATGCCGGCCGACTGGATCATGGTGGTGGCCACCACCAGCACCATCGGCGTATGGCGCAGCACCGCGCCCCAGGCCGCCCGCCCCACCGGTTCGACGTACAGGCGCGGCGGCAGCGCCCGCCACACGCCCACCGCCGCGCCCAGCGCCAGCAAGCCCACCAGCCCCATGCTGAAGCGCCATCCCAGTGTGCTGGCGATCCACGTACCCAGCGGCACGCCGACCACGCTGGCCACGCTCCATCCCAGGAACACAAAGCTGATGGCGCGCCCGCGCGCCTGCGCATTGACCAGCAGCGGCAGGGTCGCAGCGGCTTGCGGGGTGTAGATGGCAGCCCCGATCGCGGTGAGGAAGCGGATCGCCACCAGGCTGGCGAAGCCCGGTGCAAAGGCTGCCGCCAGATGCATCACGGCGTAGACCAGCAGCGAGCCCGCCAGCAGCAGACGGCGGTCGATACGCGAGCCGAGCGTGGCGAACAGCGGCGCGCCCACGCAGGTGGCCAGGGCGAACACGGAAATCAGCTGGCCGGCGGTACCGGCACCAAGCTGGAAGTCGCCGGCAATGTCGTTGAGCATGCCGGTGACGATCATCGCGCCGGTACCGATGACAAAATTGCCAAGGCACAGCATCAAGAGCCTGGGATCCATGGCGGCCGGGGCAGGTGGGAGAGTGATGGTGGAAGGACAAAAAACGCGGCCAGGGGCCGCGCGGATTCTGCCGAGTGTAGCGGTTTTGTTTCGTTCGCGTTGAGCGTGGCACGCCGGGAAGGGGGCCGCCGCCTTGGACTAGCGCGACAGCGCGGGCGTCAGCGCCTTGGGGTTGGCGATGCTGTCGTGCTTGCCGGCCAGCACATCCAGGATGTTCTGGAAGGCGATGCGGAAGTACGCCTCGTAGCTTTCGCGCTCGACATAGCCCAGGTGCGGCGTGCAGATGCAGTTTTCCATACGCAGCAGGGCATGGCCCTGCAGGATGGGTTCGGACTCGAACACGTCGACCGCCGCCATGCCGGGGCGGCCGCGGTTGAGCGCGGCCAGCAGGGCGTTTTCCTCGACCAGTTCCGCGCGGCTGGTGTTGACGAACAGCGCGGTCGGCTTCATGCGGGAGAAGTCAGCCAGCTTGACCAGGCCGCGCGTCTCGTCGTTGAGGCGCAGATGCAGCGACAGCACATCGCTGTCGGCGAACAATTGTTCCTGCGACTCCGCCACTGCCAGGCCGTCCTCGCGGGCGCTTTTGTGCGAATTCTCGCGCCCCCATACCAGCACATTCATGCCGAAGGCGCGGCCGTAGCCCGCCAGCAGCTTGCCGATCTTGCCGTAGCCCCAGATGCCGAGGGTCTGTCCACGCAGCACCTGGCCCAGGCCGAAGTTGGCCGGCATGGTGGTGGACTTGAGCCCGGACTGCTGCCAGGCGCCATGCTTGAGGCTGGCCACGTACTGCGGAATGCGGCGCTGGGCCGCCATGATCAGGGCCCAGGTAAGTTCGGCCGGGGCCACCGGCGAGCCCGCACCTTCGAGCACCGCCACGCCGCGCTCGGTACAGGCCTCGACATCCACATGCCCGCCAACGCGGCCGGTCTGGCTGATGATCTTGAGCTTGGGGAGCTTTTCCAGCAGTTGGCGGGTGACGCGCGAACGTTCGCGGATCAGCACCACGGCCTCCACGTCCGAAAGGCGCGCGGCCAGCTGGCCCACGCCTTTGACGGTGTTGTTGAACACCTTGACGTCATGGCCCTCGAGCAGGCTGAAGCAGGACAGCTTGCGCACGGCATCCTGATAATCGTCGAGTACGGCAATCTTCATCGGAAACTCTGGTTTGGCATTCGAAAGGTGCGCCCACCCACAGAACAGCGCACGCATCAACGATATAGTTTTACTACTTGTCGCGCGACACCGCAGCGGTGCGGCGCAAGAGCGAGAACAATCCGGCATGGCACAGGAAGTGCATCGCCAGACAGGGAAACGGAACCAAGCGGCAACGACTGAATCGCGCACGAACATTGCTGCAGAGCAAAAAACAGTTGCGTTCTACAGTGGTATCCTTGCCGGCTCCGATTGCGGCCCGGATTGTCGGTCGAGCCTTGCTCCCATCCGGATCGCATCGGACAAAGCCTGCCCGGCCCCGTCACAGGCGAAGCGCAACTGTAGCGCAGCCACGGGGCCAGCCGCGACCTTTTGCGCAGTCGGGGTCGCAGTGGAGTTGTAACGGGATGTGACGATCCTGGCTTGAGCCGCCCCGCCGGCACAGCGCGGAACCAGCGGCGCGCCGCCGCGGTCTGCTCTGCTATGGGGCCCACCGCTCGTCTCCCGCAGCKGCAATCCGGGCCAGGCTTGGCAAGAATTCTTTCTACGCTTTGGAGTTGCAGTATGAACCACCCCACCATGCAGGGCACGCCCGCACTCAACGTACCAGCCTGGGTCAAGCACCAGAAACTGGTCGCCTGGGTCGCCGAGTTCGCGGCCCTCGCCAAACCCGACAATATCTACTGGTGCGACGGTTCGCAGGAGGAGTACGACCGCCTGTGCGAGCAGATGGTCGCCGCCGGCACCCTGAAGCGCCTCAACCCGGCCAAGCGCAAGAACGCGTTCCTGGCGCTGTCCGACCCGTCCGACGTGGCACGTGTCGAAGACCGCACCTTCATCTGCTCACAGAAGAAGGAAGACGCCGGCGCCACCAACAACTGGACCGCCCCGGCTGAAATGCGCCAGACGCTGGCCGGCCTGTTCGACGGCTGCATGCGTGGCCGCACCCTGTATGTGGTGCCGTTCTCGATGGGCCCGCTGGGTTCGCCGATCGCCCATATCGGCGTGGAACTGTCGGATTCGCCGTACGTTGCCGTCAATATGCGCATCATGACGCGCATGGGCCGCGCGGTGTTCGACGTGCTGGGCACCGACGGCGCGTTCGTGCCGTGCGTGCACACCGTGGGCAAGCCACTGGCTGCCGGCGAGAAAGACGTGGCGTGGCCGTGCAACCCCACCAAGTACATTGTGCATTTCCCGGAAGCCCGCGAGATCTGGTCCTACGGCTCGGGCTACGGCGGCAACGCGCTGCTGGGCAAGAAGTGCTTCGCACTGCGTATCGCGTCCACCATGGGCCGCGATGAAGGCTGGCTGGCCGAGCACATGCTGATCCTGGGCGTGACCTCGCCCGAGGGCAGGAAATACCACGTGGCCGCCGCCTTCCCGTCGGCCTGCGGCAAGACCAACTTCGCCATGCTGATCCCGCCCAAGGGCTTCGAAGGCTGGAAGGTCACCACCATCGGCGACGACATCGCCTGGATCAAGCCGGGCCAGGACGGCCGCCTGTACGCCATCAACCCGGAAGCCGGCTATTTCGGCGTGGCCCCGGGCACCAGCGAGAAGACCAACTTCAACGCGATGGCTACGCTCAAGGAAAACGTCATCTTCACCAATGTGGCGCTGACCGACGACGGCGACGTGTGGTGGGAAGGCATGAGCAAGGAAGCCCCGGCTCACCTGATCGACTGGCAGGGCAAGGACTGGACCCCGGCCATCGCCAGGGAAACCGGCGCCAAGGCCGCGCACCCGAACGCCCGCTTTACCGCGCCGGCCGTGCAGTGCCCGTCGATCGACGAAAACTGGGACAACCCCGCCGGCGTCGCCATCGACGCCTTCATCTTCGGCGGCCGCCGCTCCACCACCGTGCCGCTGGTGACCGAGGCCCGCAACTGGACAGAAGGTGTCTACATGGCCGCCACCATGGGCTCGGAAACCACCGCCGCCGCGGCCGGCCGGCAAGGCGTGGTGCGCCGCGACCCGTTCGCCATGCTGCCGTTCTGCGGCTACAACATGAGCGACTACTTCGGCCACTGGCTGGCGCTGGGCAAGAAGCTCGAAGCCAGCGGCGCCAAGCTGCCGGGCATCTACTGCGTCAACTGGTTCCGCAAGGACGCGGACGGCAACTTCGTGTGGCCGGGCTTCGGCGAGAACATGCGCGTGCTGTCGTGGATGATCGACCGCGTCGAAGGCCATGGCCAGGGCACCGACCACGTGTTCGGCACCTCGCCGCGCTACGAGGACCTGAACTGGGAAGGCCTGGATTTCACCCGGCAGCAGTTCGACCAGGTCACCTCGATCGACCATGCCGCCTGGCAACAGGAACTGGCACTGCATGAGGAACTGTTCACGCAGCTCAAGCACAACCTGCCGCAAGCCCTGGTGGATGCCAAGGCTGCGCTGGCCAAGCGCCTGTCTGCCTGAGTAGCAGGCAACGCCGGTTACCGAAGAAGAAAGCCCACCCCGGAGACGGGGTCTGGCCGTTAACAAAAAGTGTTGAAAATTGCGGTGCCAGCCATGTCGGCTGGCACCGCATTTTTTTTGTTCCGGCGAGGGGTTTTAACCTACATGAAGACGAGTGGATAGATCCTCATCGTGCCTTCGTCTTCTCGGCATGTTTGGCCGCCAGGCGGGCGCGGATCTGGTCAGCCGTAACAGCACGAGACGGATCCGCCTTGAGCGCGTCATAGGCCGGGATGACCTGCTCGCGCAGCCAACTCTCTACGGCTCGATCACGCGCCAGGAGCGCACGCAGGCCATCACGAATGACCTCGCTCTCGCTGGCGTACTCGCCAGTTCGCACCTTTTCCTTCACGGCCTGGGCCATCTCGGTGGGAAGCGTGACGCTTAGTTGTTGAGTGGTTCGCATGGCAACCTCCAATCAGTAGGATTCAATCCTGCTCTCCTGCCCTTTCGCGTGTCCAGCCTCAGCCCGGTCCGCTCTCCGCGCCGGTATGTTCCACCGCGTACTTCACCAGTTCGGCGCGGCCTCCGATGCCTAACTTGCGCCGCAGGTTGAGCCGGTGCGTCTCGATGGTGCGCACCGACACGCCCAGCGCGGCGGCGATGTCCTTGTTGGCCTGTCCCCGTCCGATGCAGTTGAGAATATCGCGCTCGCGCGGAGTGAGGGCATCGAGCGGTCCCGCGGCAGGCGTCTGCTCGGCCATGCGGCGGGCAATGCGGGCGCTGTAGAAGACGCGGCCGGCCAGCACGGCGGCAATGGCAGCCATCAACTCGTCGGCGGGCGCATCCTTGAGCACATAGCCGCGCGCGCCGGCGCGGATGGCCTGGCGCACGTATTCGAGGTTGTCGTGCATCGATACGATCAGCACGGCCAGTTCGGGATAGTCTTCGTGCAGGGCAGCCGCCAGTGCGATGCCGCCCATGCCGCGCATGCCGATATCGGTGATCACCAGGTCCGGCATGCGCTCGCGGCTGGCTTGCGCCAGCCAGGCCAGCGCGGCCTCGCCGTCGTCGGCTTCGCCCACCACCGTGAGTTCAGGCTGCAGGCCCAGGCGCAGGCGCATGCCGTCGCGCACCAGCGCGTGGTCGTCGATCAGCAGGACGCGGGCGGGAGCTTGGGTCATGAGCCGGTATTTCCAGAGCGTCCAGTTAGGTCCTGGGGTCCCTGCCGGGGTTTGGCGGGCACGGCCGGCAGCGCGGCGCTCAGCCGGGTCGTGCCCGGCCCGGAGGCGATATCGAACTCGCCGCCCAGCGCACCGACGCGTTCGCGCAGGTTGCGCAGGCCGATGCCGCGCTCGGGATCGTGCTGCATGCGCGCCACGTCGAAGCCGGCGCCGTCATCCTGCACCGTCAGCCGGGTGGTGTCGGCATCGAACGCCAGCACCAGCGTGACATGGCGTGCGTGCGCATGCCGTTCCACATTGGTCAGCGCCTCCTGCGCGATGCGGAACAGGGCGGTGGCCTGCTCGTCGGCCAGTTCGCGCGGCTTGCCGATGCGCGATACCTTGATCTGCAGACCACTGCCTTCCTGCATCTCCCGGGCGAGATACTCGAGCGCGGCGAACAGGCCGAGATCGTCCAGCAGGGCGGGGCGCAGGTTGCGCGCCACCCGCCGCACTTCGTTGAACACGGTGTCCAGGCGGACCAGCGCCGTGCCAAGCACCGGCGCCACCGAGGCGCCTTCGGCCGGCGCCATGCACAGGCGGTTGGTGGCGGTCTCCAGCAGCAGCTTGACCGACACCAGCAACTGGCTGATGCCGTCATGCAGCTCGCGCGACAGGCGCGCGCGCTCCTCTTCCTGCGACTGCACCACGCGCTGGGCCAGTTGCCGCAGCTTGGCGTCGGCCTCGCGGTGCTCGCTGACATTGAGGGCCAGCCCGCTGGCGGCGACCAGCAGGATGCTGATCGCGGCAATCACGCCGATCCACGCCATGGTTTCGCGGATATCGGTCTCGGCCCGCGCATCGAGCTGGCGCAGCGTGCGTTCGACGTCGTCGAGGTAGATGCCGGTGCCGAGCATCCAATTCCACTCCGGTATCGCGACCACATAGCCAAGCTTGGGGGCCAGTTGCTGCGAAGACGGCTTCTTCCACAGGTAGCGCACCGACCCGCCGCCCGCCCGGGCCGCGGCGATCAGCTTCTGGATGGTGAGGGCGCCCTGTGGGTCGCGCATGCTCCACAGATCCTGCCCCACCAGTTCGGGCTGGCGCGGATGCATCAGATTGCGGCCCTGCAGGTCGTAGAGGAAGAAATAGCCATCGGGGCCGTAGTCGAGGCGAGCCAGCGCCTGCATGGCGGCATCGCGGGTGGTGCCGTCCTTGCCACCGGACTGCACCATCGGCGCGATCACGCTTTGCGCCAGTTCTACGTAGTGGCGCAGCTCGGTTTCCTTGCTCTGCAAGTAGGCCGCCTCGACCAGCAAGCGCTCATGGTGCGCCAGTTGGGTGGCCTGGTAACGCACGGCCAGGGCGATGCCGAGCATGGCGACGGCGAGCGGCGCGACGGCCAGCAACAGGATCTTCTGACGAAGTTTCATCGATACGGGGTAAACACGGACGCCTCGCAAGCGGCATGCGAGCGTCGATCTACGTAGTAACACGCAGCATTGCTGCGTAGTTCCGCGCTTGTGCCGCCAGGGACGGGTGTCAATACTACACGCCAGACGCGCGAGCGCTGGCTTCGGCCGCGGTTTGCATGCGTCCTGCGCAGTGGGTGCGCCCAGCGACTTTGCTGGCCGCATCGCCCGCCTGCGACGACGGAACCGGAATTTGCGAGACACACAGGGCGCCGACGAAGCCTGGCGGGGTGCCACCCGACTTCTTCGCCCGCCGCCATCCGGGACATCAACCGCGTGTCCCACTCGCATGCCGGCCCTGCTGCCGCCGGCCTCCAATAAATAGTCTGAGGAGACCCTCATCATGAATCGCATCGGGCAACACCTGGTGTGGCTGGCCGTCGCCATCCTTGGCGCCTTCGCCTTTGCCACCGTTGCACTGTCGCGCGGCGAAGCCGTCAGTGCCTTGTGGATCGTGGTCGCCGCGATCTGTATCTATCTGATCGCCTACCGCTACTACAGCAAGTTCATCGCCGAAAAGGTGATGCAACTCGATCCCGGCCGCATGACGCCTGCCTGGCGCCACAACGACGGGCTGGACTACGTTCCGACCAACAAGGCGGTGCTGTTCGGGCACCACTTTGCCGCCATTGCGGGCGCGGGCCCGCTGGTGGGTCCGGTGCTGGCCGCGCAGATGGGCTATTTGCCCGGCATGCTGTGGATCCTGGCGGGCGTGGTGTTTGCCGGCGCGGTGCAGGACTTCATGGTGCTGTTCATCTCCACGCGCCGCGACGGCCGCTCCCTGGGCGACCTGATCAAGTCCGAGATGGGCACGATACCGGGCATGATCGCGCTGTTCGGCTGCTTCATGATCATGATCATCATCCTCGCGGTGCTGGCGCTGATCGTGGTGAAGGCGCTGGCGGACTCGCCCTGGGGCACCTTCACGGTGGGGGTGACGATTCCGATCGCGATCTTCATGGGTATCTACACGCGCTACATCCGCCCGGGCCGCATCGGTGAGGTGTCGGTGATCGGCTTCGTGCTGCTGATGCTCGCCATCATCGGCGGCCAGCATGTGCATGAAAGCGCCGTGCTGGCGCCGCTGTTTACCTACGACGGCAAGGCGCTCACGTGGATGCTGATCATCTACGGCTTTATCGCCGCCGTGCTGCCGGTGTGGCTGCTGCTGGCCCCGCGCGACTATCTGTCCACTTTCCTGAAAATCGGCACCATCATCGCGCTGGCCATCGGCATCCTGATCGTGGCGCCGGAGCTGAAGATGCCGGCGTTCACGCAGTTCGCCAAGGGCGGCGGGCCGGTGTGGTCGGGCAACCTGTTCCCCTTCCTCTTTATCACCATCGCCTGCGGCGCGGTCTCGGGCTTCCACGCGCTGATCGCCTCGGGCACCACGCCCAAGCTGCTGGAAAGCGAAGCGCACATGCGCTTCATCGGCTACGGCGCGATGCTGGCTGAGTCCTTCGTCGCCATCATGGCGCTGGTGGCCGCCTCGGTGATCGAGCCGGGCGTGTACTTCGCCATGAACAGCCCGGCGGCCGTGATCGGCACCTCGCCGGAATCCGTGGCGCAGGTAGTTTCGGGCTGGGGCTTTGTCATCACCCCCGACGTACTGATCCAGACCGCCAGGGACGTCGGCGAAAACTCCATCATCT
Organism: Cupriavidus sp. 01T418; assembly: GCF_056398885.1. NCBI lineage: Bacteria > Pseudomonadati > Pseudomonadota > Betaproteobacteria > Burkholderiales > Burkholderiaceae > Cupriavidus > Cupriavidus sp. 01T418. Next base: position 144,402 of record NZ_JBFTQG010000013.1, read on the forward strand.
CGCGCGCCGGCGGCGCGCCCACGCTGGCCGTGGGCATCGCCCACATCCTGCACCAAGTGGTGGGCGGCCAGGCCATGATGGCGTTCTGGTACCACTTCGCCATCCTGTTCGAGGCGCTGTTCATCCTGACCGCGGTGGACGCTGGCACCCGCGCCGGCCGCTTCATGCTGCAGGACCTGCTGGGCAGCTTCGTGCCCTCGTTCCGCCGCACCGACTCGCTGCCGGCCAACCTGATCGCCACCGCGCTGACCGTGGCGTTCTGGGGCTACTTCCTCTACCAGGGCGTGGTTGACCCGCTGGGCGGCATCAACACGCTGTGGCCGCTGTTCGGCATCTCCAACCAGATGCTGGCCGCGGTGGCGCTGGTGCTGGGTACCTGCGTGCTGGTGAAGATGAAGCGCGGCCGGTACGCCTGGGTCACCCTGGTGCCCACCATCTGGCTGCTGATCTGCACGCTGACCGCCGGCTGGCAGAAGCTATTCGACGCCGACCCCAAGGTCAGCTTCCTGACCCACGCGGCCAGGTTCAGCGACGCCATTGCCCAGGGCAAGGTGCTGGCCCCGGCCAAGTCGATGGAGCAGATGCACCGCATCGTCTTCAACGACTACCTGGACGCCGGCCTGTGCGCGCTGTTCATGTTCGTGGTGCTGTCGATCGTGTTCTACGGCTTCAAGACGGCGATGAAGGCCCGTTCGGTGAACCGCCCGACCGACAGCGAGACGCCGTTCGAGCCGATGCCCGCATCGGCCTCGGCGCAGCATTGAGTTCGCGCCGCAGCCATCGGCAAGAGCAAACCCGACATCAGCGATCAGGAGGTGCATCATGCTTGAGCAACTTGGAACCATGGGACGCTACCTGGGCCAGTCCCTGCGCCTGATGGTGGGTTTGCCGGACTACCAGACCTATGTGGCCCACATGGAGTCCACCCACCCGGAGCGCAAACCCATGAGCTACGAGGCGTTCTTCCGCGAGCGGCAGGAGGCGCGCTACGGCGGCGGGCAAGGCAAATGCTGCTGAATCAGTAATCTCCGCGTGACATTGCAAACGGGCCGCCACAAAGCGGCCCGTTTGCGTTTACACAACGTTTCCCCAGCGGTTACAGGGCCTTACACGTGGTTACAGCAAGTCCGCGGCTACCTCTCTACACTTGCGCCATATTTCGCTAATCCAAGGAAGAAGAACATGTCTCGGCACCCCGTTCGCAGTTTCACCCTGGCCATCGCTCTGGCGGCATCCGCGCTGCCGGTGTTTGCGGGCGATATGAATAATGCCCTCGGTGGCGCGCTCGGCGGTGTCGCCGGAGCGGCGGTCGGCGGCGCGCTTGGCGGCTCCACCGGTGCCGTGATCGGTGGCGCGGTGGGCGGCGGCGCAGGCGGCGCGGTCACCTCCAACCGCCGCGAACGCACGGGCGCCATCATCGGTGGCGCGCTGGGCGGCGGCGCAGGTACGGCAGCGGGCAACGCCATGGGCGGCCGCACGGGCGGCCTGCTTGGCGCGGCGGTGGGCGGCGGCGCTGGCGCCGCGCTCGGCGGCAATGTCTCGCGCAGCAACTCTTATGCGGACGAGCGCGCCCGCGGTTATCGCGACGATCACTACCAGCGCAGCGGCTACAAGCGCAAGCACGGCCACGGCCATCACGATCACGACGACTGAACTGCCGGACGTGACGGGGGCGTTGCTCCCGCGCGCGGGCGGCCGGTGCGCATTGCCGGCAAGACAAACGGGTCACTTACGGCCCGTTTTTTTATGCCTGCAACCGCCATGGCCGGTGACAGGAGGGAAGGAGAGCCATGGGCGGAGCCATCATCTGGCCGTATGATGAACGCAGCACCCAAAAACAAACATGCCCGTACCGGCGCGGTACGGGCATGTCCTCCGATAACTACGGAGAGTGAGCTTTCGCTCCCTCCCCGCCGGCCTGTGGAGATCAGCCGAAAGGGGTGAAATCGCCCCAGGAGGCGATTTCCAACGACAGGCGACGCTTACAGGGTAGCTGCGCCGTCGCTGAATACGTCGAACTTGCCAATCTTGGCGCCGTCGGTGTACGGGTCGAACTTGCCGGTGCGGGCACCGTCGGTGAAGGTGTCAAACTTGCCGGCCTTGCCGCCGTTGCTGTAGACCGAGGTCTGGGTGGTGCGGGCGCCATCCGTGAAGGTGTCAAACTTGCCGGCCTTGGCGAAAGCGGGCGCGGCGGTCAGGGCGGCGGCGAGCGTGGCGGCAGCGGCGATCAGGGCGTAACGTTGGTTTTTCATGACTGAATCCTTTCCACAGGCAGGACGCCTAGTCTTCTCAGCAGCCTTCGCTGCAATGCGGCATCCGATGGCCCAATACTAGGTGTTTCCCTGATATGAATAAAGATTGCCACCGGCAATGATTAGTTGTAGTTTTGGCAACAAACAACCCACTTCCCGTAAAAGTTCGCGGGCAAGACTGGAGACTATGTCATGGACCGGCTGCAATCGATGCGCGTCTTTTCCAAAGTGGTCGAGCTGGGCAGCTTTGCTCGTGCAGCGCAACAATTGGAAATGTCCAATGCGGTAGTGACGCGTTATGTGGCCGACCTGGAGAGCCACCTGGGCACGCGATTGCTCAATCGCACCACCCGCAGCCTGTCGCTGACCGACGCCGGTGAGACCTATCTGCAGCGTTGCCAGCAGATCCTGGAGGATGTGGAGGAGGCCGAATCGGTAGTAACGGCGCGCAGCCAGTCGCTCTCGGGCACCTTGCGGCTGGTGGCACCGGTGATGTTCGGCCTGCACCTGTTGCCGGCCACGCTGGCCCGTTTCCAGGCGCTATATCCGGATGTGGTGTTCGACGTGCTGTTATCGGACCGCATCGTCGATATCGTGGAAGAAGGGCGCGACGTGGGCGTGATGCTGTCCGACCTGGGGCTGGGCTCGCACCTGGTGGCGCGCCCGCTGATCGCGGCGGAGATCATCCTGTGCGCCTCGCCCGGCTACCTGCGCCAGCACCCGCCGCTGCGCAACGCGCAAGAGTTGACCAATCACCGCTGTATCGCCATGCGGCTGCCCACCGCGGAGCATGAATGGACGCTGTCGGGCCCGGAGGGCGAGGTGACGGTGCCGATCCGCCCGGGCCTGCTGTGCAGCAATGCCGAACTGGCGCACCAGGCGGCGCTGGCCGACATGGGCGTGGCGATGTTGTCATCCTACCTGGCGAGACCCAATATCGAAGCCGGGCGGCTGACGCATATCCTAACGCAGTACCAGTTGCCCAAGCGCGATGTCAGCGTGGTCTACCCCAGCCGCAAGTTCCTGCCGACCAAGGTCCGCGCCTTCATCGACTTCCTGCTGGTAGAAGGCAAGATCCGCACCCAGGAAGGGTAAGGGACGCGCGGAACCGGCGGCTTGCCGGTTCCGCGGCAACTCACTCCTCGGCGTCGGCCGTGGCTTCGCCGCCGGCGCGCGACTTGCCGGTAGCGCGCTTGGCTGCCGCCTTCTTGGCTGCCGGCGCCTTCTTGGCCGCCGCTGCCTTCCTGGCCGGTGCCTTGGCCTTGCTCGCCGTTTCGGCCGCCTCGCTCTCGCCGCCAGCCTTGGCGGCCGCGGTCTTGGCGGCAGCGCCCTTGGCAGCGGTCTTCGCCCCTGCCTTGGGCTCGCGGACTTCGAACTCGAAGCCGATCTTGCCGTCCGGCTGCTTGACCAGGAAGGCCTTGAAGTTGCGCCCGGTACGCGACGACTTGAAGCCCGTCAGCAGGTCGGTGCGTCCCGCGCCCAGCAGCTTGCCGATCTGCTCGCGCGAGATTTCCTGCTGCAGGATGATCTTGCCGGTGGTGAAGTCGCAGCTCTTCGGATTGGCTACCGAGTTCTCGCACACATACTTCATGCCGTGCTCGAACACCGAGCCACCGCACTTGGGACAAGTGCCAACCGGCTCCTGTGCGCTGAAGTCGACCGGCTCGCCGTCGTTGTCGTCGTCGTTCTGGCCGAAGTCGAATTCCATCTTGTAGTGGCCTTCGTCGTCCTTGCCGAGCTTCAGGATGGCGGCAAAGGGCCTGCCCATCTTGCTGCGGAAGCCTTGCAGCGGACCGATTTCCTTCTTCAGCAGCAATTCTTCCACTTCGTCGATCTCGAACTGGCGGCCGCCCGGGATCTTGCTGATCGAGAATTCGCACGCGGTGCAGGCAAAGCGGCGGTAGTTCTCCTTGACCTGGCTGCCGCACTGCGGGCAGGGGGTGGCCAGCGTGGCGTACTCGCCCGGGATGGTGTCGCTGTCGTACTCCTTGGCGCGCTTGACGATCTGCTGCGTCATCTGCGCGATCTCGCGCATGAACTCGTCGCGCTTCAGGCCGCCGCGCTCGATCTGCGACAGCTTGTGCTCCCATTCGCCGGTCAGCTCGGCCTGGGTCAGTTCCTGCACGCCCAGGCCGCGCAACAGCGTCATCAGCTGGAAGGCCTTGGCGGTGGGAATCAGCTCGCGGCCTTCGCGCACCAGGTATTTCTCGGCGAGCAGGCCTTCGATGATGGCCGCGCGCGTGGCCGGCGTGCCCAGGCCCTTGCCGGCCATGGCCTCGCGCAGCGCGTCGTCATCCACCAGCTTGCCGGCGCCTTCCATGGCGGACAGCAGCGTGGCTTCGTTGTAGCGCGCGGGCGGCTTGGTGGTCAGGCCGACGCCGTCGACCTTGTCGACCTTGACGCGTTCGTCCTTGGCCACCGCCACCAGGTTGGCTTCGTCGCCCTGGGCTTCGCGGCCGTAGACCACCAGCCAGCCCGGATTGACCAGGACCTTGCCCTCGGTCTTGAAATGATGGCCCGCCACCTCGGTGATGCGGGTGGTGACCTGGAACTCGGCCGCCGGGAAGAACACCGCCAGGAAGCGACGCACCACCAGGTCGTAGAGCTTCTGTTCCGGCTCGGACAGGTTCTTCGGGGCCTGCAGCGTCGGGATGATAGCGAAGTGGTCGCTGATCTTGCTGTTGTCGAAGATCTTCTTGTTCGGCTTGATCCAGCCGCTGGCCAGCACCTTCTTGGCATGCGGCAGGTAGTTGGGCGAGCTGTCGGCCAGCATGTCCATGGTCTGCTTGACCGTGTCCAGGTAGTCCTCGGGCAGCGCGCGGGCATCGGTACGCGGGTAGGTCAGCACCTTGTGCTTCTCGTACAGCGCCTGCGCCAGGCCGAGGGTGTTCTTGGCCGAGAAGCCGAAGCGCGAGTTGGCCTCGCGCTGCAGCGTGGTCAGGTCGAACAGCGCCGGCGACTGCTGCGTCGACGGCTTGGACTCCTCGGTGACGGTGCCGGTCTTGTCGCGGCATGCCACGACGATGCTCTTGGCCTCGGCCTCGCTCCACAGGCGCGACTCGCGCGCTTCGGGATCGAACTCGTTCTTCTTGAACTTGGGGTCGAACCAGCGGCCTTCATACAGCCCGGCGGCGGCGATGAACTCGGCGCGCACTTCCCAGTAGTCGCGCGGGACGAACTTCTTGATCTTCTCCTCGCGCTCCACCACGATCGACAGGGTCGGGGTCTGCACCCGCCCCACGGTGGTCAGGAAGAAGCCGCCACCCTTGCTGTTGAAGGCGGTCATGGCGCGCGTGCCATTGATGCCCACCAGCCAGTCCGCCTCGGAGCGGCAGCGCGCCGCGTCGGCCAGCGGCAACATTTCGGCGTCTTCGCGCAGCCGCGCAAAGCCGTCGCGGATCGCCTGCGGCGTCATGGACTGCAGCCACAGGCGCCGGACCGGCTGCCTGGCCTTGGCCTGCTGCTGGATCAGGCGGAAGATCAGTTCCCCTTCGCGCCCCGCGTCGCAGGCGTTGACCAGGGCGGTGACGTCCTTGCGCTTGATCAGGCGGTTGAGCACTTTCAGGCGCGATTCGGTCTTGGCGATGGGGCGCAGATCGAAGTGCGGGGGAATCACCGGCAGGTTGGCGAAGCTCCACTTGCCTCGCTTGACCTCGTATTCGTCAGGGGCGGCGATTTCAACCAGGTGGCCGACGGCCGACGAAAGTACGTAATCGTCACTCTCGAAGTATTCGTCATGCTTGGTAAAGCCCCCGAGGGCACGGGCTATATCGGCAGCAACCGATGGCTTTTCCGCGATGATGAGGGCTTTTGACATGGATCGGGTCCTTGCTGGCCGCACTCCGGCGGCCTGCGAATTATTGCCACTAGGGGCTCTGCGCTATATGTAAACAGCGAGCTCGGGGCTTTGAGGCGCCAATAATAAGCGCGGTTCCAACAGCGGTGCAAGCAAGCACGCCGCCGGCGCCTCCGTCTGACAGCCTTTGCCGGCATCCGGGCCAGGCCCGCCGCGGGTCTGCCGGTTCCTTTTTCGACAGCGGGTCCCGGCTTCACAACCCGCCCGGACGCCACTGTCAGCCGTCGCTGGCACCTTGCGCCAGCCAGTCCAGTACCTCCGGCACCTCGGCCCCGGCCGCCACCGGCATGGCGCCGCCGCGAGCCAGCATACGCTCAAGCAACGCGATGTGCGGCAACAACGTACCGTAGAACTGCGGGCGGCCACCTGCGGCCGGCTGCACCAGCACCGTGGGGAAGTTGTCGATATCGAGGTCGCCCAGCTGGTCAGCATGGGTTTCGATATCGATCCACACGAAGCAATCGCCTGGAAAGCGCGCAGCCAGGGCCGTGAACTCCGCCAGGTAGGTGCCGCACGTACCGCACCAGGCCGCGCACAGGCAGGCCACCAGACGGCCTTGCGGCCGCGCTGCCAGCGCCTGGGCGATCGCGGCCGGGTCCTGCTCTGGAAAGTAAACGGTCATGGCGGGATAAACATGAGCCTTTTCAGGCACGGGAATTCGTTTGATTGTAGCGGTCGCCGCGAAATCCGTATGCCGACGCGTCCTCCGCCTAGTGTCCTGAATCTGAAATTCGTCGAGAAAATAAGTCTGCCGAGAAGGCGTGCGAGCCTAGGAACAAAGCGCAGCAAGGCTGGAGCCTTGCGAGCATTTGTGACGACGGATCGTGCGTCTTATCGGCAGACTTATTCGACGAATTTGTGATTCAGGATACTAGCTGACCCGGCGAAAGCAATTACCCGGCAGCCGCTCCACGGCGCCCGCCAGTTCCAGGGTCAGCAGGGCGGCCGCCACTTGTTCCGGCGGCAGGGCGGTGCGGGCGCACAGCGCATCGAGCGTGACGGGGTCGTGGGTCAGCGTCAGGCCGAGGACGTCGTCCAGCGCCGGCATTGGCGCAGGAGGCACCGGGCGGGCGCCGACGCTGCCCCAACCGAGTTCTTCCAGCACGTCGTGCGCGGTTTCCACCAGCTTGGCGCCCTGGCGTATCAGCAGGTGGCAGCCCTTGGACAGCGGCGCATGGATCGAGCCGGGAACGGCGTAGACTTCGCGCCCCATCTCGGCAGCCAGCCGCGCCGTGATCAGCGACCCGGAGCGCGCCGCCGCCTCCACCACCAGCACGCCGCGCGCCAGCGCCGCGATGATCCGGTTGCGTTGCGGGAAGTGATGGCTGCGTCCCGGCGCGCCGAGGGGAAACTCGCTGACGATGGCGCCATGGGCCGCGATGCGGTGGGCCAGTTCGCGATGGCGGGCGGGATAGACCAGGTCGGCGCCCGTGCCGATCACCGCCACGGTGCCGCCTATGCCAGCCAGCGCGCCGTCATGGGCAGCGCCATCGATCCCCAGCGCCAGTCCCGACACCACGGCCAGCCCGGCATCCGACAGCACGCGGGCGAAGCGCCGCGCATCCTCGACGCCCTGCACCGTGGCGCTGCGCGCGCCGACCATGGCCACGGCCGGGCCGCCGAGCGCGTCCAGTCGGCCCTTGATGTACAGCACCAGCGGCGGGTCGGAAAGATCCAGCAAGGGGCGGGGATAAGCCGCGTCAGCCAGCGTCACCACATGGTTGCCGGGCTCGGCGGCCCAGGCCACAGTGCGCTCGACCAGCGCCAGGGTGGCGGCGTCGGCCGGGGCCAGCAAGGCGCGCGCATGTTTCTCGGGAATGACGGCCGCCAGCGCGCTGACGCTCTGCGCCAGCAGTTGGTGCGGCAGGCCGAAGATGGCCAGCAACTGGCGCAGGACGCCGGTGCCAAGGCCGCGCGCGGCAGTCAGCCGCAGCCACGCTTCGATGTCGGCGGCGTCGCGCGTGGTGGCCGGCGCCTGCACCGCCTCGGTGCAGGCTGCTGCCCGTCCGGTCAACGCGGCGAAGTCACGCTGTCGCCGACCTCGATCGCGTTCGAGGCGTCGGTGACCAGCGCATAGGCCACGCCGGGGAACACCCGGAACACGAAGGCCAGGCCGTAGCGCTCGTCGGGCAGCTGGACGGCGCGATTGCCGTCGGTACGATCGCGCACCACCTCGCCGGCGCGGGAAAGCGCAACCACGTGGCCGGGCTCGAGGCCTGCGGCGGTGCCGAGGTTGAGCACCACCACCTGCTTGGCACCGCCAAACTGCACGCCGCCATAGACCGCCGCGACGCGGCCGTCGAGCATGACGTCCGGCGCGCGCGGCACGTAACGCATCTGCTCTTGCGCGGGCTGGGGCATCAGCAAGGTCCCAGGGCCCATTTCCTGCCTGGCCTGGGTGACCTTGACGGTGGTCACCGCGTCCAGGCCTTGCGGCTGGCGCGACACGTGGACATTGCCCTGGTACTCGGCCTCATAGCCCAGCACGCTGCCGGTGACCGGGTCCTTGACCGGCTTGACCGGCTTGAAGGCCTGCCAGTCGCTGCCGGCCAACGCCTCGGGCTGGGAGATGCCGCGTGCATAGGCGGTATCGCCCATGGCCAGGTAGACCCGCGACTCGGGCAAGGCGATAATGCGTGCAGCGCTCGCCAGCGTTCCCTCGTCCACCACCAGCGGGCGGATCAGGAAAGGCTCGATGTCCCTGGCGGCAATGCTGGCGATGGCGCCGTCCGGGCCAGCCTCGCTGCGCACGCCCGGCGTGAGCCGAACCGTGCCACCGGCGTCGGGGCTGGTCGAGAGCCAGGCGCGCCCGTCGCGCTGGATCAGGTACAGGACCTGACCGGGATAGATCAGGTGGGGATTGTGGATCTGCTGCTGGTTCATGCCCCACAGCTCGGGCCAGCGCCAGGGCTGGCGCAGGAAGTGGCCCGAAATCCCCCAGAGCGTGTCACCCCCGCGCACGACATATTGCTGTGGCGCGTCCGCAGCCAGGTCGGCGGCGGGTATGCCTTGTTGCGCGCTGGCAGTGGCCTGGGCCCGTTGGGCAAGGGTGACAGTAAGCTCGGCGGCATGCATTGGCGCCCCCGCGGCGGCAGTGACGCCTGCCGCACACAGCATCCAACGGGCAAACGCGTGCAGCCTGCGGCCCGGCGCCGCCTGGTGTTCTTTGGTAAGATCGCGCATTTTCTCGTACCGACTGGCAGAACAGCCGGATTGACCCTGTAGAGCGCGCCCGCTGCGGTGCGCCTTGAATTTTTGTACTTGCGCCCCGATTCTGCATGTAAACACCCGTAGCCGCAACGCGGGCTCGCATGTGTGAACGGTGGGCGTTGCGCCCCAGCATCATGGCTAAACTCGATATCCTGACCTACCCCGATCCCCGCCTGCATATCGTGGCAAAACCGGTTGCCGTGGTGGACGACCGCATCCGCAAGCTGGTGCAGGACATGGCCGAGACCATGTACGAAGCCCCCGGCATCGGCCTGGCAGCGACCCAGGTGGACGTGCACGAGCAGGTGGTGGTGATCGATATCTCCGAGACCCGCGACCACCTGCAGGTCTTCATCAACCCGGAAATCGTCTGGTTCAGCGAATCCCGCGAGATCTCGGAAGAGGGCTGCCTGTCGGTGCCCGAGGTCTACGACCGCGTGGAACGCCCGGACCACGTGCGCGTGCGCGCCCTCAACGAAAAGGGCGAGGCCTTCGAAATCGAAGCCGACGCGCTGCTGGCCGTGTGCATCCAGCACGAGATAGACCACCTTAAGGGCAAGGTCTTCGTCGAGTACCTGTCGCCGCTCAAGCTCCAGCGCATCAAGGCCAAGCTGACCAAGCTGCACAAGCGCGAACGCACCCGCATGTAAGGCAGCCGCGGCCGGCCGCCCCGGCACCGGTCTGCTATCGTATTGCTTCCCGATGAATCAAGTTGCCGGCCGCTGATGCGGCCGGTGCCGCTTTATGCCGGAGCGCCCCATGTCCCAAGCCGCAAGCCCAACCCAAGCGCTGCGCGTTGCCTTTGCCGGCACACCCGAATTTGCCCGCGTGGCGCTCCAGGCCATCCATGAGGCCGGTTTCTCCGTGGTGGCGGTGCTCAGCCAGCCCGACCGACCGGCGGGCCGCGGCCTGCAGTTGCAGGCCAGTCCGGTCAAGCAGTATGCGCTGGAGCATGGCCTGGGCCCGGTGCTGCAGCCGCGCTCGCTGCGGCGCAACGGCAAGTACCCCGAAGAGGCCGGTGCCGCCGTGGACACGCTGGCGCAGATCGCGCCGGATGTGATGGTGGTGGCAGCCTACGGGCTGATCCTGCCGGCCGACGTGCTTGCGTTGCCGCGCCACGGCTGCCTGAACATCCACGCCTCCCTGCTGCCCCGCTGGCGCGGCGCGGCGCCCATCCACCGCGCCATCGAGGCCGGCGACGCGCAAACCGGCATCACGCTGATGCAGATGGACGAAGGCCTGGACACCGGGGCGATGATCCAGGGCGAAACGGTGCCGATCGGGCCCGATGACACCACCGGCACGCTGCACGACACGCTGGCCGCGCTGGGCGGCCGCATGGTGGTGGACGCACTGCGCCGCCTCGCCGCCGGCCAGCCGCTGCCCGGCACGCCGCAGCCGGCCGAGGGCGTCACCTACGCCGGGAAGATCGCCAAGGAGGAAGCGCCGCTGGACCTGCGCCGCCCGGCCACGGCGCTGGCCAGCCAGGTACGCGCCTTCAATCCCTTCCCAGGCGCCACCGTGCAGATCGGCCAGACCGTCATCAAGTGCTGGCAAGCGCAGGCGCTGGCGGCCGCAGCCGGCCAGCAGCAGGCCCCGGGCACGGTGCTGGCCGCGGATGCCGACGGCGTGGTGATTGCCTGCGGCGAAGGCATGCTGCGCGTGACCGAGCTGCAAAAGCCGGGCGGCCGCCGCCTGCCGGCACAGCAGTTCCTGCAGGGCATGCCGCTGCCGCCAGGCACCCGCTGCGCGGCGCCCGAAGGCACGGCATAATCGGCACATGGCCGCCGCCCATCCACCAGCCAGGTCCCATGCTCGGTATTACTGACTTCCCCCTGTTCGTCGGCGCGGTGTTCCTGCTCAATGTGACGCCCGGCCCCGATACCGCCTATATCGTCGGACGCAGCGTGGCGCAGGGCAGGGCGGCGGGCGTGGCCTCGGCGCTCGGCGTGAGCGCCGGCTGCTGCGTGCACTCGCTGGCCATTGCCTTCGGCCTGACCGCCTTGCTGGCGGCCTCGGCCTCCGCCTTTACCGTGATCAAGTTTGCCGGAGCGGCCTATCTGGTGTGGCTCGGGCTGCGCCTGATCTGGCAGCGGCCCGCATCCTCCGAAGCCGGTGCGGCACCCGCCGCGCAACCGGGCGCGCGCGGCCTGCGCGCCTTGTTCATGCAGGGCTTCCTGACCAATGTGCTGAATCCGAAGGTGATCCTGTTCTTTATTTCCTTCTTTCCGCAGTTCGTCGACCGCCATGCCGAACACCAGGCCCTGGCATTCCTGGCGCTGGGCGGCGTCATGGTGGTGATGTCGACGCTGTGGAACGGCCTGGTGGCCTGGATGGCTGGCACGCTGACCCGCCGCGCCAGCGAAGTGCCCCGCCTGAAGTGCTGGCTGAATCGCATTGTTGGCACCGCATTCATCGGGCTAGCGGCTCGCCTGGCGCTGGCCCAGCGATAAGGCTGCTCTTTTTTTAAGCAGCCTGCGGTTGAATTTCCGCCCGCGGGTACCATCTAAACATCACCGCGCCGCGTTATGCGTGATGCGTGATGCGTGATGGCGCGCGCGAGGATGATTTTTTCGGAGATCACGACAATGTTCAACTGGGTCAAGACCTTCATGCTGATGGCAGCCATCACGGCGCTTTTCATCGTCATCGGCGGCATGATCGGCGGCCGCAGCGGCATGATGTTCGCGCTGGTCATGGCGCTGGGCATGAACTTCTTCTCGTACTGGTTCTCGGACAAGATGGTCCTGCGCATGTACAACGCGCAGGAAGTCGACGCGAGCACGGCGCCGCAGTTCTACGGCATGGTGCAGGAACTGGCGCAGCGCGCCCAGCTGCCGATGCCGCGCGTGTACCTGATCAACGAGGACGCCCCCAATGCCTTCGCTACCGGCCGCAATCCGGAGCATGCTGCCGTCGCCGCCACCACCGGCATCTTGCGCGTGCTGTCGGAGCGCGAGCTGCGCGGCGTGATGGCGCACGAACTGGCTCACGTGCAGCACCGCGACATCCTGATCTCGACCATTGCCGCCACCATGGCCGGCGCGATTGCCGCACTGGCCAACTTCGCCATGTTCTTCGGCGGACGCGACGAGAACGGCAACCGCTCCAACCCCATCGCCAGCATTGCCGTGGCGATCCTGGCGCCGCTGGCGGCCTCGCTGATCCAGATGGCCATCTCGCGCGCACGCGAATTCGAGGCCGACCGGGGCGGCGCCACCATCAGCGGCGATCCCCAGGCGCTGGCGATGGCGCTCGACAAGATCCACCGCTATGCGCAGGGCATTCCGTTCCAGACCGCGGAAGAGCACCCCGCGACCGCGCAGATGATGATCATGAACCCGCTCTCGGGCAGCGGCATCGCCAACCTGTTCTCGACCCACCCGGCCACCGAGGAACGCGTCGCGCGGCTGATGCAGATGGCCCAGACCGGGGTCTACCCGGTTTAAGCCGCCCTTTGTCCCAGGCGCCGGCCAGCCGGGCGCAAAAACGCCGGCCCTGGGCACATACAGGGTAAACTGCCCGCCGTGCTTCCCTTCGAAGCGGCGGGCAGTGTTTTTTTCCGGCCCCGCCCGGCCTTGCCGCCAGTCCTCGCCGCTTGCGGCTTGCCTTTTGCCACCCCGTTTTACCGTCTCACTGCCTCACTGTCATGCGCCTGCCACACGAATCACTCGCCTTCCAGATGCTCGCCGCCGCGGCTGCCGTACGCGGCGTCAACGAAGGCAGCGCGCTGCCGCTGGCCATCGACAACGCCGCCGCACAGTACCGCCTGGAGCGCGTGCGCGACGCGGCCACGCGCGGCGCCTTGCAGGACCTGGCCTACCGCACCATGCGCCAGTTCGGCACGGCGCGCGCGCTGGTCACCAAGCTGGTGACCCGGCCGCCCGGCGCGCTGGTGGATTCCCTGCTGGCGGTAGCGCTGGCATTGCTGGTCGAGGATGAGCAGGGCGAGGGCGGCTATACCGAGTTCACCGTGGTGGACCAGGCCGTCAGCGCCGCCGCCTCCGAGCCAAAAACAGCGCATGCCCGCGGCCTGGTGAATGCCGTGCTGCGCCGTTTCCTGCGCGAGCGCAAGGCGCTGCTTGCCGAAGTGCACCAGGATGACGAAGCGCGCTGGAACCTGCCCGTGTGGTGGCTGGAGGCGCTTCGCAAGGCCTACCCGGACCAATGGAGCGCGCTGGCCGAAAGCGCCAATGTGCGTCCGCCCATGACCCTGCGCGTCAACACCGCGCGGGTCTCGGTCGCCGAATATCTCCAGCGCGTGGCCAACGCCGGCATGGCGGGCGTGGCCATCGGCCCGCAGGCGGTCAGGCTGGTGCGCGCCTTCCCGGTGTCGCAGATCCCCGGGTTTGCCGAGGGCGATGTTTCGGTGCAGGATGCCGGCGCGCAACTGGCCGCGCCGCTGCTCGACCTGGCCGACGGCCAGCGCGTGCTCGATGCCTGCGCCGCGCCCGGCGGCAAGACCGGCCATATCCTGGAACTGGCCAAGGTCGAGCTGACCGCGCTCGAGAGCGACGGCCAGCGCGCGGCGCGCATCGACGAGAACCTCGTGCGCCTGGGACAGCAAGCCACCGTGGTGGTGGGCGACGCGAGCCGTCCGCAGGACTGGTGGGACAACCGCCAGTACGATCGCATCCTCGCCGACGTGCCGTGCTCCGCCTCGGGCATCGTGCGCCGCCATCCGGACATCCGCTGGCTGCGCCGCGAGGTGGACATTCCCCGCCTGGTGACCGAGCAGCGGCGCATCGTGTCGCAACTCTGGAGCCTGCTCAAACCGGGCGGCATCCTGGTCTATGTCACTTGTTCTATTTTCCCAACGGAGGGCGAAGAGCAGGCGCGCTGGTTTGGTGCGCAGCTACCAGATGCGATACGATTGCAGGCGCCCGGCCAGATGCTGCCCGGCAACAATGACCAGTTGGCCGGCGGCGGCAACGCCAGCCAGGATGGCCTGCCCACCGACCACGATGGCTTCTTCTACGCCCGCTTCCAGAAACGACCCTGACGGTCCCAATCGATCCCAATGCCGAGCCCGCTTCGCTTGTTCGTCTTTCGCGTCCCTGACGACAGTGCGTACGTGCCCGTGGCGGCAGGCGGCGCGATAGCCAGCCCTGCGCGCAGCGCGCGCGCGTGGCTGGCGTCCTGGTGGCTGGCGGCGACGATCGTGCTGGGCATGCTGATGGCGCTGATGGTCTTGCCGGGCACGGCGCGCGCGGATGGCATAGAAGTCAATGAGGCGCGCATCGAGTACCAGGATGGCGGCTTCGACCTGGCCGCCAGCTTCGATTTCGATTTGCCCCCGCAGCTCGAGGATGCGCTGAACAAGGGCATCTCGCTGTATTTCGTGGTCGATTTCCAGCTCACCCGCCCACGCTGGTACTGGTTCGACGAAAAACCGGTCAATGCCAGCCGCAGCGTACGGCTGTCCTACCATCCCCTGACGCGCCAGTACCGCGTTTCCACCGGTGGCCTGCAATTGCCGTTCATGCGGCTCAAGGGCGCGCTGCAATTCATCCAGCGCGTGCGCGGCTGGCGCGTGTTCGAGCGCAACATGGTCAGGCCCGGCGAGACCTACCAGGCCGAAGCGCGCATGCGCCTGGACCTGACGCAACTGCCCAAGCCGTTCCAGGTCAACGCGGTCAACACGCGCGAGTGGAACCTGACATCGGAGTGGCGCCGCTTTAATTTCACCGTGCCTACGGAGTTCCCGCCGCCCGCGCCGCCGCCGCCAGTGGTGCCGGTACCCGTGCCGCCTCCCGTGCCGGGACCGGCGTCCGCCGCGTCCGCGGCGGTGGCCAGCGAAACACGCGCGGTACCGTTCGCGCAAACCGTGTCGACCGTGCTCTCCCCCAATACCTTGGTGCAGCCGGCAGCGAGCCAGCCATGAGCACCGCCCCCAGCCTGTGGGACAGCCGTTTCCGGCGCGTGCTTTACCGCATCGTGGCTGGCATCATCGTGTTCCTGGCACTGGTGCTGGTAGCACTGCTGGCCGGCGCCTCGGCCAACACCGAGTTCTTCGACCGGTATTTCACGCTGCTGTTCAAGATCAACCTGGTGATCGGTGTCCTGCTGGTGCTGATCATCGGGGCGCTGGCGCTGACCTTGTGGCTGCGCTACCGCCGCGGCAAGTTCGGCACGCGGCTGATGACCAAGCTCGCGGTGTTTTTCGGCGTGGTGGGCGTGCTGCCCGGCGTGCTGATCTACCTGGTGTCGCTGCAGTTCGTTTCGCGCAGCATCGAGTCCTGGTTCGACGTGCGCGTGGAGACCGCACTCGAGGCCGGCCTGAATCTTGGCCGCTCGACCATCGACAGCGCGCTGTCGGACCTGCAAGGCAAGGCGCGGCTGATGGCCGACCAGCTCACCAGTTCGTCGAATGTCGCGACCTCGCTGCAGCTCAACCGGCTGCGCGAGCAATATGGCGTGCAGGAAGCCGCCATCTTTACCGGCAGCGGCCGCGTGATCGCCACCGCCTCGACCAACTATGCCTCGCTGGTGCCCGACCTGCCATCGGCCGTGCTGGCCGAGCAGGCGCGGCTGGCCGGCGGCTACGCCGCGGTGGAGGGGGGTACCGATCCGGCGGTCGATGGCCACCACCAGCCCGAGCGTAGCGACGGCAACCACTTGTACCGGCTGCGCGTCATCGTGCCGCTTGGCCCCGCGCCCACCGTGCAGACCAATGCGCAATCCCCGGCGGAGATCGCCGGCGGCCCCGCGGCGAAGCCGTCCCAGAACGCAGCCAGCCGCTGGGCCGGCTCGGGGCTGGCCGTGGAACGCCGCCCGCAGGATGCGGCGTCTTCCGGCTTCGGGCTGGTGGGCGACACGGTGCGCGAGGAGCGCTATCTGCAGGTGGTGCATCCGGTGCCGGCGGCGTTGGCGCGCAATGCCGACGAGGTCCAGCGTGCCTATCAGGAGTACCAGGAAAAAGCGCTCGGCCGCACCGGCCTGCGCAAGATGTATATCGGCACCCTCACGCTCACACTGTTCCTGGCGGTGTTTATTGCCGTGATGCTGGCGTTGCTGCTCGGCGGGCAGCTGGCGCGGCCGCTGCTGATGCTGTTGCAGGGGACCAAGGAAGTGGCCGAGGGCGATCTCTCGCCCAAGCGCGAGCTCAAGAGCCGCGACGAGCTCGGCATGCTGACCCAGCAGTTCAATATGATGACGCGCCAGCTATCGGAGGCGCGCATCGCGGTGGAGCAGAACCGCAGCGCGCTCGAGAAATCGACCGCGTACCTGGAAAGCGTGCTGCAGAACCTCACTGCCGGCGTGTTCGTGTTCGACCGTCGCTTCGTGCTGATCACCGCCAATCCCGGCGCCGAGCGCATCTTCCGCCAGCCCTTTGCCGGCGCGCTGGGGCAGCCCATCGACAGCATCCCGGTGCTCGGTTCGTTCGGCGGCATCGTGCGCCAGGCCTTCTCCGAGCAGACCACCAGTGAAATGCTGGGTGGCGCGCAGCACTGGCAAAAGCAGATCGAACTGCCGCAGGGCGACGAGCAACAGCCGCTCACGCTGCTGGTGCGCGGTGCGCGCCTGCCCGGCGGACGGGGCGACGAGCAGGGCGAGCCCGGCTATGTAGTGGTGTTCGACGATATCTCGGATGTGATTTCCGCTCAACGCTCGGTGGCCTGGGGCGAAGTGGCGCGGCGCCTGGCGCACGAGATCAAGAACCCCCTGACGCCGATCCAGCTCTCGGCCGAGCGCCTGCAGATGAAGCTCTCGCCGAAGCTGGAAGGTGGCGACGTCGACGTGCTCAAGCGCGGCGCCACCACCATCGTCAACCAGGTACAGGCCATGAAGCGCATGGTCGACGACTTCCGCGACTACGCGCGCACGCCGCCAGCGATGCTGCAGTCACTGCAGCTCAACAGCCTGGTGGCGGAAGTGCTGCACCTGTACGGCATCGACGACGCCGGCACCCACGAGCATGCCGTGATCCATCCGTCGCTGGCCGCCAGCCTGCCCGAGATCAAGGGTGATCCGACGCAGTTGCGGCAGGTGATTCACAACCTGCTGCAAAATGCGCAGGATGCCGTATCGGACAACGTTTCGGCGGCCAGAATGAGGCCCCATATCGCTCTGCACACCGAGACTGTAGAATACAAAGATTCTGCCGGCGAAGACCGGCAGGCCGTCAAGCTCACCATTGCGGATAACGGTCCTGGTTTCGCCCCGCGTATCCTTAGCCGCGCGTTCGAACCGTATGTGACCACGAAGGCCAAGGGAACCGGCCTGGGTCTTGCGATGGTGAAGAAGATTATTGACGAACACGGCGCACGCATAGAGTTGCGCAATCGCATGGAGGGCTCCGAGATCATCGGGGCGCAGATCTCCATCCTGTTCGTTAAACTGGCATAGTCAATGTGCGGCCCCAACCGGCAAGCCGCAGTGGGGTCAAGAGGGGAAGTATGGCAACCATCCTCGTAGTCGACGACGAAATGGGTATCCGGGAGTTGCTCTCGGAAATCCTCAGCGACGAAGGCCATGTGGTCGAAGTGGCAGAAAACGCGCAGAAGGCGCGCGAGTACCGCGCCGGCAATACGCCGGACCTGGTGCTGCTTGACATCTGGATGCCGGATACCGACGGCGTCACGCTGCTCAAGGAGTGGTCGGCCCAGGGCCTGCTGTCAATGCCCGTCATCATGATGTCGGGGCACGCCACCATCGATACCGCGGTGGAGGCGACCAAGATTGGCGCGCTGAATTTCCTCGAGAAGCCAATTGCCCTGCAAAAGCTGCTGTCCGCGGTCGAGCAGGGCCTGGCACGCGGCATCGAGCGTCCACGCGCAGGCGTGGCCGCCGGCACGGCATTGCCCGCGAACGGCAGTGGCGAAGGCATCGCAGCAGTAGCGGCGGAAATCGCCACGGAGAGCGTCAACGGCGCCCCGCAACGGCTGCCCGAAGCGGAGATGCACTTCTCCTTCGATATGCCGCTGCGCGAAGCACGCGACCTGTTCGAGCGCGCTTACTTCGAGTACCACTTGCTGCGCGAGCACGGCAGCATGACCCGCGTCGCCGAGAAAACCGGCCTCGAACGCACCCACCTGTACCGCAAGCTCAAGCAGCTCGGCGTGGAACTCGGCCGCAACAAACCGGAACCCGCGGAACAATAATACGGTGATGCGCGAAGCGCTTGACGGGGTCAAATAGCACTGCTATGATTTCGCTTCTTTGGCCCGGTAGCTCAGTCGGTAGAGCAGAGGATTGAAAATCCTTGTGTCGGCGGTTCGATTCCGTCCCAGGCCACCAGCATATTCAAGGGGTTACAGCGCTTTGCGTTGTAACCCCTTGTTCGTTTTTGCTTCCATGTAACTCGCTTGTCAGCGAATTCGGTCAATTCAACCGCACGCTGGTTGCTACGACTAGGCTTCGCAGCCTGATTTTTCTCCGAGCATCCACGCTCGAAGCTGAGCATCCGGAGTTGGTACGCCCGACTATCGGCGCTCTCCATCGCGGCATTCTTTTCGATGACGTTGCCGATGCCGAAGTCTCCCAAGAAAGGGAGGACCGACCTGCCGCTAAACTCGCTCTCCTTGTCGACCGCCTGGACGCAGCCTTGAACCTTAGCTTGTTCGAGTTGGATTTCACGGCAATTCATCGTCTTCCTTGGCGCCCGTAATTCTTCGTGGCACAGCCTTGCATGGCGAGCACGCAAAGGCCAATCACCAAAATCGACTTGTTCATGGAACACCTCCTCCCTGTTGTTGTTTGGAAAGGGTACGGTGTACGTCGGGTAGGCGCGCAACTGTGGCGCGGGCATATCCTCCAGCAATACCGGATAGACCGAATCTACGGGTGCCGATGTGACTGCGTCCCCGAAGCCGACGTCGATTTGCGTCTTGCAGCGTGCTCTGGCCAGATCGCCTGCAATGATCACGCGCACGCCGCCGTAGCCTGCTTCTTTGCGGATCTCCTCGACCGCGACCGAGGCCGGGTCGAACACGATGCCGTCGTCGACCGTTACGGCTGCAATGTCCCGCAATACTTGGGCGACCGACTCCAGGTCAGGCGCGTCAGGACGACCCGAGGCGCACTGATGGCGTCCAGATCGCTGGCGCGCAGCAGCCCCTTCTGGCTGGCCAGATCGAGAACGCGCTGAGTGTGGGTACCGGAGAGCATGGAAGGAGCATGTTCCTTTATTTCGTCGAAAACAATGTTTGGAAGAAAAAACGGAACAGCTAGCAAAGGCCGGCTGGAGTTCGACGCCGGCTGGACGGACTTCGCCGCGTCCTTCATGTTGCGATCCGCAAGACCACCACTTCCGCCAGCGGCTGCGTCACCTATCAGGCCGGCCGCTCCGAGGAAACCTGCCACGCCGATCTGGCATGGGCCCGCATGCACGCGCTCGCACACGAGCCGCTCGAAGGCGTGACCACCACCAATACCAGCATCATGGTGTTCTCATGACCCGCATGAATTCGCGCCGCGCTGCGACTGTCGCAACTCCAGCCGTGCCCACCCAGCCGGCGCCGGTCTCCCATGTGAAGGCATTCGCTTCGGTGATCCGGTGGCCCTACTCGGATGAATTTTGGAACGTCAAGAGCGTGACTTCGGCGACGTGGAGAAAGCCTGCGGCTGAGAAGGCCGGGCGGATTCATTCGCCCCTTCGGCTGGGTCCCCCGTACGGGTATCGCCGGGCACCAACAACACCCTTGCTTTGTCTGCTCTCACCGCCTAATGTTCAGGCACAAATTCCTCTACCAGTGCCATCGCGCCCGCGATTATCGGCATTGCGCCAAATACCTCCAAAATCAGGCTTTCGCATTCCGGCCTGACCCGCAAATTTCACCATGCGTTGCTTCCTGTCCGGGTCATCCTGATAACAATCTGGCAAAACACGCCGCGCATTCGATACCGCCGGTTCATTCAATACAAGCCGGGCATGCATTGACGCCGGAAGACGAAAAAGGGAACACTGCGCGCTCCTGCGGCGAGGACTGATTTCATGTCCGAGGCGGAACCCAGGCCATGCCACAGCAAACCCGATGCGCACGCACTCCGACGATGTAACCACCGACACTAACCGCGCCACCGGACCACATCAGTGCGTACCCGCGCCTGCGGCCACGCTGGCCAGGCGCCTGGTGGCCGAAGCATTGGGCACGGCGTTGCTGGTAGCGGTGGTGGTGGGTTCGGGCATTCGCGCGCAACAGCTGGCCGGTGGCAATACCGCACTGGCATTGCTGGCGAATTCGCTGGCCACCGGTGGCGGCCTGATCGCGTTACTGCTGGCGCTGGGACCGGTCTCGGGCGGGCATTTCAACCCCATGGTGAGTCTTTGCGCGTTGGTCCAGGGCATGCTATCGGCGCGCGATGCGTGGCGCTATGCGCTGGTACAGGCTGGCGGTGCGATCGCGGGCGTCATCTGCGCGCATGCGATGTTTGGCGAGCCGATCCTGGCCTGGTCGGCACAAAGCCGTACCGGGGCATCGATGTGGTGGAGCGAGTTCGTGGCCACCTTCGGCCTGATCGGCGTGGCGATCGGCACCGGGCGCAGCCGGCCCGGCCTGGTTCCGTTCGCGGTGGCGGCCTACATCACGGCGGGCTACTGGTTCACCGCGTCGACCTCGTTTGCCAACCCGGCACTCACCCTTGCCTGCGCGTTGACGGCGACCTTCACCGGCATCCGTGCCATCGATGTGCCAGGCTTCGTGCTGGCGCAGCTGGCGGGCGGATTGAGCGCCACGCTGGTCTTCCATTGGCTGCTGCGCGCGCCGGCAGCGCTGCCAGGCCGTGCGCTCGCGACGCAAACGGTAGCAGCATGGCCCGCACCAGCCTCGACGGCAACCCCGGCCGCTACCAGCGCCGATTGAGCTGGACGCCGAAGATGGAGCCGGACGTTTGCGTGGCCCAGGTGTCCGTCGGCGAGGCAAACGCAATGCCATCCACGTCGTTGGCCCTGCTGTACGTGTAGAAGGCGCGCAGGTTGGCGTTGCCGGCCGCCTTGCCAAGCGTGAAGGTAGGCGCCACGGTGAGGGCGGTGCGTTGCCCGCTGGTGCCAAAGCCCGAGGAGATCTGGTCGTGCGCCACCTCGAAGGTGAGCTTGAATTGATCGCTGGCGATGTAGGCGGGGCGCACGCGCGTGGCCATCCATTGCAGCGTGCCCACCTGCGAGCGGTCGAACTGCATGCTGGATTCGACCGAGCCTGCCAGGCCCAGGCCTGAGCGTTGCTTCCATTCCATCGATTCGGCCACGCGTATCCGCGACAGCGCGGGGCCCATGCCGCTGTAGCCAGCCAGGGCACTGCGGCTGCCTTCACCAAACTGCATGCCGAAACGGTTGGTCCCGGCGAGCACGCCCTGTTGCTCATGCATGGCCGACACCCACCATGCGCTGCCGGTCTGCTGGATCAGCGGCTGCGCTTCCACCCGCGTATAGCCGAGTTGCACTGAACCTTTCTCGTTGGTGGCGATGGGGGTGGTGTGCAGCGAGTGGTAGCTCGGCAGGTTGGCACCATTGAGATCGTTGCGCGCGGTGTACTGGTAATTGAGCGCGATATCGCCAAAGCGTGCGTTGTCCACGCCGAAGCGCATCGCCGGGGAGTTGGGCGGCAACAGTCCCGAGGACATCAGGAAGGCCGAGGTCTCGCGCCGGCCAGCCCACATGGTGGCGCCGTCGAGCACCGACAGCCCACTGACCGAGGTATAGATCTGGGGCAGCAGGGCATATGGATCGACCGCGGCCGGGCGGCCATTGACCGAGGTGGCGTCCGTGCCCTTGGCCTGCGCCACCAATTGCACCTGGCCGCCGCCATCGAGGGAATACAGCGATTCCTTGAGTTTGACCTCGCCGGTGCTGCGGCAGGCCAGGCCGCCGCCAACGCCGGTGGATAGTGTGCCGCCACCAGCGCAGGCACGCGTGGCGGTGTTGCGGTCCTCATAGGCCGCGCGTGCGCTGTAGCCGAGCCGCCAGACCTGGTCGCCGGCCGGATCGTCGGCAGGCAACTGCGAGACCATGGCGAAGCCCTCGCTGGCTGGCGCCTCGGGGGCGTCGCCGTCGACCGGCTCGGCCACCTTTGGCGGTGTCTCCGCGACGAACTGGCCAAGGCGCTTGGGGAAGAACACCACGGCCGGCGGCGGCGCCGTCACCGGCTCCGGAGGCAGGGCAGGCTCGGGCGGTCCGGCGAGTTCCATGCCGTCGTCAGCCAGCCCGGCGTTGGCCCAGGTGGCGGGAGGAGGCGGGTGAGGCAGGGCGGAAGCGGCTTGCGTAGCCGCGGGCGCAGCGTCAGTCACGCTGGCTGCCGCAGTGCTCTCCGGAGCGCCATGGGCTTGTTCGCGGGCAAGCAGGGCTGCCAGCGGGTCTGCTTCCGGCTGTGCCTGCGGCTGATCCTGCGGCGCAGGCCCGGCGGGGATTGCCACGACCGGAGGCGCTGCCTGGAGGTCCGACGCCGCCAGGCCCGTGCCGGCCTGCGCGCACGCGTTCAATCCCCAGGCGGCCAGCACGGCAATAGCGAGGCAGTGGGAATGACGATACGGCGGGCGGCCGGACCTGGCCGGGATAACAGACAACATAGGCAACACCAGTAAGGCGTGATTTTTTTAACAGTCGCCCGATTGGACAGCAAGCGGGGTTACAAAATCCGCGCCAGGGGCGGCGTTCTCACTATACGGAAATGTGGCTCCGGCACGACTCGACAATAAGTGCCGCGGTTACCCAAAGGGTATTCCCCCGGCACAAATCGCGCTGCATTCCAGCCCCGGACGGCTGCATTTTCCTAGCGAAAACCCGGACTTTCCCCCCCCCGTGACGAAAGGGCCACCGCTATAATCATCTGGCTTGTCCGACGGGTATGGATCGGCGCCCCCGAGCCTGTTACAAATGCGTGCCAGGATCATGCGCATCATGGCATGCCTTTGTAACAGGCTCATTATTGCGCTCGCCATATCCCGGGTTCAGGCGCGCCACGGTACAGAGCCGGTTGTTCACGCATGACGTGTGCGCGCACTATCCCTGCCGCCCCATTAGAAATTACTAGAAATCTATAAAGAGGAGAACTTATGGAACGTCGTTCCTTTCTGTTGAAGGCATCGGCCGTGGCCGCCACCGGAGCGCTGGCCGCATGCGGCAAGGAAGAGAAGGCCGCGGCACCGGCCGCCGCCGGTGCCAGCGCACCGGCCGTGATCGGCAGCAACCCGGCCGTGGAATGGCGCCTGGCTTCGAGCTTTCCAAAGTCGCTCGACACGATCTACGGTGGCGCGGAACTGCTCTCGACGCGGGTCAAGGAACTGACCGACGGCAAGTTCAACATCAAGGTCTTCGCCGCCGGCGAGATCGTGCCGGGCCTGCAGGTGCTGGACGCGGTGCAGAACAACACCGTGCAGATCGGCCACACCGCCGGCTACTACTACTTCGGCAAAAACCCGACGCTTTGCTTCGACACCACCATCCCCTTCGGCCTGACCGCGCGCCAGCAAAATGCCTGGATGTTGCAGGGTAATGGCATGAAGCTGATGCGCGCGTTCTTCAAGGAATACAACGTCGTCAACTTCCTGGGCGGCAATACCAATGCGCAGATGGGCGGCTGGTTCCGCAAGGAAATCAAGACGGTTGCCGACCTGCAGGGCCTGAAGTACCGCATCGCGGGCTTTGCCGGCGTGGTGCTGGCGCGCCTGGGCGTGGTGCCGCAGCAGATCGCCGGCGGCGACATCTACCCCGCACTGGAAAAAGGCACCATCGACGCGGCCGAATGGGTTGGCCCCTACGATGACGAGAAGCTCGGCTTCTACAAGGTGGCGCCGTACTACTACTACCCGGGATGGTGGGAAGGCAGCGCCCAGCTGTCCTTCTACTCCTCGGCCAGCGAGTACGAAAAGCTGCCCGCGCTGTACAAGCGCGCGCTGGAAACGGCCACCATCGAAGTCCACACCAACATGATGGCCAAGTATGACGCGGTCAATCCGCAAGCGCTGGCGCGCCTGCTGGAAAACGGCGTGAAGCTGCGCCCGTTCTCCAAGGAGATCATGGAGGCCTGCTTCAAGGCCACCCAGGACGCCTACGCCGAGGAAACCGGCAAGAATCCGTCGTTCAAGAAGATCTACGACGACTGGCGCGTATTCCGCAACAACGAAGCGGCCTGGTTCAATGTGGCCGAGCAGGCGTTCTCGCAATTCAGCTTCGCGCGCAAGCTGTAAATGCCCTGACGCAGGCGGGCCGCTGCCCGCCTGCGCCGCGCGCCCGCAAGCCCGTGCCTGGCACGGGTTTTTTTACGCCGGTAGAATCACCCGATCCCTTGGGACATCTCATGCAAACCGGCATCATCTACGCGCTGCTCGCTTACATCATCTGGGGCCTGCTGCCGCTCTATATCAAATCCCTGCACGGCATCGCGCCGATGGAGATCCTGCTGCACCGGATGGTGTGGTCGCTGGTCTTCCTCGGCCTGGTGCTTACTTGGCGGCGCCACTGGGGCTGGCTGCAAGGCGTGTGGTCCAATCCGCGCCTGCTGGCCGGCTTCGTCGCCAGCGCGCTGCTGCTGAGCGGCAACTGGTTTCTCTATATCTGGTCGGTGTCGAACGGACGGGTGGTGGACGCCAGCCTGGGCTACTTCATCAATCCGCTGTTCAGCGTACTGCTGGGCGTGCTGTTCCTGCATGAGCGCCTGCGCCCCGGCCAGTGGGCTTCGATCGCGCTGGCGGCCGCGGGGGTCGCCTGGCTGACCGTGGCAGCCGGCCAGCTGCCGTGGATCGCGCTGGCGCTGGCGGCCACCTTCGCCGGCTACGGCCTGTTGCGCAAGACCGCCGCGCTGGGCGCGCTGGAAGGCCTGTCGCTGGAGACCTTGCTGCTGTTCCCGCTGGCGGCAAGCTCCCTGGCCTACCTGTTCGTGACCGGGCAGGCCGGCTTCGGCCACGTCAGTGGCGGCGTGCAACTGCTGGCCTTGCTCGCTGGCCCCGTCACCGCCGTCCCCTTGCTGCTGTTTGCCGCGGGTGCGCGCCGCATCCCGCTGTCCTTGCTTGGGCTGCTGCAATACACCGGGCCGACCCTGCAACTGCTGCTAGGCGTGTGGTTGTGGCACGAACCGTTTCCGGCGAGCAAGCAGGCCGGCTACGCCATGATCTGGATCTCGCTGGCTGTCTATGCCATCGAGGGCATCCGGGCAGGACGCCGGCGCACCGGAGCCCTGCCGCAAAGCTGAGGGGAGGGGCCTGTTGCAGGCCCCTTTTTATTCTCAGCACAAATCAAAGTTCAATCAGAAGTACGCACGTCATTCTTCATATCGATGAATTTGCGTGGTTTCGGGCGGCTGTGCCGAAAGGCCGGGCGGTCATGGTCACAGGATTCCAGAAAAAAATTCTCGTCATCTATTTTTAAAGCAAAATAACGCCAATCTAAATTGATGGGTAGAATATTTTTTGCCATACACCCGTTCACACGCGGCTTTGACGGGGCCTGCCCCCTCAGTAAAGCCCGCGTACCTGGGCATGTAGCCGCACCAGGCCCAGCAGCGCATCGATATTCGGGGTAGCAATCCCGACGTGCAAGCCAATTTCCCGAACGGATGCCACCAGCGCATCGATCTCCAGCGGGCGCCCGGCTTGCGCATCCTGCAGCATCGAGGTCTTGAAGGCCCCCAGCTTGCGAGTCACCTGGCTGCGCTCTTCGCCGCTTTGCGCGATCGGGCAACCGATCTGCGCGCCGATCCGTCCAGCTTCCTCCATCACCGCCAGGCAGAAGCGGTTGACCAGCGGGTCGTCGAGAATCCGGTCGCAAGTGGCGCCGGTCAGCACGGAGACCGGGTTCATCGTCATATTGCCCCACAGCTTGAACCAGATGTCCTGCTGGATGGTGGCGCTGCGCTCGATCTCCAGGCCGCCTCTGGCAAGCAGGCCGGCCACGGCTTCGAGCTTGCCGGCCGCCATCCCTGAATCACCGCCGGCCGCGCCCAGGATCAGGCGCGCGCCAAAGCCGTGGCGCACCGTGGCCGGTGCCGGCGTGGAGGCGGTCAGGTGCACCACGCAGCCGATCACCTGCGCGGCGGGGATGGCGCGCGCGATGGCGCCGTCCGGATCCACGCTGCGCAGCGACAGCCCGGCGTGCGGGCCGGGACGCTCGAAGAACCACCAAGGCACGCCGTTCATCGCCGTGACCACCACTGTCTCTGGCCCGATCAAGGGGCCGATGGCCTGCGCCAGTTGCGGCAATGCAGGCGCCTTCACCGCCAGGATCACCACTTCCTGCGTACCTAGCGCTGCGGGATCGCCTTCCGCGCGGACCTGGAAGGTCTCGCTGCGCTCGCCTTCGACCAGGGTCAGGCCCTGCGCGCGGAGGGTGGACAGGGTCTGCCCACGCGCCAGCACATTGAGCGCCTGGCCGGAACGGGCAAGCCGTGCGCCGATAAAGCCGCCGACCGCGCCAGCGCCGACGATGCAAAGAGATGTCATGGCCTTCTCTCTCGGAGTTTTCGGAAGCGGATTGAAATGCTACGCTACCACGTTATTCACACAACGAATCAATAACGATAAATCATGATACGAACTATCTATCGCATCGATTTCTTGTATCAACGCCGCGAACATATCCTCGCCAGCGCCGAACTTGGGATTGAACCGCAGCGAGTCGCGCGTGCACTTGCGCCGGATCGCGGCGGCGCGATTAATTATCATGTTAATGTCCCTGCCGGCCGGGTCAAGCCGGAGTTGGCCCACCTAGGCTCAGGGCAGCGTGTTGCGCATGATCAGCAGCCACGGCATGTGCGCGTTGGTCACGCCATCGATCATGCCGGAATCGCCCAGTTCGATCAGTTCCATCGAGACCGATTGCTGGACATTGCCGCCAATGGCCTTGACCAGGCGTGCCGCCGGGTCCACCTCGACCACGATGTCGCAATGCATGGGCGTCGTGCCAAAGCCGATCGCGGCCGGGCTGGCCAGGTACTTGTCGCTGCCGCGCCCGGCACAAATCACGTCCCCCGGCCGCGGCATGGCGGGCAGCGGTTCGATGCGGAAGGCCGGCGCCGGCAGGATGCCATCGCGCGCGTCCACCACGTACATCGAATGCGAATCGCCGGTGAGGAACTGGCGTTCGCTCAGGCCCGCCTTGCGCATCACCCAGGAAATAAAGACCGCGGACCAGGCCCAGTTGCCCTGGGTGATCTCGGCGCAGGTGACGGCCTTGCCAACGATGCCCCAATAGCGTTGCGCCAGATTGCAGCCCTGGGGGGTGGCCTCCATGCCGGTGCCGTCGGGGAAGCGCAGGCAGCCCGATTCGCTGCTTTCCTCGTCCTCGCGGTCGGCCGACCGGTCCGCGCTGCCGCCGGTATCCGGATTGCCCCCGGTGTCGGTTACGGCTGGCATGCCGGGCAGTAGCGGCGCCGGCAGTGGGCTATCGACCACGCACGCGGTGTCGTCGCGACCCAGGCGCACGGTCTGGCCTCCCCAGCGCTGCCATTCCTGCCGGGCGATCTCTACGATGCGCTGGCGCTGCGTGGCGCCAGGCGTCGTCACGGGGCGTTCCGTGTCAGGCAGCGGGATCGCCTGGGGCCGCGCCGGCTGGGATGGCGTGGTGCAACCCGACAGCAGCGCAAGTGCCGTCATCAAGCTCAGTCCGAGCAGGCTCGCCTGTGGAAAATTTTGTGGGAAACGTTGTGAATAAAGCTGTGGAAATCTGCCTGGCCGCGATCGAAGGGACATGGGAAGCCTGCTGGGCTGGACGGCCAAGCCCCTTGTATTTACTGAGGGAAGGCGCCGATAGAGGACGATTTTACCGGGCTTGCAAGGGGTGCGGCGTATACCGCGAAGGGGCAGGATAACTAGCGGGAAAATATTGTGGATAACGCCCCCCGCCTGGCGCTCACCTGCGCCATCGGGCTATGGGTGGCGGCACGGCGGGGTTGATCCAACCGGGCTGGTGCGAGACCGCCCGCGGGACCTCACTGGTTCACTGCGTCCTTGAACTTCTGGCCAGCCTTGAACTTGACGGTCTTGGCGGCTTCCACCTTGATTTCCTCGCCGGTGCGCGGGTTGCGAGCCATGCGTTCGCCGCGCTCGCCCTGGCTGAACGTGCCAAAGCCGATCAGGCTCAGGGTGTCACCCTTGGCCACGGCTTCCATGATGGCGCCAAGCGTCACGTTCAGCGCTTGCTCTGCCTTGGCCTTGGTCAGTCCGTCCACGCCGGCCGCGATGGCGTCGATCAGTTCGGTTTTCGTCATGCTTCACTCCGTGTCGATTTGATAAAACAAGAACGCCTGGCTGGGCCGGCGCACTGCGTACCAGCGCCGGCAAAGGCGCCGCGGGCCACATCATACCGTGTCAGGCCACGCGGACTGGGAACAGATTGTTACAGCGCAAGCGGCGCCAGCCCGCGCCGGCTGGGGCTTTGGGGGGATTTCGAGGTGCGGGCCGCGCATTGGAGGGCGTCAGGATGGCCCTCAGGCGAATGAACGCCCATGGGTGTCCCACAGAGCATCCGAGCCGGAAAAACGGCTCCAGGGGCCTTGTGACCCCTCTGAGGCGCATCGCCGTGCCCCAGGCGGTCGGCGGGTCTCGCAGGCGATCCCTGCCCGTCAAGGGGCCTCAGAGGCGCTGCAGACGCTTCTTTCGCTCGGGCCCTGCCCGGGGCACTGCGTACCCGTTGCAGCGCGGCAGGGAGGCACAGGGGCCTCGGGTTGATCGCATGAACTATTGTGCATGAAGCCAGGATGACAAGGTTGCCTGGGTATTCGCATCATGCATGCCTTGCTTATGGCATTGACGGTGCGCGTTTGCCTCTTCGCTCGCGGCGCGCGGTTGTTGGAAAAATCCGCTGCCCCAGACTGTTCCCTCAACCGTATACCGCGGCCGATTCGGGTCGTATACGCAGCTTCGAGCCGCGTATACCTCGCTCGAGCAGCATCGTCGCCACGCGTATACGTCGATTCCCCAAGATAAACCCCTCCGGGCATGGCCAAAAACGTGGCTTGGCCTCGCGTGATCGGGAATTCCGCCTTGCTCAAAAAAGAAGCCAGCCCTGAAGCCGGTTCTCAGCAGTTTATTTTTTGCGAGCCTCTCTTTGCTTCCCGATAGCAGGACGCAGTCCTTCGGTTTACTTCTTTCTTTCATGTATACAGATAGTAGTAGTAGGTAAACGACTGCCTTTTCTGTGGATAACCCGGTAAACATTTTTTAAATCAAGGTGTTGCGGAAAGCAGAAGTGGTCGGACCGGCTGTTGGCGGGCGTGGATGACTTAGCCTTCTGGAGGAGGGGGGCAGGTGCAACCCTCCGACTTATGCCTGATGCGTCCCCATGCCAACCCCAGGCAGCCCACATGAATCGCGTGTCTTTATCCACAGATTTTTGCCGGGTTATCCACATCGGCTGGGTGGAACCGGACGGTATACGTGAGCCGGAAAGGGGGGCTTTCAATGGCTGCATGTCGCGGGGCGTATACCTCCTTCGCGTATACCGACCTGAGCTGGCCGCACGTATACGGCGATTTGTCGGCAAGGGGGATGCCGCGGCCAATCTGGGCAGGTATCATCGCCATCGCGCCGGGCGGCGCACGGCCACGCGCAGCAGCAGGCCAGCGGACCAATACGGGATGGCACATGGCGGAACAGGCGAAGCAAGAGGAATTGAAGCAGGACGGGACTGACGTGGACGATGCCAAGAGCGTAAAGAGCCCCAAAAGCCCCAAAAGCCCCAAGAGCCCCAAGGAAGGCAAGCGCAAGACCGCTTCCGACCGCGTCGAGGTGCGCCGTTCGGGCGTGCATGGCAAGGGTGTCTACGCGCTCGCGCAGATCGCCGAGGGGGAGCGCATCATCGAATACAAGGGTGAGCATATTTCGTGGCAGGAGGCGCTCAAGCGCCACCCGCACGATCCCGCGGATCCCAACCACACCTTCTACTTCAGCCTGGAAGATGGCGACGTGATCGACGCCAAGTTCGGCGGCAACCGCGCGCGCTGGATCAACCATGCGTGCGAGCCCAATTGCGAGGCGCGCGAGAAGAAGGGGCGCGTGTTCATCCATGCGCTGCGCGACATCGCCGGTGGCGAGGAATTGTTCTACGACTACGGGCTGGTGATCGACGCGCGCTACACCAGGAAGCTCAAGAAGGAATTCGAGTGTCGCTGCGGCAGCCCGCAGTGCCGCGGGACCATGCTGGCGCCGAAGGAAAAGAAAGGCAAGTAAAGGCAAGTAACGGCGCAACAGGACACGTGCCCGCCTGGCCTCAGGCGGTGCCCGCCGCCTCGCATGGGATGCGGATGACGAAACGCATCCCCCGAGTCTTGCCTTCCGGCTCGGAGGCGGGCACATCCTCGATACGGATGGTGCCGTGATGCAGGCTGATGATTTCATGCACGATCGCCAGCCCCAGTCCCGCGCCGCCGGGCGGCTGCGCAGACGCATTGGGCCCCGGCGTGTGGTCGCCCCGGAAGAAGCGCTTGAAGACTTCCTCGCGGCGCGCCAGCGCAATGCCAGGCCCGTTGTCTTCCACCATCACCACCGCCATGCCCCGATGGCCAAGGGTCTCGCCGCCGGCGCGCACGGTGATGCGTCCGCCGGGCGGCACATATTTCACGGCATTGTCGATCAGGTTGCTGAGCGCTTCACGCAGCAGCAGGCGGTTGCCGCGCACATTGGACGGTGCCGTGCCCGTGAAGGTGGGACCGGGCAAGGTCTCGAAGCCCAGGTCGATCTGGCGCGCCAGCGCTTGCGGCACCCATTCGGCACCGGTCTCGAAGGCTAGCGTGGCCAGGTCGAAATGCTCGATCGGGCCCAGCCGCTCCAACGATAGCCCTGGCTCGGCACGTGCCAGCGACAGCAGCTGGTTGGACAGGCGCACCGCGCGGTCGGCCGCTGCCTGCAGCTCGCGCAGCGCGTGGTCCTTCGCCTCGGGATCGTCCGACAGCACCGCGCGGTCGGCATGCAGCTTCACCGCGGTCAGCGGCGTGCGCAACTGATGCGCGGCGTCCGCAATGAACTTGCGCTGCGCATAGAGTGCGTCGCGCAGCCTGGCCAGCAGCGCATTGAGCGCGCGGATCAGCGGCTCCACTTCGGCCGGCACCTGGGTTTCATCGAGCGACGCCAGCGAGCGCGCAGTCTGGCGGTTGAGCTTGTCGGTCAGGATCTGCAGCGGCACAAGCTCTTCCTTGAGCACGTGCGAGAGGATCAGGCTGCCGACCACCAGCAACAGGATCAGCGGCACGGACACCGACAGCAGGATCTCGTTGGCGGCGGTTTCGCGCCGGTCCAGCAACTCGGCCACTTCTACCACGATGGGCCCGCGCGGAGTGCGCACGGTCTCGCTGGCGGCCAGCTCATCCGACGCCGGGCTGGGCAGATTGACCGGCAGCCGCACGGCGCGCACCTGGCGCCCGCTGAACCAGGCGTAGAACAGCCGCGCATCGCGCAGCGAAGTCTGTCCGGTGCCGTAGCCCAGCCAGGTGTCCGTGCCGCCGATCAGCCCGTCCGGGCCCTGGATGCGCCAGTAGATGCGGTCGCTGCCCTCGGCCTCGACCAGCGTCTGCGCGATCATCGGGATGTCCTGCTCAAGGCGCGGGCCGGCAATGCGGATCTGCTGGGCGATATTGTTGGCCACCCCGTACAGGGCGCGGTCGAACACCTGGGTGGTGTAGTGCGCCGCCAGCCAGTAGGAGAGCGAGCCGCTGGTCAGCACCAGCGCGAACAGCGGTGTGGCGAGTGCGCGCAGCAGGTGTACGCGCAGGCTTTGCGTGGAGGTGGTGCGCGCCGGGGGGGAGGCCACGGCGGTCGCGGGATGCTCCGTGGCGGCGGCAGGCTTGCCGGTGGCGCCGCTGGCAGTGCCGGTCAGGGCCTTGGGAGGCTGGGGAGGACGTGGACGCAGCCACATGGCGGGCTTGCTCGATGCGCGGCGTCAGGTGCCGGCGCGAATCTGCAGCAGGTAGCCGAAGCCGCGCACGGTGACGATTTCCACGTCGCTTTCTTCCAGCTTCTTGCGCACGCGGTGCACATAGACTTCGATGGCCGTATCGCCGACCGTGTCGCCGCCTTCGCCCGCGGGATGCGCGAAGGTCGCGAGATGGTCCTGAAGCTGCGCCTTGCTGACCACGCGGCCCTGGCGCTGTAGCAGCAGCTCCAGCACGGCGAACTCGCGCGGCGAGAGTTCCAGCGGCTTGCCGTCGACGAACATGCGGCGGTCGTTGCCCGACAGGCGCAGCCGGCCCAGCCGCACATCGCGCTCGGGGGCGGCTTCGCCGTGCTGGCTGCGCCGCAGCAGCACGCGCACGCGCGCTTCCAGCTCGGGCAGGGCGAAGGGCTTGACCAGGTAGTCGTCGGCGCCGGCGTTCAGGCCGGATAGCTTGTCTTCGAGTTCGTCGCGCGCGGTCAGGATAATGACCGGCGTGGTGCGGTTGCGGGCGCGGTAGCGCGCCAGCAGGGTCATGCCGTCGATGCCGGGCAGGCCCAGATCGAGAATGACCAGGTCATGCTGTTCGCGCAGCAGGTGCTCGGTGGCGTACACGCCGTCGTGCACCACGCGCACCTGGTGGCCGGCCTGGGACAGGCCGGCTTCGACGCCACTGGCAATCTGGCGGTCGTCCTCGATCAGAAGGATACGCATGGCGGCAGAGGGAAGCTGGAAAGGAAACTGGAACGTAAGAAACGGCTTGGGCACCGATTGTACAGGGCAGGGCCGCCCCCGACCTTTCGGTTTGCCTACAGGTTCCGTTCAGTCAGACTTGCTCATTCCTGCTCAAACAGGAACAAAGCTGACTTCCTGCTTCGTCGAGGCTGGTTTCGTCCCGATGTTGCCACCAGGACCAGAGCCTTCCTCTCCACAGGCTGACACCGTGGAACTCACGGCGTAACTTCTCAAGTTGATCGCAGCATTCACGTCGCGGTCATGCGGGGTGCCGCAGGTCGGGCACGTCCACGCCCGGACCGACAGCGGTAGCGCATCCATCTTGTGTCCACAGCACGAGCACGTCTTGCTGCTGGCAAACCAACGGTCCGCCACCACCACCACGCCCCCGCGCATCGCCGCCTTGTACGCCATCTGCCGGCGGAACTCGAAGAAGCCCATGTCGCCCACCGAGCGCGCCAGATGCCGGGTCTTCGTCATCCCGCGCACATTCAGATCTTCGATGCCGATGGTATGGAACCGGCGTGCCAGGTCGCTGGTGAGCTTGTGCAAGGCATCGGACCGAATGCAGGAGATCCGCGCATGCAGCCGGGCGAGCCTGGCTTTGGCCTTCTTGCGGTTGGCCGAGCCTTTGTGCTTTCTGCTCAGGCTGCGCGATAGGTGCCTGAGGCGGACCAGCAGCGCCTTGTGAGGCTTCGGGCCGGGTATCGCAGGTTCTCCCGTCGAGAGCGTTGCCAAGGCCGAGACACCCAGATCCACACCGACCGCGCC
>NZ_JBFTQG010000014.1:0-131408 GCF_056398885.1 Cupriavidus sp. 01T418
TTGAGCAGCGCGCTTGAGCAGCGCGCGGTTCACGGCCTGCTTGTCGGCGAGCGTGATGCCGGGCGCGGGCGCGGCCAGCAGCGCGGAGCCGCCGCCGGAGATCAGGCACAGCACCAGGTCGTCGGCGGTGAGGCCCTCGACCAGTTCCACCATGCGTTGCGCCGCGCGCTGGCCGGCTTCGTCGGGTACCGGATGCGCGGCTTCCACTACCTCGATGCGGCGGCACGCCGCGCCATGTCCATAGCGCGTGACGACCAGCCCGGACAATTCACCTTGCCAGTGCGCCTCGACGGCCTGCGCCATGGCGGCGGCAGCCTTGCCCGCGCCGATCACCACCGTGCGGCCCTTGGGCGGCGCCGGCAGTTGCGGCGGCAGGCAGTGGGTCGCGCTGACGGCGCCGACCGCGGTATCGAACAGCTCGCGCAGCAGCGCGCGTGGATCGGAAAGACCGGCCGGGCGCTGGGGCGCCAGCAGCGTGGTGTGGGAATCGGTGGCGTGCATGACTGGATCCGGACGGGCCAATAAGCGTGCCTTGAACCGGTTGCGCTGCATGGGAGAATCCTTGTGGAGATTAGAACGTATGACGAATACCCACGCCCACGGCGACAGGCGAGCCGCCCGACGCCCGGCTCGCGACGGCACCAATCACCGGTCCCGTGTCGAAATCGTAGGTTCCGAACGAACTATTGTGGATCCGGCTAGCGTAGGCATTCAGCATGGTCCGCACAGAGAGCCAATAGTGGTAGGCGAATACCAACTGCTGCGCCCCCGTGTGCGGTTGTTGTGCCGAGGAGCATTGACCCGAGGCTGCGGCGCCCGAACAGCTGAGCGGGCGCGCTACGGCGTAGTTCAGGATGAAATCCTGCACACCGACCTTCTGCATGACGGAGATGGTAAAGGAGTCGCGATAGACCTCGCCGTTCCCCGCCGTCTGTCCTCCACCAAAGACACCCGTTGACCCCAATCGGTCCCAACCAAGCCCGAAACTTGTCGAGCCGAGCGAGACAAGACTAGCCTCATAACGGAGTGCAAAGCGATGCTCCCAATCATTTGAGTAACCCGTCGCCGCTACGCCCATGCCCGCACTTCCCGTACCGGACAGGCCCGAACCCGCGCCAAGCAGGTCTTGTCCGCGCCGCGACTCATAGGCATAGCCTGCATAGATTGGACCTCCCGCATACTGTGCGCCCAGACCGTAAGCGTACATCCCCTTCAGTGGGGCTCCGGCCGAGCCCGAAACATTACTGTTGGTGGGCGGCGTACTGTTCTCTCCCGGCGAATACACCGCCTGCGCGCTGAGACCTCCAAAGAGGGGCGTGGTGTACTGAATCGAATTGGCCAGGCGCGCATTGAGGTTCGTCTGCGTGCCGTTCAATGTCGTCATCACACCGATGTTGTTCGCTAACGACGTACTGCCGGGCATGAAGTTCAGCTTGCCGCCCATGGCACGCATCGGCGTGGTCAGGAGACCGAGCTGCAGCATACCCAGCTTGTCGCTCGACAAGCCCACGAACTGGTCCCGTGCACTGGGTCCCGAGCCGGAGTCGACACTGAACCCGTACTCAATCTGGAATATGGCGGACAAGCCATCACCCAGATCCTCGCGGCCACGGAGCCCCCATAGCGAACTGTTACTCTGTTGCCGGGAAACCCACGGAACATTGGCGCCGTTGTTGTTGGCGCCGGTGGTCCGTGCCATCTCCAGGGTCGTATCAACGACGCCATACAGCGTGACAGAGCCCTGCGCATATGCATTGATGGTTGTGCAAGTCATCGCTGCAATGCAGAGAGTTTTTATTTTTCCGACCATGTTGTCTCATGTTCCTTCTTATCCGTCACGGCGGCCGCATCCGGCACCGTGCTGACTMACTGATCTGCTCATCGGACGCGGCCAACCGCGCCCTCCAACTCAAACCGCCGGCATCCGCAATTGCGCGAGAAGACCGCCATCCACTGGCAACACATGGCCCGTGATGAATGACGCTGCATCGGAAGCCAGGAACAGCACCGGCCATGCGGCCTCCTCAGGCAACCCGTGGCGCGGCAGCGGCAAGCCATGGGCTGCCGCCGGGTTCACGTCCGGAGTGTGCGAATGCGGGATCTGGGCAGGCGCGATCGCATTCACCCGAATGCCATGCTGACCGAAGTCCACGGCCAGGCAGCGCGTCAATGCATCGACACCACCCTTGCTAATGTCATAGACCGCGTTGTTGCGATGCGCGCGCTGCGCGCCAGGCGATGAAACGTTCACTACCACGCCTTTGTGCGCACAAGCAGTCCAACCGCGGATCACGTCAAGGGTGAACGCGTACATTGCGCGCAGGTTCACCCCAACGATCTCATCGAAATCCGCAAGACCTGTTTCGCCGGTTGGCTTCCTGGTCTGTGTCATGCCGGCGTTGTTCACCAGCACATCAATGCCGCCATGCCGCGCCGCGCAGGCGATGATTTCGCTTCGATGCGCATCATTTGTCACATCGCCGACAACGATTTCGCATCGCCCACCTAGCGTCTCGCGCAACGCCGCCAGCGCGGCCCGATTGCGGCCGGCGGCAACAACATGCGCGCCCGCGCGATGAAATTCTTGTGCGATCGCCGCGCCGATGGCCCCACATGCCCCGGTCACTACCGCCAACTTGCCACTGAAATTGAACTGCATCTGCATATTGAGAAATGTTGGTAAGCCGCATCAAGAAAAACGTTTTCCTGACTATATGCAGCGGTGCCCGGCGAGTCAATCGTTTTCCTTGATGTGCTCATTCATGAAAACCCTAGCTGCTTTGCTCGCACTGAATCCAAGTGGCGCAGACGATGCATCTACGGCCACCGCGCTATCCCCGATGGCATGCAATCATGTCGATGGATAGACTTAACTTGCTGATTATTACGTATTTATTCCAACGCAGCCGGATTGTCGTTGTGGCAGGAGGAGATTCCAATCTCAGTCGCCTGCTTCACTCCACGCAATGGTTTACGGCCGCGAGATTTTTGGATAGCATAGGAAAACGTTATCCAAAACGACCCTGGATTTTTGAGCCGCCGACTGCTCACGGTGGGAGGCCCTATCGACAAGGACAAGCGCGCCGCATGTCGAGACGGCCGGCCATCCCGGCGGCGGCGCCCTATAAGCAAGAGGAAACCCTAAATGAAGATCGTCGCCGTCCGTGTCACGCCCATCGCCATCAGTGACCCCCCGCTACTCAATGCCAGCGGGGTCCATGAGCCGTACGCCTTGCGCTCCATCATTGAGGTGGAGTCCGACAACGGGCTCGTTGGCCTGGGAGAAACCTACGGCGACAAGCCCGTGCTTGACGGCCTCACCCGCGCTAAGGACCTGTTGATTGGATTGAATCCATTCGACCTGAACGGGCTTTGGCAACGCGTTCTATCCGCCGGCGCGCCTGCCTCGAAGGGCGTTGAACTCGACGTGGCTCCAGGCTCGCAAGCGAGCAACGCAGATCGGAAGGTGTTTGGTGCTTTTGAGGTCGCGCTGCTGGATCTGCAGGCACGGTCGCTTGGCATTCCGGTGCACGAACTGCTCGGTGGTGCGGTGCGACGGCAAATCCCGTTCTCCGCTTATTTGTTCTTCAAGTTCGCCAGCCAGATCGACCCGTCCTATCGCCCCGACACGTGGGGGCCCGCCCTGGATGCGGAGCAGATCGTGGAGCAGGCACGGACGATGATTGAGCGCTACGGCTTTGGCAGCATCAAGCTAAAAGCCGGCGCGCTCGATCCGGACCACGAGGTCGATTGCCTGAAGGCGCTCAAGCAGGCCTTCCCCGATCATCCGCTGCGCATAGATCCGAATGCCAATTGGTCGCTTGACACCGCCCTCCGGATGGCCGGACGGCTGCAAGGCGATCTTGAGTACTACGAAGACCCGACACCAGGCCTCGAAGGCATGTCCGCGCTCCACCGGGCCACCGGCCTGCCGCTGGCAACCAACATGGTTGTGACCGACATGGCAGAGTTCCGCCGCAACGTCGCTCTGAACGGGGTGCAGATCGTGCTGTCCGATCATCACTACTGGGGCGGCTTGCGCGCGACGCAGACCCTCGCGACGATGTGCGATACGTTTGGCCTCGGCATGTCCATGCACTCGAATTCACACCTGGGCATCAGCCTTATGGCGATGTCACACCTGGCGGCAGCCGTGCCTAACCTTACCTACGCTTGTGACACGCATTACCCGTGGCAGGACGACGAGGTCATCAAGGGCGGCAAGATCCGGATCGAGCACGGCTGCGTCACGGTCACCGACGCACCGGGGCTCGGCGTCGAAATCGATCACGATGCGCTCGGCGCGCTTCACGAACAATACCTACGCTGCGGCATCACGAACCGCGATGACGTGTCGCAAATGCGCAAGTTCCGCCCCGACTGGACCCGCGTCAAGCCGCGCTACTGATGGCGCGGCAACGCATCGAGCAATCCGATGCTCAAGGCATCGGCATGGCCTTGCAGGTAACCCATGCCTCCACGCGGCCGATGCCGGTCGGCCTGGGTTTTCACCCCCCTACTTCGCGATGGGCGGCCAAGCCGAGGCCGCTGTTCACGCCGACAGCATCTGGCATGGAAACCCCGCGTCGGCAGGACAACCTGGCCTGCAAAGGAGTTGGACGGTCCCTTGCGCGTTGCATTGCGACGCCATGCCCTGCTTCGTGACACCTTCACATGGTTCAGCGAAAGCGCCGGTACCGCGGCACGGTCCGGCCGTCTCGATCCTGTCACCAACACGGTGAGTCCCGGCCAGTACGCCATGTTGTCGATGCGCTTGCATTTGGGCTGATCACTGCGCGAGCCTGGATCATCAGGAAACTCTCGATGCCAAGGCAGGCATGTGATGGTCCCTTCTGACCCTTGCGGATGTCCGCGCTGCTACGAAAACGATTTCCACCTATAATTTCGCCACACCGACTTCTTCGATCCGCCTCATCGATTGCTGCCGGGGCCGGCAACTGCGCTCAGAAGAGACCGACAGGCTCATATATGAAGACAAATTCCCCTACCATTCGCGACGTCGCGGCGGCGGCTGGTGTCTCTGTTGCCACAGTGTCGAAGTTCATGAATGGGACCCAGCGTTTCTCCGCGCCAGTTGAGGCAAAGCTGAAAGTGGCGATCGAGCAGCTCGGCTATCGTTCCAACCCGCTGGCACGGTCCATGATCACCGGCAAGACACGCGCTATCGGGCTCGCCATTCTCGATATCCGCAACCCCCACTTCACGAACATCGTCAAGGGCGCGAACCGGATTGCGCTGCAACACGACTACACACTGCTACTTGTTGATACGGAAGAAAACCAGGCGCGTGAACGGCAGTTGATCGAAGCACTCGCTCAACGGGTTGACGGGCTGATCATTACCTCCCGCATGCCGGAGAAATCCGCGCAATGGATGCTGGAACTGAACAAGCCTGTCGTGCTTTTCGGGCGCACCTCGCACCTTCCCTTTCCCAGCGTCGGGACGGACAGCTATCTGGCCGCGTATATGGCCGCGCGCCATCTGCTCAATGAGGGGCACCGGCGCATCGCCTACCTTGGCTTCGGCCAGTCGCGCTGGAATGCCGAACGGCTTCGCGGTGTCGCGGCGTGTCTTGAGGAAGCAGGGCTTTCGCTCGAGGTGCATGATGCGCAAGCGCCATCCGCCCAGGCCGGTGAGCGCGCCTGCTCGGCGATCATGCTCGGTCCGAAGCGCCCGGAAGCAGTGGTCTGCTACAACGACCTGATCGCGCTTGGCTTCATGAAAGAAGCCCGTGCGCTTGGATGCAGGCTGCCGGAGGACGTGTCGGTGACCGGATTCGACAATGTCCCCTATGGCGAATACGCCTCGCCCGCGCTTACAACGATGGATCTTCAGAGCGAACGGATGGGCGAGCTGGCGACGCAAAAGCTCTTGCATGTGCTCGACGGCAATGCCGACGACGGCTACACCATGCTCGAGCCGCGGCTTGTCGTGCGCGAGTCCACGGCGCGACGGCAGGGGGGCCCCACCGTCAGCGCCCCGCAGAATAGCGTCGTCACGCCTGTGCAGCACTGAATCCAGGCCATTTCGGCAGTCACCCGATCCTCAGTTGTACGAGTCAAGCAGCGGATCGGGAACGATTTGCGTGACCCTCACTACGTTGTCGCGGTCGAAGATAACGTTCATCAATGACGGCAACCAGCCGCCATCACGGAAACGGTACGTCCACACCCGCCGATCGCTCAGCGGGTAATAGGTCATAGCTTCAGGCTTGCCGAAGGTGTGAAGAACATCTTCCTGCGTGGATCGCCCGATCTGGATCCGGGCAAATTCCGCTGTGGTCAGGATTTGCCGGAAAGAGGTCAGGTTTCCACCGTTGTCGAAATCCGCGGCGTACGTGTTTTGTCCAAGCGGCCCCGTCGGGTATAGCCGTCGCGTACCACCATTGGCCAGCGGATATTCCTCGGCAGTCTTGCCGAATTTGGCCTCCACGGCAGATACAGGCTGACCGATTGCGGCTTGCCCGCTCGAAACCGGCGCAAATGTCGTGCAGCCGCCGAGCAGCGTGATCGCTGCGCATGCCAGGGCAAGACAGGGGATTGAGGAGAGAGAGTTCATGGCGTACTTCCTTATTATTGCAATCAGTATAGGACGGGTAGGCACAATGCGCTCCTCGCGCTTGGCAAGGAGCTTCGCCTCCTCGGGGCTGGCCTCGGCATCGAGATCCCAGCCAAGACTTTCCAGCCGTCGCAACGCTGGATAGGGGCAGCCGTGCCAGAGGTGCCACTTGGTGCCGCGCAGCGCCTTGATCAAGGTCACGTTACTCGGGCCGTCGCCATCTTCAAACCAGCCGTCCTGGCTGTCACGTCTCACAGCAACAAACTGGCGCTCAGGGCGGATCTTGTGCACATCCAATGGCACCAGGCAACTCGGAACGCCGCCATTCACACTATGAATGGCTGAGCGTTCAGACTATGAATTTCAAAAATGCGTGACGGGCCGCTATCCTGCTTCCGGTGAGTTGGTGAGCGCACGGTGGCGGAACGATATCTCGCAGGGCAAGAACAGGCATCGTTCGGACGGAGAACAACGGTCGGCTTTCGACCCGCGGCGGGCAGCAGAACGTGGCGGACGCGCACGGCGCCTCCGTCGAACGCCTTGCGCTGAACCTTCGTATCCGCAACCGCGGCGTCTCCAGGTACTTCTTCAA
Source organism: Cupriavidus sp. 01T418 (assembly GCF_056398885.1). Lineage (NCBI taxonomy): Bacteria > Pseudomonadati > Pseudomonadota > Betaproteobacteria > Burkholderiales > Burkholderiaceae > Cupriavidus > Cupriavidus sp. 01T418. The sequence continues at coordinate 7,172 of NZ_JBFTQG010000014.1, forward strand.
CGCGGAATCGTTGCAGCTGGCCACCTTCACGGCATCCCGTATCCAGACGATCCTGAATGGCGCAGCTTTCCAAAATCGCGGGTGAACACCCGAACGCCCCCTGACCATGACACACGCATCACAGCAACTCGATATCGCCCGGCTGGCGCGATATCTGGAAGATCATGTCCCCGGCTTCGAGGGCCCCGTCGTTGCGGCGAAGTTTTCCGGCGGTCAGTCGAACCCCACCTTTCTCCTGCGGACACCCAAGGCACGCTACGTGCTGCGCCGGCAACCGCCAGGCGATCTGCTGAAATCCGCCCATGCCGTCGACCGCGAATTTCGCGTCCTGACCGCGCTATCCGGCACGGCGCTACCCGTGGCGCGCCCATATCACCTGTGCGAAGACCGCGATGTCATCGGCAGCATGTTCTACCTGATGAGCTTCGAAGACGGGCGCATCTTCTGGAACCCTGCCCTGCCCGACACGCCGCGCGCCGACCGCGCCATCTACTTCGACGCGATGCTGCGCACCATGGCCGCACTGCATGACATCGATGTCGAATCGGTCGGGCTGGCCGACTACGGCAAGCCCGGCAACTACCTCGCGCGTCAGATCCGCGTCTGGACCAAGCAGTACCGCCAGGCGGAGACGCAGGGCATCGAGGCGATGGAGCGGCTCATTGAATGGTTGCCTTCGGCCTGCCCGGCGGATACGGACAAGCCCTCACTCGTGCATGGCGACTTCCGGCTCGACAATATGATGTTCGAGCCGCACAGCTACCGCCTGAAAGCCGTACTCGACTGGGGGCTGTCCACGCTGGGCAACCCTCTGGCGGATCTGGCGTACTTCTGCATGTGCCTGCGATTACCGTCGAGCTCGCCTGTTCCGGGGCTCGCGAGGCAGGATCGCGACGCGCTCGGGATTCCTCAGGAAGCACAGATGGTCGCGCGCTATTGCGAGCTGCGCGGCATCGCCCCGATTGAGAACTGGCACTTCTATCTGGCGTTCAGCTTCTTCCGCCTGGCCGCCATTGCGCAGGGCGTCAAGCAACGCGCGCTCAACGGCAACGCATCGAGCGCGCAGGCGAGCAAGGCTGGAGACATGGCGGGGCTGCTCGCAGAAGAAGCCGTGCGATTGATCGACACCCAACGCTGAGACTGCTGCAGCCCAAAACGCACAACACTATTGGAGGAGCAAAGCATGAGCACGAATCTGTTCAATCTGACCGGAAAGATCGCACTGGTAACGGGCGCCAGCCGCGGCATTGGCGAGGAGATCGCCAAGCTGCTTGCGGAACAGGGCGCGCACGTGATCGTGTCCAGCCGCAAGCTGGGTGATTGCGAGGCCGTTGCCAAGAGCATCCGCGCGGCAGGCGGCAAGGCCGAAGCCATCGCCTGCCACGTCGGCCGCATGGAAGACATCGCTGCCACGTTCGACCATATCCGCCGCTCGCACGGCAGGCTCGATATTCTCGTCAATAACGCGGCTGCCAATCCGCATTTCGGGCACATCCTCGAAACCGATCTCGCTGCGTATGAGAAGACTGTGGAAGTGAACATCCGAGGCTATTTTTTCATGTCGGTCGAGGCCGGCAGGATGATGAAGGCACAAGGCGGGGGAACCATCGTCAATACCGCATCGGTCAACGCGCTGCACCCTGGCGACAAGCAGGGCATCTACTCCATCACCAAGGCCGCCGTGGCCCACATGACGCGCGCGTTCGCCATGGAGTGCGGACCCTTGGGCATCCGCGTCAACGCCCTGCTGCCAGGCCTGACCAAGACCAAGTTCGCCGGTGCGCTGTTCGAGGACAAGGAGAGCTACGAGCGCCAGATCAGCGAGATCCCGCTCCGCCGCCACGCCGAGCCGCGCGAGATGGCGGGCACGGTGCTCTACCTGGTATCCGATGCCGCGAGCTACACCAACGGCGAATGCATCGTCGTCGATGGCGGCATGACGGTCTGACGAGCCGATCGCCGGCATGCCGATCCTGGAGGCGTACAAGGCCAAGACGATTATCGTCAACAAACGTTCGATGGCCGCCGGCTACGCCGGTCTGGACAAGGAACTGTTCTACATGGACAAGACGATGATGGTATTCGGCGATGCCAGGAAGGTGGTCGAAGACATGTTCAAGGCGGTCTGACGGCCACGCAAGATTCCGTGAAGCCCCAGCGTGTTTCTGGGTGCTTCACGGCCGATTTGCCGCATCGCGCATCAGATGCATCAGTTGCTCGCGCAGCCACCGGTTGCCCGGGTCCCGGTCAGCACTGCGGTGCCAGTAGCAATGCCACTCCAGATCGGGAATCGCGAACGGCAGCTCAAGGATGCGCGCCGGATACCGCTGCAGGAGCCGCAGCGGCGCTGTCAGCGCCAGATCGGAGCGCATTGCGATCAGCGGCGCGACCATGTAATGCTGCACGCGCATCCTGATGTCCCGGCGCTGACCAAGCCGCGTCAGCTCGGCATCGACATACCCGCTGCCCCGGCGGCGGCTAGACACGTGGATATGCCCCATCGCCAGGTAATCCGCCATAGATAGCGCATCCCCCTTGAACGGGTGGTCATGCCGGATCATGCACGCGTAGCGATCCTGGCCGAGCGGTGCGTGGTGGAGATACGGGTCGGAGATCAACGGCGCGTCGATGGCGAGGCCGATTGAGCCGTTCGCGAGCGCAGTGGGGACTTCATTGCGGTCAGTGTAGTAACTACGCACGTGCATGCCGGGGGCATGCTGTTGCAACTGCTCACCCAGCGCTGGCAGTACCAGCGCTTCGGTCAGATCGCTCATGCTGACGGGAAAGACACGTCCCGACGCAGCAGGATCGAATACATCCCCTTCATGCACGCTGGCCTCGAGCAATTGCAGCGCCTCGCGCACGCGCAAACGCAGTCCGGAGCCTGGCAATCCGCCATACACCCCGAAGACTTCAACAACAACATCGACCGCTGGACGGAGGCGGTGGCGGCAGGAAGAGAATACGAGATCGAGTATCGCTTGAGACGGGCATCCGATGGCGCCTATCGATGGCACCTTGAGCGCGGGTCGCCACTCAGGGATGCCGATGGGAAGATCGTGAAGTGGCTGGCATCCTGCACCGACATCGAGGACCTCAAGCAGGCGCAGGCATCGGCCGAACGTGCCAACCGCGCAAAGTCCGAGTTCCTGTCAAGCATGAGCCATGAGTTGCGCAACCCGTTGAACGCCATCCTTGGCTTCGCGCAACTGATGGCCTCCGACTCCCCGTCGCCATCCCCCTCGCAACAGGCAAGCATCGACCAAATTCTGAAGGCGGGCTGGCATTTGCTGGAATTGGTCAATGAGGTTCTCGATCTTGCGAAGATAGAGGCCGGGCACATGTCGCTGTCCCCCGAGCCGGTATCGGTCGTGGATATCTTGCGCGAATGTCACGCAATGCTTGAGCAAGAGGCACTCAGGCGCGAGATTCGCATGCGATTTCCCGGGGGCGACTCCCCGTGCTTTGTGCGCGCTGACAGGACCCGGTTAAAGCAGATTCTCGTCAACCTGGTTTCCAATGCCATCAAGTACAACCGGGACCAGGGATCCATCGAAATACAGTTGAACCCGAAAGGCGATCGCCTGCGCGTCAGTGTCTGCGACACCGGCGCGGGCTTGACGCCGGAACGGCTGGCACAACTATTCCAGCCGTTCAATCGTCTGGGGCATGAAGCTGGCCCAGTGGAAGGTACCGGCATCGGCCTGGTGGTAGCCAAGCGCCTGGTCGAATTGATGGGGGGGGACATTGGCGCCGAGAGTACGCCGGGCGAGGGGAGCGTATTCTGGGTCGAACTGCCCGCTGCGCGACCACCCGAAATGGCTGGCGAAAGCTCGGCAACGCACATGCCCGTCAAGGCGCAAATCGAGTCACCCGCTTCGGTACGCACCCTGCTGTACGTGGAAGACAATCCTGCCAACCTGAATCTCGTCGAGCAACTCATCGCCCGCCGCGCCGATATACATTTTTCATCCGCGGTCACGGGAGCGCTGGGTGTCACGCTCGCCCGGGCCTCCCTGCCCGATGTGATCGTGATGGACATCCATTTGCCTGACATCAACGGCATCGAAGCACTGGAACGCCTGCGCGAAGACCCGAAGACCAGGCATATCCCGGTCATCGCCCTCAGTGCGAATGCAATGCGACGCGACATTGAAAGAGGCATCAAGGCGGGATTCTTCCGCTATCTGACCAAGCCGATCAAGATCCGTGAATTCATGGATGCGCTGAGCGCCGCGCTTGAACAACCGCAAGGCCGGACGACCCAAGGCTAATGAAAGTGGAATCTCGCCATGATCAACGCATCGAACATCCTGGCGGCGAGCATCCTGATTGTTGACGATCTGGAGGCCAACGTCCTGCTGCTCGAGCAAATGCTTCGCGGAGCCGGATATACCTGTGTTGCGTCGACCACCGATCCGCGCATGGTTCGTCAGCTTCATGACAGGAACCACTATGACCTGATCTTGCTGGACCTCCAGATGCCCGGCATGGACGGCTTCGAGGTCATGGAAGCCATCAAGGACGCCCAGCCAGACAGCTACCTTCCAGTGATCGTCGTCACCGCCCAACCTGACCACAGACTACGCGCATTGCAGGCAGGAGCCAGAGACTTCGTCAGCAAACCGTTTGAACTTGCCGAGGTACTGATGCGGGTTCGCAATATGCTGGAAGTGCGCCTGCTGCATGGTGAGGCATTGAACTACGGCAAGGAACTCGAGCAGAAGGTGCGCGAACTGGAGGCGAGCCGGGAGACGATCGTTCACCAAGGCGATGAACTCAGACACCTTTACGAGAAGCTCGTGCGTGAGCAGCAGGTAACCGATCGGCTGCTTCTCAACGTGCTGCCCGCCCCCATCGCGGAGCGGCTTAAATTGCGCTCCGATCTCGTCGCCAGCGGTCCACCGGAGATCATCGCAGACAGGTTCCAGGACGTATCGGTGATATTCGCCGACATCGTGCAGTTCACCCGCTTTTCTCCCGGCATGCGCCCCGAACAGCTAGTGGCGGTGTTGAACGAGATCTTTGCCGACTTCGACAATATCGCCGACAACCGGGGGCTCGAGAAAATCAAGACAATCGGCGATGCCTACATGGCGGCCGCGGGACTGCCTGTCCCTGCCGCCAATCATGCGGCTCGCGCCGCGCACATGGCAATGGACATGATTGATTCACTGAAGCAATTCAATGCGCGGAGCGGCTACAACCTGCGGTTGCGAGTTGGCATCCACAGCGGCGCCGTCGTCGCCGGCGTGATCGGGCGGAGAAAGTTCATCTATGACCTGTGGGGCGATACCGTGAATATCGCCAGCCGGATGGAATCCCATGGCATCGCCGATCGCATTCAGGTGACGGAAGCCACACGACTTCAGCTTGGAGAAGAATTCCAGCTCGAAGAGCGCGGTGTGGTCACCGCGAAGGGCATCGGTGACTTGCGTACATGGCTCCTGGTTGGCAGAGCCGCCGATGCGCGGGGATAGGAGACGTGACAAATATCATCTCCTCGACCGGACAGCGACACTTTGCCGCACCCACCAACCCGGGCACACCCACCCACTTCATACTAAACTTTCACAACTTCCTAAAAATTCAAAACAAACAAGCATGCATCTCTCGCCCCTGATCCAGCGCTTCGTGCTCCATTTCGGCGAGATGGGCAGCCGCTGGGGCATCAACCGTACGGTCGGGCAGATCTACGCCCTGCTGTTTACCGCCTCCCGCCCGCTCAATGCCGACGAGATCGCCGAGGCGCTGGGTTTTTCGCGCTCCAACGTCAGCATCGGCCTGAAGGAGCTGGAGTCGTGGAACCTGGTGAAGCTGTCGCACCAGCCGGGCGACCGCCGCGAGTATTTCTCGGCGCCGGACGATGTCTGGGCAATCTTTCGCACGCTGGCCGAGGAGCGCCGCCGGCGCGAGATCGATCCCACCTTGTCGATGCTGCGCGAAGTGCAGCTGGAGACCCCCGCCGATCCGAACGACCGTCATGCGCAAGAGCGGATGACGGAGATGTACCAGCTGATCCTGCTGGTAACGAGCTGGTTCGGCGAGATCCAGAAGCTGGACGTGGCCACGCTGGAGAAGCTGATGAAGCTCGGCTCCAAGGTCAACAAGCTGCTTGATGTGAAGGACAAGCTCAGCGTTGCCATCGGCGGCAAGGCCCGCGCCGACAAACCCCCTGCCAGTGCCGTGAAGGCCAGGTCGACCCGCACCCGGAAGGAGTAGATCCATGTTTTCGTCGCTGGACCCGGTGGTGCTTGCGCGCGTGCAGTTTGCCGCCAACATCACGTTCCACATCCTGTTTCCCACCATCAGCATCGCGCTGACCTGGGTGCTGCTGTTCTTCAAGCTGCGCTTCAGCAAGACCGGCGACGACCGCTGGATGGCGGCCTACCGCTTCTGGGTCAAGATCTTTGCCCTGACCTTCGCGCTGGGCGTGGTGAGCGGCGTCACCATGAGTTTCCAGTTCGGCACCAACTGGCCGGGCTATATGGAAACCGTCGGCAATGTGGCCGGCCCGCTGCTGGCCTACGAGGTGCTGACGGCGTTCTTCCTGGAGGCCACCTTCCTTGGCATCATGCTGTTCGGCATGCGCCGGGTCAGCAACCGCACGCATACCATCGCCACGCTGCTGGTGGCGGGCGGCACCACCTTGTCGGCCTTCTGGATCCTGGCGCTGAACTCGTGGATGCAAACCCCGGCGGGATTCGAGATGATCGATGGCCGCGCGCACGTGACGAGCTGGCTGGCGGTGATCTTCAATCCGTCCTTCCCTTACCGCTTCGTCCATATGCTGCTGGCCTCGGGCCTGACCGTGGCCTTCCTGCTGGCGGGCCTCTCGGCCTACCGCTGGCTGCGCGGCGACCGCGCGCCGGAAGTGCTGTCGTCGCTGCGCACCGGCGTGACCATCGCGGCGGCGCTGATCCCGCTGCAGATCGTGGCGGGCGACCTGCACGGCCTGAACACCCTGCATCACCAGCCGGCCAAGATCGCCGCCATGGAGGGTATCTGGAAGACGGAAAAAGGCGCGCCCGCGGTGCTGTTCGGCCTGCCTGACGCGACCACGCAAAGCAACCATTTCGAGATCGCCATTCCCAAGCTGGCTTCGATCTACCTGACGCATAGCGCGGACGGCGAGGTCAAGGGCATCGACGCCTTTGGCGACAAGCACCCGCCGGTAGCGCCGCTGTTCTTTGCCTTTCGCATCATGGTGGGCGTGGGCCTGCTGATGCTGGCGGTGTCGTGGGCGGCGGCGTGGCAGCTGCGCCGCGGCGGCCAGCCCGCGCCGTGGATGGCAAGGGCCCTGGTTGCCATGACCTTCTCCGGCTGGGTGGCGCTGGTGGCCGGCTGGTACGTCACCGAGATCGGCCGCCAGCCTTACCTGGTGTACGGCGTGCTGACCACCGCGCAGGCCGCCTCCAAGGTGCCGGCGGCCATGATCGGCGCCACGCTGGCGATGTATCTCGCGCTCTACCTGGCACTGATCGCCGCCTATGTCTCGGTGGTCTTCTACCTGGCCCGCAAGGCGGGAACCGCCCCCGACGTGGGCGGCGGGATCGAAACCCCTCAAGCCGTGTTGCCTGGCCAATTGCGGAGCGCAGAATGAACGACCTGACCCAACCCGCCGGCTGGATGCCGCTGGTGTTCCTGGCCCTGATGGGCATCTCGATGCTGATCTACGTGATCCTGGACGGCTACGACCTGGGCGTGGGCGTGCTGCTGCGCCGCGCGGACGATGCCGACAAGGACACCATGATCGCCTCGATCGGCCCCTTCTGGGACGCCAATGAAACCTGGCTGGTGCTCGGCGTGGGCCTGCTGCTCACGGCCTTCCCCATCGCGCACGGCATGATCCTGACCCAGCTCTATCTGCCGGTGGCGCTGATGCTGGCGGGGCTGATCATCCGCGGCGTGGCATTCGACTTCCGCGTGAAGGCGCGCGCCCACCACAAGCCTTGGTGGAACCGCGCGTTCTACGCCGGCTCGCTGCTGGCCGGCTTCTCGCAGGGCCTGATGCTCGGCCTGTACATCACCGGCTTCCAGCACGGCTGGCTGGACCTGGCCTTCGCGGTGGGGGTGGGGCTGTGCCTCGTGGCCGGCTACTGCCTGCTGGGCGCGGGCTGGCTGATCATGAAAACCAGCGGCAGCCTGCAGCGGCGCGCCATGTACTGGGCGCGGCGCAGCCTGTGGCTGACCGGCATCGGCGTGGCGGCGATCTCGCTGGTCACGCCGATGGTGAGCCAGCGCATCTTCGACAAATGGTTCTCGCTGCCCAACATCATCCTGCTGGCGCCGATCCCGCTGGTCACCGTGGCGCTGCTCGTCATCATCGACCGCCTGCTGCGGCGCATGCCGGCCATGCACGACCACGGCAACGACCGCTGGTGCTGGGTGCCGTTTGCCGGCACCGCGGTGATCTTCCTGATGGCGTTCAACGGCCTGGCATACAGCATCTTCCCCTACCTGGTGGTGGACAAGATCGACATCTGGCAGGCGGCGAGCGCGCCGGAGTCGCTCGGCGTGATCCTGGTCGGCGCGGCGATCGTGCTGCCCACCATCCTGGGCTACACGCTGTATGCCTACCGTGTATTCTGGGGCAAGGCGACCGACCTGCATTACTACTGAGCGATAATAGGGATCGGTCGAATCCGCACGCAAACTGCAGGCACCCATGAGCGGCTCGCAAGGCCACCAACCCGGCACCCCACCCTCCACGCCCCAGGCCGGCACGCTTCGCCGGCGGTGGCTCGACCGTCTGCGCGCCCAGGCGGGCGCACAGGTGCGGGGCCTGACCCGCAGCAACTCCGGCCTCAGCCTCGACTACGACAACCCGCCCGGCGACCCCGGCCTGTTTGGCCCGGAAGCGGTCTGCTGGCGGGTGCATGCGGATTTCCCGGCCATGCTGGCAGGCGGCGTCAGCGCCTTGCTGATGCAGACCATGCATCCGCTTGCGCTGGCCGGCGTGTGGGATCACTCCACCTTCCGCACCGATATGCAGGGCCGGCTGGGGCGCACCGCGCAGTTCATTGCCGGCACCACCTACGGCAGCCGCGCCGATGCGCTGGCGCTGATCGAGCGCGTCAAGCGCATCCACGCCGTGGTCAAGGGCACTGCCCCGGACGGCCGCCCGTACGCGGCCGACGATCCCGCGCTGCTGACCTGGGTCCATGTGGCCGAGGTGTCGAGCTTTCTCACTGCTTACCTGCGCTATGTCGGACCGCTCTCCACGGCCGAACAGGACCGCTACTACGCCGAGGTGGCGCGTATCGCCGAGATGCTGGGCGCGACGGACGTGCCGCGCAGCGCCGCCGCCATCGCCGCCTACCTGGAGCGCATGCGCCCGCAGCTGGCCGCGAGCGACCGGACCCGCGAAGTGGTGAAGCTGGTCATGGCGATGCCCGTGGCCAGTCCCCTGCTGGTCCCGGCGGTGCGTATCATGGGCGATGCCGGCATCGCGCTCCTGCCGGGCTGGGTGCAGCGCGAACTTGGCCTGCATGGCGCCAAGGCAATCCGCCGGCCGGTTTCGCTGGCCGGCATGCGCGTGCTGGCGCCGACCTTGCGCTGGGCGCTCGGCAGCGGGCTGGCGGCGCGGGCGCGGCGGCGCGCGGCAAAGCCGGTGCCGGCGGCGCTGACCCAAACGAAAGTCGGATGAACCCCAAAGGGAAATGACATGCAGACCGTTGCGGTTCTGGATTTTGAAACGACGGGACTGTCGCCGCGTCAAGGCGACCGGGCTACGGAAATTGCTGTGATCCTGTTGCGCGACGGGGAAATCGTCGACCGTTATCAAAGCCTGATGAATGCGGGAAGACGCATCCCCTCGGATGTCGTGAACCTCACGGGCATCACAAACGACATGATTGCGTCGGCACCCGCCGCGTCGACGGTGATGCGCGAAGCGGCCCGGTTCGTCGGCAAGCATCCCGTGGTGGCCCACAACGCGGGCTTCGACCGAAGGTTCTGGCAAGCTGAACTCGCGCACCTGGGGATGCCGGCCGATCAGTCCTTCGCCTGCACGATGCTGGTTTCGAGGCGTGTCTACCCGCAGGCCCGCAACCACAGGCTGTCGACGCTGGTGGAGATGCTGCGGCTGCCCCAGGCCGGACGTGCACACCGTGCGATGGCCGATGCGCAGATGACCTGTCACCTCTGGCACCGGCTGCAGCGCGATATCGCGCAGACTTATGGCATGCGTCGGGTTGATTACGACCTCATCGCCCGTGTGCAGGCGACCAGCAGCGCCAAGGTTCCGGCGCTGCTGCGCTCGCTGGGTGGCAGCGACGGTGACGCTGCGCAATAGTCCGGCTTCGCTCTCCGGCGGGCAAGGACCGCCGTCGGGTTTCCCCTATTGACCTGATTGTCGTGGGCTTGGTATGGCAGTGACCGGCAGTGACCGGGCAACAAGGTGCTGGCCTGTTTGCCGGTCGGGACGCTCACGTGTTGCCCCCACAACGGCGGGGGCCTTTACTTCTGCGTGCGGGTTATGATTGGCACTTCGTCGTGGCTGCCTTGGCGGAGCGCTATTGAACTCAACCATGATCTCGCAATCGCAACCCACTTTTGGGATCGACCGCCTGCGGGTCGAATTCGCCAGCCAGGAGCTAGAGCAAGACTTCCAGGCCGACCAGCTGGATCGCGTTCATGCCTCGCTGCACAGCACGCTGAGCTTCTGTTCGCTTTTCTATCTTGCATTTGCGTTGACCGATGTCGGGGCACTGGGGTACACCCGGGATGTGCTGACACTGTTCCTTGCCCGCGCGCTCGTCGCGGTCACGGCGTTCACCGGGCTCTACCTGATCCGTCTTCGGCCCAGGTCACTCGTCGCCCCTCGACTCGCGGCAACCGCGGCTGAAGTCGTAGGGATGGCGGCGTTCATGCTGGTCGCCTGGCACCGCCCTCACGAGATGCCCTGGCATGCGATGTCCATGTGCATCATGCTGATCGTCGTCTACATTTTCATCCCGAATCGATTGATCGTCGCGCAGGCCATTGCGTTCGCCAGCACGGCCGTCTTCATCGTGATCGCTGTCAACCTGGCGAACCTCACGGCATCCGATGTGCTGACGATGTCGATGCTCCTGCTGCTGGCCAACAGCTTCGGTGTGGTGGCTGCCAGGCGATACCAAAGCCTCCGGCGCGACGAATACAGGGTCCAGTTGACGCTGAAGCAGCTTTCCGTCCGGGACCATCTCACGGGATGCTTCAACCGGCGGCACCTGTATGACCATCTGCTGAACGCTGAATTCTCGCGAGCACAGCGCTCGGGCCATTGCCTGTCGATCATCGCGTGCGATATCGACCACTTCAAGGTGATCAACGACACCTACGGCCACCAGATCGGAGATGCTGTCCTGCGTGATATCGCGGCCATCCTCCAGGAGAAAACCCGCGAGCATATTGACAGCGTTGTCCGGCATGGCGGCGAGGAGTTCATCCTGGTCTTGCCGCAAACCGCTCTGGATGACGCCGTGCAAATTGCCGAACGCCTGCGCGGCGCGATTGCCGGCAAGGCAACGATTGTCGGTGCCAGCCAGCGCGTCGTGGCAACGGCAAGCTTTGGCGTAGTTGCCGTCAATTTTGCGACTGCGGTGGAGGGCGCGACCGGACAGACCTTGATCGCCGCGGCCGATGCGCTTCTCTACGCCGCAAAAAAAGCCGGTCGTGACAACATTCAGTCAAGTGAGTTGCATGCCTGTCTTTCAGGCCGGGAGGGGGCTTCGCCGATCCATTCTGCCGCCGCAACCGAGCACGCTGTTCGCCTTGCTACCTGCGTCCGGGTGTAAATCCAGGCTTCGCTTCGCCGGCGGCATCACGGTGTCGGGCTTTATGTTCGGGGGAGTGCGTCAGTGTCAGTCGAACCTGGCATTACGGAATATGGCGCAGGACTGACCGATGGAACGAACCTGACTTCGGGGGGGGAATGCAAAAAGAGATGGTGCCCATGGGCAGGATCGAACTGCCGACCTCTCCCTTACCAAGGGAGTGCTCTACCACTGAGCCACATGGGCAGTTACTGACCGTCAACTGCAACGACTTGCTCCCTTGCCTGATGCAACGGAGCGGGAGACGAGATTGCCATCGCCGCCCATAATCTACTCATAACCCATTGATTCTTAAGAAGTTTTTCGACTTCCCGCTGAATCGATGGACTGCATTATGGACTAATCACCCCTGCTCGGCAACCCCCTTGTCGCGAAAGTTTCCATCGGCATTGCGTTCGCGAAACCTGGCGCCCGAACGGGCGAGGATGCTGACGATCGTGTGGAGCTTGCGCCGCCGCCGCTGACGACAGTGTCGTGGCTCTGCCTGCTTGTTGGTAGTTCAGTTGGTAGTTCAAAGCGAAAGGGAGTGGGACCCTCCCCCGCCGGCGTGTAAACTAGTCGGTTTTTGACTCCGCCGGTATGGTGCAAGTGTCACAGCGCACAAGTTTCAGCGGCCCGACGCTCATACGCCTGCTTGCGCGCCTGACGGACGTCGCTGTTCCCGAATCCAGGCAATCGCTCTCGGACCAACTGAGCCAGTGGCTCGGCTGGGCTGACGCCATCGAGCTGTCCGCGGCCCTGAACGGCAATCCGCCGTCGATGCCATCCGGCGCGCGAACCTTCGGCAGCGCCGAGGAGCGCGATTGCACCCGTGTGCGAACTGCGTTGGCGGATGCCATCGCCGGCGATGGCGCATCCGCCAACGCCAGGCGGCGCGGGCAGGCGCAGGCCTTCACCCAGGGGGAGCCCATGGATGCTGCCGCCGATTTCGCGACTTATCGTCAGCGTTATCTCGCTATGCAGCAGGCGATGGAGATGGACATCGGCAACCTGCGCGGCCGCCTGCGGGCGATGCTGGCCGCCAGGACGCCCGGCATGTCCCGGCTCGCGGTGGTGGATGCCGTCATGGAGCGGGCGCTCAGTGCGCGCGAGCGCAGTCTGCTTGCTGCCGTGCCGGTGTTGCTCGAAGGGCACTTCAAGCGTTTGCGGCAGGCGGAGCAGGCGACGCTGGCCGACGCCCAGGCCTCGGGGGAGCCCGCGGCAGTCACGCCCGGCGCATGGCTGGATGCGTTCCGCAAGGATATGCGGAGCGTTTTGCTTGCCGAACTGGATATTCGTTTTCAACCGGTCGAAGGGCTGCTCGCGGCCCTTCGCTCCAGCTAACCAGGACGCCATGTCCAGATATCTTTTTAATTTCGCTGTTTTCCTGGTGGGTCTGGTTGCCGTGTGCTGGATCGGCGCCGGCTACGCCGGTTCGAACGCGCTGGCGCTGTCCGTCACGATGCTGGTCGGCGCCTGCTACCTGGCAGGCGCGCTCGAGCTGAAACGCTATCACCAGGCCACCGCCACCCTGGCGAGGGCAGTGGCGGGCCTGTCCCAGCCTCCGGCCAGCCTGGGCGCCTGGCTGGATCAATTGCACCCCAGCCTGCGCAATGCGACGCGCCTGCGCATCGAGGGTGAGCGCGTGGGCTTGCCGGGGCCGGCGCTGACGCCGTATTTCGTGGGCTTGCTGGTGCTGCTGGGCATGCTTGGCACGTTCCTGGGCATGGTGGCCACCCTGAAGGGCACCGGGATGGCGCTGGAGAGCGCTACGGACCTGCAGGCCATCCGCGCTTCGCTGGCCGCGCCGGTCAAGGGCCTGGGATTTGCGTTCGGCACTTCGGTCGCGGGCGTGGCCACCTCCGCGATGCTGGGGCTGCTTTCCGCGCTGTCCCGGCGCGAGCGCCTCCAGGCGGCGCAAATGCTCGACGAGAAGATCGCGACGACATTGCGTATCCACTCGCTGACGCACCAGCGCGAGGAAACCTTCAAGCTCCTGCAGCGGCAGGCCGAGGTGATGCCCACCCTGGTCGATCGGCTGCAGGCCATGATGGCTGCCATGGAGCAGCAGAGCCTGGCCTTGAACGAGCGGCAGATCGCCAGCCAGGACGCCTTCCACACCAAGACCGAGGCTGCGTACAGCCGCCTGGCTGCCTCCGTGGAACAGTCCATGAAGGAGAGCGTCGCCGAGAGCGCCCGCGCAGCCGGCACGGCGATCCAGCCGGCCGTGGATGCCACGATGGCAAGCCTCGCTCGCGAGACGGCCTCGTTGCACGACACCGTCACACAAGCCGTGCAGCGGCAACTGGACGGCCTGTCGACCGGTTTCGAAGCCGCGACCGGTACCGTGGCGGACATCTGGAACGAAGCGCTGGCGGGGCACCAGCGATCGAGCGAGGCGCTGACCCAGGACCTGCGTGCCTCGCTGGTTCGATTCGCCGACACCTTCGAGCAACGCTCCGCAGGCCTGCTGGAAGGCGTCTCCACCCGCCTGGAAGCCACTGCGGGCAGCATGACGGAAGCATGGTGCAACGCGCTGTCCCAGCACGAACGCGTCAGCGAGAAACTGGCGGGCGACAACCAACAGGCCTTGGCCGCGGCTGCGGCGACCCTGGAGCAGCAGTCGGCGTCGCTGGTGCGCACGGTGGGCCAGTCGCATGTTGACCTGCACGCGGAACTGGCATCGCGGGACCAGCAGCGGCTGGCGGCCTGGACCGGGACGCTCGGTTCGATGGCCGCCACGCTGAGCACGCAATGGGAGCAGGCGGGCACGCACAATGCGGGCCGGCAGCAGGAAGTCTGCGACACGCTGGCCCGGACCGCGCGCGAGATATCTGCCCAGACGCAGGCGCACGCCAGCAACACCATCGCCGAAATCTCCCGGCTTGTGCAAGCGGCTTCGGAGGCCCCCAAGGCCGCGGCCGACGTCATCGGCGAACTGCGCCAAAAACTCTCCGACAGCATGGTCCGCGACAACGCGATGCTGGAGGAGCGCAGCCGCCTGCTGGAAACGCTGGAAACCCTGCTCGATGCCGTGAACCATGCCTCCACCGAGCAGCGGACGGCCGTCGATGCGCTGGTCGGCACCACGGCGGATCTGCTTGATCGTGTCGGCACCCGGTTCACCGACAAGGTCGAGACCGAAACCGGGAAGCTGGAAGCCGTCGCCGCGCAGGTCACCGGCAGTGCCGTCGAGGTGGCAAGCCTGGGCGAAGCATTCGGCATGGCCGTGCAATTGTTCGGCGAGTCGAACGACAAGCTGGTGGCCCACCTGCAGCGCATCGAGGCCTCGCTGGACAAGTCCGTCGCGCGGAGCGACGAACAGCTTGCCTACTACGTGGCGCAGGCCAGGGAAGTCATCGATCTGAGCATGATGTCGCAGAAGCAGATCGTCGAAGAGCTGCGGCAGATCGCCGGTCGGCAGGCGCCCGCCGGCGTCGAAGCAGCATGAGCGAGGACATCGACGCCGGCGTAGAGCCGACAGTGCCGATATGGGCCGTCTTCGGCGACCTGATGTCGGTGCTGCTGGGCGCTTTTGTCCTGATCCTGGTGGGCGTCATCGGCGTGCAGCTGGAACTCTCGACCAGGCTGGAAGAGGAGGTCAGACAGCGGCAGGAGGAGAAGCATCGCCGCGAGGCCCTGGAGCAGGCGCTGGCGGGGCCGCTGGCGGCGGGCCGGGTGACGCTGGTCAACGGGCGCATCGGCATCAGCGGCAGTGTGCTGTTCGCCCGCAACTCCGATCAATTGCAGCCCGAAGGCCGCGAAGTGTTGAAGAGCCTGGCCGCGCCGCTGTCCGCTTACCTCCGGGCCCGAGAGGAGATCCTGATGGTGAGCGGCTTTACCGATGACCAGCGGATGCGGGAGGGCAACCGCCGGTTCGCCGACAACTGGGAGCTGTCGGCCCAGCGCGCGTTGACGGTAACCCGTGCGTTGATCGAGGAAGGCCTCCCGCCCTCCTCGGTATTCGCGGCCGCGTTCGGCTCCCAGCAGCCCGTGACCTCGAATGCCGACGACGCGGGGCGGGCCAGGAACCGGCGCGTGGAAATTGCGCCAATCCCCAGGCCGTCCACCGCTACGGTGAAACCCCGTGAGTAGTGACGAGACTGACGAGACGCGCGCCGGCAAGACATCCGAAGCCCGGGCCACGCTCGACGCATGGCGCGAGCGAGGCGCCGACCGCCTGGATCCCGTGCGCTTTCATTTCATCGAGGCGCTGGCGCGACGGGCGGCCGGCCACAGCGGCGATGCGCGAGCCATCCTGGACGACAAGCTGTCCAAACTGCTCCAGGCCTATGCCGGCGATCTTGAAAACGCCGCATGCAAGGCTGGCGATATCGACGATATCGGCGGCAAACCATCGCCATGCGAGCCCGCTCGCGGGGCGCTTGCCGGACTGATCGATTACATCGCCAGCCAGGCACCAGCGGACGGAGGCGGCCCCGCAGCGATTCACGCGGTGCCCCCGCGCGCAGCCTATCCCGAACTGAAGGTGCTCGATTACTTCAGGGAGGCCTGGTCCAGGGTCAGTACCGATCGGCAGTTGCGGCAGTCGCTGGAGCAGGTGCCCGATAATGCCGGCCCGCTCAACTCGAGCCGCCTCGTACATCGGTCGCTCTCACTGATGCGCGAACTCTCGCCAGGATACCTCCGCCAGTTCCTGTCGTACGTCGACGCCTTGTCGTGGATGGAGCAGGTAAACGGCGGCGGCGCCTTGGCGGGTAAAGAGGCGCCTCGCGCCGGGAATGCCAGGAAGAGCGCTCGTGGCAGACCACGCTAGCGCCGGTGCCCGTAAGGCACGC
Source organism: Cupriavidus sp. 01T418 (assembly GCF_056398885.1). NCBI lineage: Bacteria > Pseudomonadati > Pseudomonadota > Betaproteobacteria > Burkholderiales > Burkholderiaceae > Cupriavidus > Cupriavidus sp. 01T418. The sequence continues at coordinate 23,769 of NZ_JBFTQG010000014.1, forward strand.
ACCGACCTGGACAACATTGGCGCGATCAGTTCGCCATCCACCAGGCCGCCCTGCATCAGGTACGCCTATCGGCCAGACGTTTTTTTCTCGTAAAACCATGACACTGTCGCCGCGAACAAACTGAACAGCACCGCGAATACCACTGCTTGCCCCCCTTGGTTCCAAGTCGGCAATTGATGCGTAGGGCCGTACGCCCATTGAAATGCAGGACCAATGACAGCTTCAAATATCGCAATAATTAATCCCGTAGTAATGAGCCAGAGAAGTAAAAAATATGTCCAGCGAAACAATTCAAATCTAGTCTTTGGCTTCATTTATTCCAGTCTCCATCAATCTTCCGCTCCGGCGCTCTCTTGTTGATGATGGCAACAGCACCGGAATACAGGGTGCCTGCACCCAATCCTATTAACGAGAAGAGCACGATTCTGCGAGGCGCCCGTTCACCCCAGAAATATCGGTTTGTCCAGATTGTTTCCCAGGCCCCGACATAGAATGCCCCTTCAAAAAAAAGCCAGATCAACAGAGCGCAGGCAAAGCCTCCTATAATGTACCGAATCCGGTACCGGGAGAATTTCCATTCAATTAAAACCAGCAGCGGCCAACCCACAACTGCAACCAGGATGGTTCCAACTAAAAAGAACAGGAAAGCCCCACCTACTTCAAACGGCGCATCTTTCGCCCACGAATAGGCCACAAATGGAAGAGAAACAGTCAACCCGCCGCATATGGGTAACGCCAGAAATCTTAGAATTCGGTTGGGGCTAGTCATTGACATACCTTCACTCGCTTTCCATTCTCGCCAACGGTCTCTAGGCCGTTGAAAGCAAAACCAGCGAGCAGTCACCTGCCAGCAGTTCGAGAGTGTTATTGCTGCGAAGGATTGCGTCTATAGGATAAATATCGAAAACGCCGCGAGTCTTCCCAAACAGGTTCGAACGCTGCGTTCTTGAGGAGATTTCAGGATAGCTACCGAAGGAGAAGCGCCTTTGCTTGTCGCCCCGGCAGTGGCGGAAATGCCAGCTTTTGCCGCCTTCGGCTGATACGGCGAGGGACAGTCCGGTCGGTATCGGATGGACTAGATGGTGCTGGCTGCCAGGCTGGTGGATTCCAGGTGGAACCCGCTGGAATGAAAAAAGGGGCTTTCGCCCCTTTTTTCAAGGACGTACAGACTTCCGTGGAACTCTGTACGCGTATGTCTGGAGCGGGAGACGAGGCTCGAACTCGCGACCTCAACCTTGGCAAGGTTGCGCTCTACCAACTGAGCTACTCCCGCTTATCTGGCTCCCCGACCTGGGCTCGAACCAGGGACCTACGGATTAACAGTCCGGCGCTCTACCAACTGAGCTATCGGGGAACAATCTCCGTTTCCTGCTGCTTGCTGCTGCTACTTGCGAAACGGAGGCCGCATTCTACAACAAGCTTTTTGATTTTTGAACAGGTTTTTTTGCAGCGGGCGTGAATTGAGTGGCGCCGGCCATGTTTCGCGCTTCGGACCGGGTGGGAGGAAGCCGTACCTTGAGCACAGGCCGCAACATCACGCGAAGTGCCGAACCGGTGCGGCATCGGCCATCCCTGCCGGAAAAAGCAGCCTGAACACCGTGGTACCCCCAACCTCCGACTCCACCTCGACGCGGCCGTGGTGCAAGTCCATGATCGACTTCACAATGGCCAGGCCGATGCCTGCCGACTCCCCTGAGTTGGCACGGGCGGGATCGCCCCGGAAGAAGCGGTCGAACAGCCTGGGCAGGTGTTCCCGCGCGATGCCGGCGCCAGGGTTGCGCACCTCGATGCTGATGCCGTCCGGCGTGGAACGTGCCGCCAGCACCACCGTCTGCCCGGCCGGCGTGTAGCGGATGGCATTGGCCACCAGGTTGCTGACCGCGCGCCGCAGCAGCAGTGGATCGGCCTCCACCGCGCCGCCCCCGTCCACCGCAATCGCCACGCCGCGCGCCTCGGCCAGCCCTTCGAAGTAATCCGACAGCGCGCCCAGTTCGCGCGCCAGGTCCAGGCGCGCGGGCTTGACGGCCACGCGGGCGTTCTCCGCCCGCGCGAGAAACAGCATGTTCTCGATCATGCGGGCAAGCCGCTCGTATTCCTCGATATTGGAGGCCAGCAAGGCCTGGTACTCGTCGGCGCTGCGTTCGCTCGCCAGCGCGACCTGGCTCTGGCCCAGCAGGTTGCCGATCGGCGTGCGGAAATCGTGCGCCAGATCGGCCGAAAACTGTGAGAGCCGCTCAAAGCCATCGCGCAAGCGGTCCATCATCTGCTGCAAGGCCGCGGCCAGTTCCTCCAGTTCGGGCGGCAACTGCGCCGGGTCCACCGGCAACGCCAGGCGCCGCACCGTGACCGACGAGGCACCGGCGGCGATGCGCCGCAGCGGCGCCATGCCGGCGCGCAGCACCAGGTAGCCGAGCGCGGCCACCGCCAGCGCGCCGAGCAGTCCGGCCAGCAGCAGCTTGGTGCGGTAGGCGCGCAACATCGTGGTGCGCGAGATGGCGGTCTGGTAGAGCGTGAACGTCAGCGGCGGCGCGGCCGCATGCCGACGCACGAGGGCACTTACGCCGTGCACGGGATAGCCTTGCTGCTGCGTCCAGGTGCGGATCGACGCGGGGTCGAACGGTGTATCCGCGGCAAGTGGAGGCAAATCGGGCGGTGGCTCCTTGCCGGTATTGGCGGATACCAGCAAGGAGCCGCCGGATGCGCGCACGACCAGAGCGAACTCCTCGTTGCCGGACACCACGCCGGCCACCTCCCGCCACTCGCCGGCACGGGAGCCCAGTTCCGCCAGTTCCGCCAGTTCGCCACGCACGCGCACCGCCTTGCGCAGCAATTCGGCATCGTCGCGCTCGATCACCTGCGTGGCGAGCGCGCAGTAGAGGTAGGCGCCCACGCCGCCGAACACGAGCGCGGCGACCAGGCCAAAGGCGAGCGCCAGGCGGGCGGTGAGCGAGATCCTGCGCATCAGGTGTGTCGGCTCTCCAGCACATAGCCCATGCCGCGTACGGTATGGATCAGCTTGGGCTGGAAGTCATCGTCCATCTTGGCCCGCAGGCGGCGCACCGCCACGTCGACCACATTGGTATCGCTGTCGAAGTTCATATCCCAGACATGGGAGGCGATCTGGGTACGGCTGAGCACTTCGCTGTGCCGTCGCGCCAGGAAATGCAGCAGCGAGAACTCGCGCGGCGTAAGCTCGATCCGGCGCCCCGCGCGCGTCACGCGATGGCGGATCAGGTCGATCTCCAGGTCTTCGATCTCGATGCGGTCGGCTTCCCGTACCGGTCCACGCCGCAGCAGCGTGCGCACGCGCGCCAGCAACTCGACGAAGGCAAACGGCTTGGCGAGATAGTCGTCGCCGCCCAGCTCCAGGCCACGCACGCGATCCTCCACCTCGTCGCGCGCGGTAAGGAACAGCACCGGCGTGTCCTTGTGCTCGCGCAGTTGCTTGAGCACTTCCCAACCGTTCATGCCGGGCAGCATCACGTCCAGGATCACCAGGTCGTAGCTGACATCCAGCGCCTGGTGCAGGCCGTCGGCGCCGGTCACGGCCAGGTCGACCACGAAGGCGGACTCGGTGAGCCCCTTGCGCAGGTATTCGCCCGTCTTGGGCTCGTCCTCCACCACCAGAATTCTCATGATCGCCCTCGTCTAGCCGGTGCATGCAAGGCGCGCAGCGGCGCCCCGCATGCCGGATGATAGCCCCCGCCGCGCCGCCCTTGAATGACAAATCTGTAATCGATCGACAGCGTTCCCCGCCCCCTGCGACAAGGGGCGCAGATGACACGATTGTAATGAGATGGTCAGGCTCGGGTCAGTGCCCGGGGCCAATACTGGGTACAGCCTTTCCATCATGTCGATGAAAGCGCCGCGGCCCAGGCGATAGCGGGCCATTTCACCGAAAGAGGTAATGCATCATGAAAGCACTGATTCGCACTGTAATGATCTCCTGCGCCCTGGCCGTGCCAGCCGTGTCTTTCGCGCAAAGCGAGCAGGCGCCGATCACCCGCGCCGAAGTCCGCGCCGACCTGATTCGCCTGGAACAGGCGGGCTACCGGCCTGGCGGTGGCGAAAACGCCCACTATCCGCAGGACATCCAGGCGGCGGAAGCCAAGGTGCAAGCGGAGAACGCTGCCGCCAGTACCGCCGCGCAGAGCACGCCGCAGGCGACCAGCAACCCGTCGATGGCTAGCGCCCAACTCCGCATCGATGCTGTGCGCACCCCCTTCTACTACGGCGCATAACGCACAACGCCGCCGCAGGCTACGCGCTCCGGTCGCACGCGACCGGAGCGCGGCATTCGTCATGCGAATCACGGGCGGCGGCGGCGAGCCGAGCACTACGAACACTAATCACGGGGCTCGTTCCGCGCACCTCGCGCGAGGGCGTTGAATCAAGTCCACTGTCACGCCCCGAGCCGGGGCCATTCCCGCCGATGGCTGACGAGGGTCGAGACCACCTATGGCAAATTCTTGCCCGGAAGCAAAGGGATCTTCCCATGCTGGCTGCCGCCACGAACTTCGTATCGATTCCTGGCACGCGCCCGCCCCTTGTCGCGCCCTGCCGCAATGAGGCCATCGCTATCGAGCAGTCGGCGGCTGCCGACGGGATGGGCAGATCCTCCACCGAAATCGGCGCCAATCCTGACTTCTTCGCCCATTCCGCCTTTAACGTACTGCGCATGAGCCGATGCGGCAGTGGCTGCCAGGGTGGCAACTGCTACAAGGGTCAACAAGCGGATCCCGCTCATGAGATTCTCCTCTCTTTGGAATTCGCAGCCAGCACCGACATCCGCGCGCGGGCCTCGCCCGCGTCACCGGCCGTCGGAAAACAGGTCTGGCCCGCCACATTTTTTGGCTCCGCGAGCATAATGTGGGCCGGGCACTTGTGCTGTAAGTATTTGTTAATACCCCCGGGCCGCCGCGGCCAGCCGAAGCGACGTCACCGGCGGGCAAGGCGAACAGCTGGGAAACGCGCTGGTCTCGGGCCGCAAGAGTGCATACCGATCACTTGCGAAAAGCGCTCCTCGCCTGGGCCGGCGCAGCTTGTCGATGCGCTGATCATGACGACACCTTCGTGTCATGCAGATTGCCGATTGGTATTGCCCGAGCAAGGGCTTCGCGCTGCGTATGGAAGTCAGGGAGAACGGCAAGATTCGCGGATCGACACGACCGCAATCACGCCGCCCGGCGAGTCGCGTTGATCCCTGTCACTGTATCGTGTCAGCAAGTAAAGCCCGCTGGTTGCGGGCTTTACCCGGTTTGCGGCAACCGTCGCCGCGGAGCCAGACGGCTCAGGTCCCGGCAACAGGTGCCGGCACAGCCTTCTTGGTTTGCTTCTTGTGCGACGACTTCTTCGACTTCGAGTCCGTCAGGTCGGCGCGCGAACTCTTGTTTGCGCCCTGCGTATACGGATCGAACTTGTCGCCAGACTTGGCCCCGTCGGTATAGGGGTCGGCCTTGCCAGCCTTGGCACCATCGGTGTACGGGTCCGGCTTTCCGGCCTTCGCCCCCTGGGTGTAGGGATCGACCTTGCCGGTGTTTTGCGCCTGCGCGGCGATGGAAGCAGCCCCAAGGCACAGAGCGAAAGCGGTAGCGACAATCTTCTTCATGACATTTCCTTGGAAGGCCGCCGTCCGGGCGGCTATGAGCACGCGAACATTGAGCCGGCCAGACAGACCAGCTTTCCACTAAACGCATCGTATCAGGCGTCCGTTGACTTGACATTCAGCCTTTTTCCCCTTAGAGCCGGGGCGTGCGCCGGATGCTCAACGGTGCCAGGGACGGATGACTTTTCAAAGTGTGCCGTCGCTCAACATGTCGCGCAGCCTGAACTTCTGGATCTTCCCGGAGGGTGTGGCAGGCATCGTGTCGCGCACGACCAGCCGCTCGGGGATGTACTGGATCGCGACTTTCTGCGCCTTGAGGAAGTCCAGCATGCCGGCGAAGTCGAGACGCTGGCCCGGCTTGGGCACGACCACGGCGCAGGCTCGCTCGCCGAGCCGCTGGTCGGTATAGGCGACGATGGCGACTTGCGATACGGCGGGGTGCTTGTAGAGCAGCGCCTCGATCTCGAACACGGGGATGTTCTCGCCACCGCGGATGATCACGTCCTTGCTGCGTCCGCTGATGCGGATGTAGCCATTGACGTCCATGCGAGCCAGGTCGCCGGTGTCAAACCAGCCGTCGGCATCCGTGCCGTTCAGATGCGGCCGCTTCAGGTAGCCACCAAAATTCGAGCAGGCGCGCACGACAAGCCTGCCAACCTCAGCGGGTGGCAGCGGCTTCCCGTCGGAATCGATGACCTGCAGCTCGACCCCCGGGAGCGGGCAACCGTCTGTGGTGAACGCAAGATGGTCCTCGTCATCGAGCCTGATCAGGGTGACGGCACCGCTCTCCGTCATGCCCCACGCCGATACGATCTTCGTGCCTAGCACCTGGCGCGCCTGCTCGACCAGCGGGCCCGGGATGGGCGCCCCGGCGCACAGGAAGGTCCGCAGGCTTGGCACGGCACGGCCGGTCTCCTGGACCGTCTTGGTGAGGTCCGTCAGGAATGGCGTCGAGGCCATCGTGAAGCTGACGCCTTCGGCGCGGATGACTTCGATGGCCTTGCCCGGCTCCCAGGTGTCTTGCAGGACCACGCTGGCCTGCAGCATGACGGGCATCATCAGGCCGTACATGAAGCCGGTCTGGTGCGCCATTGGCGATGCCATCAGCACGACGTCGCCATGGCCCAGATTCAAACGCTCGGCGTAAGGCAGGATGTTGGCCATCAAGGTGTTGGCCGAGTGCATCACGCCTTTGGGCTCGCCGGTCGTGCCGGATGTGTAGATCAGCTGCGTGATGTCGTCTGGACCGGGCCGGTGGCTTGCGAGGATGGCTTTGGCATCCGGCTCCTTCTCCCACGCTGGCGTTGCAAGCAATGCCTCGAAGTCATCGGCACCGTCGCCGCCCACGACGACGATGCGCCGCAGGAATGGCAAACCCGGTTGCAAGGATCTGGCCATTGCCTCGTGATCAAAGCCCCGGAACACCTTCGGCACGATCAGGACTTTCGCCTCTGAGTGCTTGAGCATGAACGAGAGCTCGCGCTCCCGGAAGATATGCATCAGAGGATTGAGCACCGCACCGATGCGCGAGCAGGCCAGATAGAGCAGGCTGAACTCCCACCAGTTCGGCAGTTGCATCGCCACGACGTCATTGCGGCCCACGCCCAGGCGGGCCAGTCCCACGGCGATCCGGTCCGCCATCGCGCCCAGCTGGCGATAGGTGAAGCGCCGTGTTTCCCCCGTTTCGCCCCGTACCGCCGTCAGTGCGAGCTTGCCCGGACAGGCAGCAATGCAGGCGTCCAGATCGTCATTGATCGTGCGATCGTGCCAGTGGCCTTTGGCGATGCTCTGCGCGCGGCGTGGCGCCAGCAGGACGGCGTCGAATTCCATGGGGGGTCTCCTTTTGTCGTTATTTGGAACAAGCAGGAACAAGCAGGAACAAGCCTGATCAGGCCGGCACCGCGCCACGGCCGGCGCGGTCGCGGGCGATGATGGTCTTCATGATCTGGGTGGTGCCGTCGCCGATCTGGAATCCCAGCACATCGCGCAGGCGCTGCTCCATCAAGCCGCGGTCATAGCCGCCATGCCCATGCATCAGCAGGCATTGGTGCACGACGTCGTAGGCGAGCTTCGGAGCCCACCACTTGCACATGGCCGCCTCCGCGCTGTGCGGCGCGCCGTTATCCTTCAACCACAGCGCCTGCAGGCACAGCAGCCGTGCCGCCACGGCCTGTGTATCGAAGTCGGCCAGCGGATGCGATACACCCTGGAACGCGGAAAGCGGCTTGCCGAACGCCTGCCGTTCCGCGACATAGGCCCAGGTTTCCTCAAGCGCGACGCGGGCCACGGCGAGTACCTGAAGCCCGATCAGCGCCCGCGAGAAGTCGAAGCCCTGCATCACCTGCACAAAGCCCTTGTCCTCGTCGCCGAGCCGGTGGTCCACCGGGACACGCACGTTCTCGAAGAAGATCGAACCCCGCCCGATCGCTCGTTGCCCGTGGCAGTTGAAGCGGTTGGTCGTGATCCCGGGCAGGTCCATGGGCACGAGGAGCGCCGTGACGCCGTGCGCAGCGGACTCGACGGTGCCGGTACGTCCGAATACGACCGCCGCGTCGGCCTGGTCGGCTGCCGAGATCGATGTCTTCTCGCCGTTGATCACGTACGCGTCGCCGACACGCTCGACCCGCAGCCGCAGGTTGGCAGCATCCGAGCCACCGCGCGGTTCGGTCAGCGCGATCGCCAGCAACGCTTCGCCGCGCGTGAGCCGCGTCAACCAGGGGCGCACCACCTCCGGCTTGCCGTGGTGCGCAAGGATCTGCCCGTTGAGCGAAGCCAGGAGGTTGATGTACGAGAGGCTCAGGTCGGCCCGGGCCACCTCCTCGTGGATGACGCCGGCGGCAAGGCACCCGAGGCCTTGACCGCCATGCTCCTCCGGCAGTTCCGGGGCGATGAACCCCATCTCGCCCATCTCCCGCATGAGGGTACGATCAAGGACGCGGGACGCATCGCGCTCCTGGTAGCCCGGCGCGATGCGATCGGTAGCGAAGCGCCGTGCGTGGTCGCCAAGTGTTACGAGGTCTTCATTGAGATAGGGGTTCATTCGCTTGTCTCCTGGGTGAGCAGGGGAAAAAAACGGGGCTGGCGCGCGGCGGGCGCGCCAATTGGCATGCGTGAAATCGATCGGCAGCGAGGCTTGCCGGCCGCTCTTACTTTGCGTACTTTCGGAACTCCGGCTTGCGTTTTTCCTTGAGCGCTGCCACGCCTTCGCGCGATTCCTCGGTGTCGTAGTACAGCTTCAACGCGTACATGCCCATGCCGGCGATGCCGCTCTGGTGTGCCGTGTCCATGTTGAAGCTGCGCTTGGCGATGGCCAGTGCCGTAGGGCTGCGCTCGCAGAGTTCTTCTCCCCACTTCTGCACTTCCGCGTCCAGCTGGTCGTGCGGCACGCACGCATTGGCGAGGCCCATCGCGACGGCCTCCTGGCCCGAATAGCGCCGGCACATGTACCAGATTTCACGGGCCTTCTTCTCGCCGACCACCCGTGCGAGGAACGCGGTTCCATAACCTGGATCGACCGATCCCATCTTCGGCCCTACCTGGCCGAAGATCGCCTTCTCCGAACAGAGGGTCAGATCGCAGATCGTGCACAGCACATTGCCGCCGCCGATCGCGAAACCCTGCACGCGCGCAATCACGGGCTTGGGCACGTTGCGGATGGCGTCGTGCAGTTCTTCCATCGGCAGGCCGATGGTGCCCCGGCCGTCATAGTTGCCGTCGTGCGCCGACTGGTCGCCGCCCGTGCAGAAGGCGCGGTCGCCGGCGCCGGCCAGAACGATGGCCCCTACGGCCTTGTCGTAGCCGGCCTTGTTCAGGGCCTTGATCAGTTCATCGCAGGTCTGGCCGCGGAACGAGTTCATCTTGTCCGGCCGGTTGATGGTGATCCAGGCCACGCCGTTGCGGTTCTCGTACAGAATGTCTTCGAAGTTCATTGCGCTATCTCCACTTTTCTCACTTTTCTCACTTGTCTCACTTGTCTTGTGTTTGCCGGCGTCAGCCGTTCATCGTCAGGCCGCCGGACACGCTCAGCACCTGGCCAGTGATGAAGGCAGCGTCATCGCTGGCAAAGAACACGATCGCGCCGGGCAGGTCTTCCGGCTGGCCGATGCGGCCCAGCGGGATGGAGCGGGTGAAGGCTTCCATCAGCTTTTCCGGGTTGCCGGCGCCTTGCTTGTAGTCCGCGAACAGCGCCGTGTCGGTCGGCCCTGGACACACCACGTTGACGGTGATGCCGTGGCGCGCATGCTCGCGCGCGATGGTCTTTGAGAACGACACCAGACCGCCCTTGCAGGCGGCATAGACGGCCTCCCCGGAGGAGCCCACCCGTGCCGCGTCGGAGGCGATGTTGACGATGCGCCCGCGCTTGCGCTCCACCATGCCGGGCAACACGGCGTGGTGCATATGCAGCGCGCCAGTCAGGTTGATGGCGATCAGGCGCTCCCACTGCGCCGGTTCGGTCTTGGTGAACGGCTTGAATATGTCCCAGCCAGCGTTATTCACCAGCACGTCGATGGGGCCAAGCTGGCTCACGGTGGCGGCAACCGCCGCATCCACGCTGGCGCGGTCCGTGATGTCGCACTGGAACGCCTCCGCCCGGCCGCCTTCCTCGCGGATCCGGGCAGCCACCTGCCTTGCCGCTTCCAGGTTCAGGTCCAGCACCGCCACGGCAGCGCTTTCGCGTGCGAAGCGCCGGCAGGTCGCCCCGCCGATGCCGCCACCACCACCGGTCACGATGACCGTCTTGCCTTCGAGTCCTTGCACAGTGTTCTCCTTCCAGGTCCAGGGTGCTATCGTGCGGCTGACGCGCCGCGCGCCAGCCGTTAAATAGGTAAATATATTGACGTATATTAGGCGTGCGACCAAACCAATGCAAGCAAGACCACCCAGGAATTCATGATGGTTAACCCCGATTTTGAAGACGATCTCGCCCCGGCGGCGCGCATGGAAATGGCAAACAGGCTGTTCTTTCGCCTATACCAATGCGCAAATATGTTGCATAAAACGGGATCGAGAGCCGTGGAGGCCGAAGGCCTGACGACACAGCAATGGGCGGTGCTGGGGGCACTTTCCAGGCCGCAGGCGGCCGAGGGCATGAGCGTGGGGGACCTGGCCCGCTACCTGATGGTGAGCCGGCAGAACCTGTCCGGCCTGGTGAGCCGCATGGAGCGCGACGGACACCTGAGCCTGGCGCCCGACGGGCGCGACCGGCGCTCGCGGCTGGTCACCATGACCGAGACCGGCCGCCATGTGTGGCTGAAACTGGCGCAACCCAAGATCCGCGACTACTACGAGCGGGCGCTGACCGATTTTTCAACCAGCGACATCACCCACACGCTGCATTACCTGCTCAAGTTGCTGGAAAACATGAAGGAACTGGATGCCGAAGGGCCCGTTGCGGAGGAAGCGCCGGAGTGAGGGCGAGGGCCGTGGCGGACCACAAGGAAGTCCGGCGCGGACGAACCAGGGTTAACCCTCGGATAATGCGCGTGTCAGGCTGCCCGCGGCGGCTGGCCTAAACTGGAGAAAGCACCTTGCCGCGGCGGCCGTCCATGCCACGGTCGCGGCACGCGGAGGCCGTGGCGGGGCGCGCAGGGGGGCTATCGTGCAAGGCTTCCAGCTCACGCTCTTCACCATCGAGAACCGGCGCCACCACGGCAAGCAGTTGTCGCACTGGCTGCTGCAGGTCCTGCGGGACCTGCATATCCGCGGTGCCACGCACACAGTGGCGGCGGAAGGCATCGGCCATGACCGCCGCTTCCACACCTGGCATTTCATGGAACTGGCCGACCGGCCGGAAGAAATCACCGTGATTGCCACGGAGGAGGAAGTGCAGCGCTTGTTCGACCGGCTGGCCGAGGAAGACATCCAGGTGTTCTACGCCAAGACGCCGGTGGAATTCGGCTTCCTGGGAAAAAGCACGTCAGGGGCGCAACCGGGCCCCTGACCTCGCCAGCCATCATTCCATGCTCGCCGCCATGCCGTCGCTCTTGCTGCCGCGCAAGGTGGCTTCCGGCAGGCGCGCCACCAGGAAGGGCGCCACCAGCGACACCACGGCACTGAGCAGGAACAGGATGCGGAACGCCACTTCGGCGGCGGCACGCACCGCACCCGCATCGGCGGCATCGCCGCCTGTGATGGCGCGGCGGAACATGCTCATCAGGATGTCTTCGCCACCCTTCAGGTCCGATACGCCCATGCCGCCGTGGCGCAACAGGGCGATCAGCACCGTGGTCAGCACCGCCACGCCGACCGCGCCGCCCAGCATGCGCGAGAAGGAGGTCAGCGCCGTGGCCACGCCGACCTGGTGCGCGGGCACCGCGTTCTGGGTGGCCACCATCGCACTGGGCAATTGCAGGCCGATGGCCAGGCCGAGCAGCACCATCACCAGCGCGGTCAGCACCGCCGCATGCGGATCGACGAACGCCAGCGCCACGATCGCAAGCGGCGCGACCAGCGTGCCCACCAGTTGCTGCGGCTTATAGCGGCCGCTCCAGGACATCAGCCGCCCCGAGAAAAACGCACCGAACGGGATGGCCAGCGTCAGCGGCACCAGCCGCAGCGCGGCGGTGTCGGCCTGCACGCCGCCCACCACCTGGAAACGCAGCGGCAACAGCACGGACATGGCGATCAACTGGAAAAAGCACAGGAACAGCGCGATGCAGCAGATCGCGACGGTCGGCACCCGCAGCATGTCCAGCGGGATCATCGGCTCGCTGGCCCGGCGCGCCTGCCACACGAACAGCACCATGGCGACCAGGCCCGCCACCAGCAAGCCAAGGGTCTGCGGCGTCGCGGCCGACTGGCCCTGCCCGAGCCGCGTCAGGAACACCAGCACACCGCTCAGGCCACCGCCGAACAGCAGCGCCCCAAGGTAATCGATACGATGGCGGCGCCCGCCCGCCGGCAGGTGCCTGAGCGTGCGGCGGACCACCACCAGCGCGACCAGCGCCAGCGGCAGGTTGATCCAGAAAATCCAGCGCCACGACAGGTAGTGCGCCAGGTAGCCGCCGATCACCGGGCCAGCCATGCTGGCCACGGCCCACACGCCGCTCACATAGCCCTGGTAGCGGCCACGGTCGCGCAGCGGCACCACATCGGCGATGGTGGCTTGCGCCACCGAGATCAGGCCGCCGCCGCCCAGGCCTTGCAGGATGCGCGCGATGATCAGTTGCGGCATGGTCTGCGCCAGCGCGCAGGCTACCGAGGCCAGCAGGAACAGCACGATGGCAAACGACAGCACCGAGCGCCGCCCCAGCAAGTCCGACAGCTTGCCGTAGATCGGGGTCACCACGGTGGACGCCACCAGGTAAGCCGAGATCACCCACGCCATCTCCTCGAAGCCATTGAGCTGCAGCGCGATGTCCGGCAGCACCACGGCGACGATCGATTGCTCGAGCGCGCCCAGCAGGATGGCCAGCATCAGGCCGAAGATGACTTGCATCACCGGTACCGGCGGCATGGCCGGAGGCCCGGACGCCGCATTGCCGTGGCTGCCGGCACCTCCGGCGGGGGCCGGGGCAGAGCCCGACGACACGGAAACTGCGCAGGTGGGTGAAGAGACGATAGAAGGCGGAATGGCAACCGTCGGAAACGACGGCACGGAGACGGCGGTCATGGGCTGGCGGGAGAGAGAACGCACTGCGGGGACATGGAGTGCGATGCCGCCGCGCACGGGTGGCATCGCTCCTGCCTGTTTTTTATACAAGGGCGTAATTGTAGGCCTAAGCCTTCCACCTTGCAGCCGCGCCCGGCCGGCTCGCCGGGCCCCGTTTCGGAACGACGCGCAAGTTCAGAAGGATTCCCAGTCGCCATTGGCCACGGCGAGGGCCGGCGCGCTCGCGGCGCGGCGCGGCGCGGATGATACGGCCGGCACAGGCTTGGCCTGGCGAGCGGCCGGGACCGACTTGGAAGACAGCACCGGTTCGCGCGCCTGGCGCACCACCGGCGCACGGGTCTTGCCAGGCAGCACAGGCTCGCGGGAGGGCCTGACCGCGCCAGTACGCGGCGCTGCCGCCGCGGGCCGGGTGGCTATCCTGGCGGTGGCGGCCGGCACCACACGGGCGGCGGGCGCGGCTTGTACTGCTTGCAGCAGCGGGGCGGCCGGGGCCACACGTGCTTTCGCCACCGCTTGCAGCGCCGGTGCCCGAGCCGCTTCGCGAGGCTGCACCGCGCGCGCATCCGCCGGTGCTACCTGGAAACGGGACACCTCGTCCACCAGCCCGGCAGCCTGCTGCTGCAGGCTCTCGGCGGCGGCGGCGGCCTGCTCGACCAGTGCGGCATTCTGCTGCGTCACGCTTTCCATCTGGCTGATGGCGCGGTTGACCTGTTCGATGCCGGACGACTGCTCCTCGCTGGCCGCGGCGATCTCGCCCATGATGTCAGTCACGCGCTTCACCGCGCCAACGATATCGTCCATGGTGCGGCCGGCGTCCTCCACCTGCCTGGCGCCATGGGCTACCTGCCCCACCGAGCCATTGATCAGTTGCCCGATCTCCTTGGCTGCCGACGAAGAGCGCTGGGCCAGGCTGCGCACCTCGGCCGCCACCACGCTGAAGCCCCGCCCCTGCTCGCCGGCACGGGCGGCTTCCACCGCCGCGTTCAGTGCCAGGATATTGGTCTGGAAGGCAATCCCCTCGATCACGCCGACGATCTCCGCGACCTTGGCCGACGATTGCGAAATTTGCTGCATGGTCTCGACCACGCCGCGCACGGCGCGCCCGCCCTCGATCGCCACGCCGGAGGCACTGGCCGCCAGCTCATTGGCATGCCGTGCATTCGCGGCATTCTGCTTGACCGTGGAGGTGAGCTGCTCCATCGAGGCAGCGGTCTGCTCAAGCGACGCAGCCTGTTCTTCGGTGCGCTGGGAAAGATCGGTGTTGCCGCTGGCGATTTCGCGGGTGGCGCCATCGATGGAGCGGCTCGCGCCCTGTATGCCGTGCACCAGCGTCGCCAGTTGGCCGAAAGCGCGCCCCAGCGCGCCCAGCATGCGGCCCATTTCGTCGTCGCTCCTCACCTTGATGGCGTACGTCAGGTTGCCGTGCGCCAGCGCCTGTGCCGCTTCCAGCGCCTGGTGCGCCGGCCGCGTGATCGAACGCGTGATGCCGACGCCCAAGGCCACCGCCAGGGCCACCGCCACCGCAGCCAGGCCCAGCAGCAGGTCGCGGGCCATCTCGTAGCTGGCGCCCGCCTCCTGCACGGCAGCCTGCGCTGCCTTGCGTCCGACCTCGGTCAGTTCGCTCAACTGGTCGAAATAAGGCGCCTGGGCCGCCGGCAGGGTCGCCACCAGCGCGCTGCGCGCGCCATCGAACTCACCAGCCTCCAATTGGCGCAGCACCATGTCGAGCTGGCCGTTATAGGCATTGCGTGCTTCGATCAGGCGGCGAAAAACCTGCTGAACTTCCGGGCTGCCGGACTTGGAAAGGGACTGCCCCACTTCATCCAGGGTGGAACCCATGCCCTGGCGCAATGTGCCGATGCGTTCGGCGTTGCGCCGTACCGCAAGCGGATCCTCGTTCAGCGTGGCATCGCGCACCAGGATGCCAACCTGCAGCGCAGCCTGCTTGACGTGTTCGACCTCCAGCACCTTGCCCAAGCGCGCTGCCACGGTCACGCGCATCGTTTCGTCCATGGTGCGCAGGGACATCATGCCCAGCGCCGCCACGGCAGCCATCAGCAACGTCATCAACGAGAACGCCAACGTCAGGCGCGCCCCAATGCCAAAGTTTCGCAACCAACGCATCTTCCGGCTCCTTTTCTATTATTATTCCGCGCGCTTTTTCCGCGTCCCGGACAGATTTCCGGGGCGACGCCGCATCGCGGACTTAACGGCAGGGAACGAGGCAAGCTTGAGGGTTGCAGCAAGACATTTTCGAACATTTCCGAAGAAAGCGAAAAATACGGAAATAAAAGGGGAAATAAAGGCAAAAGGCCCGGCAGTTCGAACGATTGGCGGGATGTTACCTGTCGTCTAATGTCATCAGGCACTCTGAAGTACGTCCAGCGGCGCATGCGGCCAAAGGCGCACAACCAAACAAGTGGGCGCAAAAAAAAGCCCACGTGCGGGGTGCTCGTAGGCTTTCCAGGACTGCTATTGAGCCGAAAGGCTCATTAGCGAATATAGCCCTGCTTATATGAGGTGTAAATCCAATTTCTATCAGGGAAAACTCTGATGGCAAACGTGCCGACGATGGCACAAAAGTGACTAATACCCGGCACGGGAACCTCGCGGCGGCAGGCCAGGGTCACCTTGTCGCCCGCAAACCCATGCCACATGGGGTGCGGGCGCTGGTGGCGTTGGGATTCGCAACACAAGCAAGCATCGGTCCACATGCGAGCCTTGTGCTGCAATCGTTGCATTAGAGGAAAATCTCTATATGAGGCGCCCCCATGCCCAGGCCCGGTTATTGGACCGTTGCCAACCGCCAGAACCCGCGCGGGCTCTTCCGGAGAAGTTGTGAACAAGAAGGAAACCAGGATCAATCGGCCGAGCCGGAAACTGCAGCATCTGCAACTCTCCACCCACAGCGCAAGTCGCCATCCTGTCGTCGTGCACCTGTTCAACGGAATCCGCCTGCACGGCGTGATCCTGGCCGCGGACAACTATATGGTGTTGCTGGCCGAAACGCCGCATGACCCGCAGCCGCAGATCCTCTACAAGCACTCCATTGCAGTGATCACGCCCGCCAATGCGCCCGAGGCCACGGCCGGCGTGCCTGCGGCGGAAACCTCGCAGGACTTTGTCAGTTTGTATACGCCGCGCACCCGCAAGCGCCGCTAGGCGCCGCCGGGGGCGCCGGGCCAGCCCGTCCGGGCTCGCATGCGCACCCCCGATCCGCACCCCGGTTTCAATCCATCGCAAAGTTCAAAGATCACTCTAAATCTTTTCCGGCGCCAACCGATAACCCAAACAACGGTGGCACTTCTCGCCCTGCTTTGCTAGGCAGCCAGCGTTGCGGCGATAGCCGGATTGCACTACCTACTGTCAAAAAAATAGGAGTTGTACCATGTCGATGACCATCAATACCAACACGTTGTCTCTGATGACGCAGAACAACCTGAACTCGTCGCAGGCATCGCTGAACACCGCGATCCAGCGCCTGTCGTCGGGTCTGCGTATCAACAGCGCCAAGGACGACGCCGCCGGCCAGGCGATTGCCAACCGCTTCTCCTCCAACATCAACGGCCTGACCCAAGCCCAGCGCAACTCCAA
Organism: Cupriavidus sp. 01T418; assembly: GCF_056398885.1. NCBI lineage: Bacteria > Pseudomonadati > Pseudomonadota > Betaproteobacteria > Burkholderiales > Burkholderiaceae > Cupriavidus > Cupriavidus sp. 01T418. The sequence continues at coordinate 40,580 of NZ_JBFTQG010000014.1, forward strand.
CGACGGCATCTCGTTGGCGCAAACCACGGAAGGCGCGCTGAACGAAGTCAACAACAACCTGCAAGCGATCCGTACCCTGTCCGTCCAAGCCGCAACGGGCAGCAACTCCTCAAGCGACCTGCAATCGATCCAGGACGAAATCACCCAGCGTCTGGCTGAAATCGACCGCACTTCGCAACAAACCGACTTCAACGGCGTGAAGGTCCTGTCGTCCACCGCTGCGCCCCTGAGCGTGCAAGTTGGCGCGCAAGACGGCCAGACCATCTCGATCGGCCTGCAAGAAATCAGCTCGAAGACCCTGGGCATGACCGGTTTCACGGTGGCCAAGAACTCGTTGAGCACCAGCGCAGCCATCACCACGGTTGCCGCTGGCACGGGCTCCGCACCGGTTTCCGTCAACCTGACCTCGGCTGCCAACGCGCTGTCCGCCCTCGTCGGCTCGACCGTCAACGCCAGCTCCCTGACGCTGAACAACGTGCTGAATACCGCCGGCAACGCCACCAGCAACTACGTGGTCAAGTACGGCAACGACAACTACGCTGCCTCGGTCGACACCGCCACCGGCAACGTCACCCTGAACAAGGTCAACCTGACGGTCGGCGATACCGCCAACGGCAACTCCGGCAACACCGTCACTGGCCAGTTGGTCAAGGTCGGCGCTGACACCAGCGGCGCTGCTGTCGCCTACGTCACCCAGGGCGGCAACAACTACGCGCTGTCGGCGGGTACGCAAGCCGGCGCCCAGGCCAACGGCGGCTCGACGACCACGGCCGTCACCGACGGAACCGCCATCCAGCTGAGCACCGCCGGCAGCGCCACCGCCAGCACCCAGTTCACCGGTTCGGGCAGCACCAACCCGCTGGCCCTGATCGACAAGGCGCTGGCCACGGTCGACAAGCTGCGCAGCTCGCTTGGCGCAGTGCAAAACCGCTTCAACTCGGCCATCTCGAACCTGGGCTCGGCTGTGACCAACCTGTCGGCTTCGCGCTCGCGGATCCAGGACGCTGACTATGCGACCGAAGTGTCGAACATGTCGCGCGCCCAGATCCTGCAACAAGCTGGTACCTCTGTGCTGGCCCAGGCCAACCAGTCGAACCAGGGCGTGCTGTCGCTGCTGCGTTAATCGTAGCAACAGACGGCAGTCTCCTGGCAGGACGGGCCCTACCCGGGCCCGTCCTGCCGGGAATGCTTCCAGAGCGGTCTCCGCTCTGAAAGCGTTTCCACCGGAGCCTTTCGTGCACCGGCCCAACCGTTGCGAAGACAGATCATGATCAGCTCGACCGAACCGCTACTGCCAATGACGGCGACCCAGTCCGTCAGCCCATTATCGTCCGTGAATGCGGCTGGAGCAGCGGCAGCCGCCGCGGGGGCGGGTGCGCATGCGGCAGGGCCAAAGCCGGCGAACGGCTCCCATGCGCCCGCCAGCGGCGAGCTGGACAGCGCGCTCAAAAGCATCAACGATGCGCTGCAGGCCACCCCGCTCGAGGTACGCGTCAGCATGGACAGAACCACGCACCGTCTGGTGACGAGCGTCGTGGACAAGACCAACGGCGAGACCATCCGCCAGTTCCCCTCAAAAGAAGTCCTGCGCATCATCCGCGCCATCGATAAACTGCAGGGCTTGCTGATTCATCAAACCGCCTGAACGGGCGATCTTCCCCCGTAGAAACCAACCACAGGTCCAAACATGAGTTCAACGAGTGTATCGAGTTCAACCAGCTCACCGATTTCGTCGCTTGGCGTTGGCTCCGGGCTGGACCTGAGCACCCTGCTGAGCAATCTGCAGACGGCGGAGCAAGGCAAACTCACCCCCATCACCAACCAGCAGACCGCTGCCAATACCAAGCTGTCGGCCTATGGCGTGCTGCAGGGCGCGCTGGCGTCGTTCCAGACGATTTCCGCCGCGCTGGGCACGGCCAGCCTGTACAACAGCACCACCACCTCGTCCAGCAACACCAGCGTGCTCACCACCACGGCGGACAGCACCGCGGTGGCGGGCAGCTACGCGGTCAGCGTCTCGCAGTTGGCCCAGGCGCAAACGCTGGTCTCGAACGGCGTCGTCGACAGCACCGGCCTGCAGCTGGGCAGCGCCACCATCCAGATCCAGTTCGGCACCACCGCCACCAGCGGCGGCACCACCACCTTTACACCCGGCAGCACCCCGGCAGCGTCAATCAATATCAACGGCACCAACGACACGCTCAGCGGGATCCGCGACGCCATCAATGCCGCCAACGCCGGCGTTACCGCCAGCATCGTCAATGACGGCAGCGGCACGCCCTATCACCTGGTGGTGACCTCGAATACCACCGGTGCGGCTTCCAGCATGAGCATTTCAGTCAGCAGCAACGGCAGTGGCGACCCCACCACCATCAGCAACCTGCTGACGTATAACCCGGGCGGCACCACCGCAATGACGCAGAACATCGCGGCACAGAACGCCAAACTTACCATCAACGGCCTGGCGGTCACCAGCGCCTCCAACACGGTGCAGGGCGCGGCACAGGGCGTTACCCTCAACCTGGCCGCCACCGGCACCAGCAACGTCAGCGTCGCCATCAACACCGGCGCGATGGCCACCGCCGTGCAGAGCTTTGTCACCGCGTATAACACCCTGCAGTCCACGGCGGCGCAGCTCTCCTCCTACGACGCGGCCAGCAAATCCGCCGGCGTACTGCTGGGCGACTCGACCCTGCGCGTGGTCGAGAACCAGCTGCGCAACGTGATCAATACGCCGCAGACGCCCGCAGGCACCGGTGGGCTGACCAACCTGACGCAGATTGGCATCAGCTTCAACGCCGACGGCAGCATGGCACTGGATTCGAGCAAGCTGAACGCCGCCCTCGCCAGCAACCGCACGGGCGTGGCCCAGCTGTTGAGCGGTACCGACGGCAAATCGGGCTACGGCAACCAGCTCTCGGCCGCAGCGGCCGGCTTTGTCAGCACCACGGGTGCCCTGACCTCCGCCACCAACGGCGTCACCGCAACACTCAAGTCGCTGGCAACCGAGTACACCAACACACAGGACCAGATCACCGCCGCCATTGCGCAATACAAGACCGAGTTCCAGAACCTGGACACGATAATGGCGCAGATGAACTCGACCAAGAATTACCTGACGCAACAGTTCAGCTCGTCCAGCTCCAAGGGCTGATCGCAGCCGGACTGGCACACTCGTCATATCAAACTCAGGGATCGCCGCTATGTACGCACGCACCGCCGCCAATGCTTATTCCAATGTCGGCAACGAGACCGGGGCCATGAGCGCCTCTCCCCATCGCCTCATCGTCATGTTGTTCGACGGTGCGCGGGCGGCGATTGCCCGAGCCAGGTTCCATATGGAAGCAGGCAATATTGCCGGCAAGGGCAAGGCCGTCTCCCACGCCATCAGCATCGTCGAAAGCGGGCTGCGCGCCTCGCTCGATCATGGGGCCAGCGCGGAGCTGGCCGGCAATCTCGATGCGCTGTACGACTATATGACCCGGCAGCTGATGCTGGCCAACCTGCATAACGACGAGGCCCGCCTGAACGAGGTGGACAAGCTGCTGGCCGACATCGCCTCGGCCTGGAGCCAGGTCGATCCCGCGGCCGGGACGGAGCCTGCGCCTCAGGCGTTCAGGCAGACGGAAACCGTCTCCATAGGTGCCTGACATGCTGCCCCAAAAGAAACAGATCATCGCCTGCTATGAAGAACTGCTGCGCCTGTCCGGCCTGATGTGCGAGGCCGCGCGCGCGGGCCAGTGGGATACGCTGGGCACGCTGCAGACCGGATACGTCGCCCAGGTAAACACGCTGAAGAGCATCGACGACGTGGCGTCGCTGACGGCCGAAGAGCGGCGCTACCGCTACCGGATGCTGGAAACCATCCTGTCGCAGGATGCCGCCATCCGCAACCTGGTCACGCCCAGGATGGAGAAACTGGGTTACCTGCTGAATAACTCGCGCCGCCGCCAGGAACTGCATCACACCTACGGCTCACCGGCCTGATACGGCGAATGGTCGGCATCATCCTTCCGGCAGATGCAGCCCTTGCCCTGCGCGCAGACCCGCAGGCGCTCAAATCCGCCCTTACCGTAGCCAAGCTGGCCGCCCTGCAGCCTGTTGGCACCGTCACCGACACCGTGGGGCCTGCCGCGGGCGGCAACACCGTGCAGCAAGGCAGGGCCGGATCGGTCGGTACCGGCATGCCGCCCGCCCCCGACGGCGCGGCAACGGCTTCGGCGCGCGAGTCGCTCAGCACGGCCGCGCGCATCATCCTGGATATCCTGGACAGCACCGACGCCGCGCCGCTGCGCAGCGCAGTGCCTGTCGTGGCCACGCCGCCGCTCAGCGGCCAGGCCGGCTCACTGGCTGGCGCGCTGGCCCGCCAGGTTGGGCAAAGCGGCCTGTTCTATGAGTCGCATCTCGGCCAATGGCTGAACGGCAAGCGCCCGCTCGACACCCTGATGCGCGAGCCCCAGGCCATGCTGGGACGCCCGCCCGCTGCGCCGGCCAATACGGATGCCACGCAACCGGTCTTGCAGTTGACGTATCAGCCGGCTGCGGGCGCGGCGGAGCCAGCCTCGGCACAAGCCGCCGCCCAGGCGGCCGCCAGCGCCGCCAAGGCAGCTATCGCCGTGGCGGCGGATTCGGGCAGCCTCCCCGTTCCCGCGGAAAGCGCTGACGCCGACACGCCGGCACCAGCGCAGAAGCCTGCCGGCACCTATCCAGCGCCCGCTCCCAGCGCCGCCGCGAATCCGCCCACACCTTCCGCGCATCTGGCCCAGCAGGCAACCCAGGCCTACCAGGCGGCGTCCGCCACGCCAGTGCCGCGTATGCCGCATCCCACGACGGACAGCGTCGCCAGCGGACGCGCGCCGGGCAACGACCCGTTGCAGCCCGCCAGCGCCGCCGGCCCTGCCGTGCACCCTGATGCCACCACGCTGGTGCGCCAGCAGCTCGACACCCTGGCAACCCAGCAATTCCGCTGGATGGGCGAAGCGTGGCCGGGTACGCCGATGCAATGGCAGATCACGCGCGAGCAGGACGACACCCCCGGGCGTGGGGAGGGCGAGCCGGATGCCACTGCCGGCGGCGTATGGACGACCCGGCTGGTCCTGGAATTCCCCAACCTTGGCACCGTCGAAGCCCGCCTCAGGCTGAGCGGCAACGGCATCGAAGCCCGCCTTGCCGCGCCCGCCTCCGTCAACCTCCTGGCGTCGGCGCGCGCACAACTCCAGGATCGCCTCGCCGCGACCGGCCTCGATCTCACCGCACTGGCCGTGGACGGGATCTTTCCACCGGCCGGGAGCACCAGGCGGTGAAACATCCCGACGATAGCGAGCGCGGCACCGCGGTCGCGCTGCGCTACGACGAAACGCGCGACCAAAGCCCCCGCGTGGTAGCCAAGGGCTATGGCGAGGTAGCCGACGCCATCATCGCCCGCGCCCACGCGAGCGGCGTCTATGTCCACAATTCCCCCGCGCTGGTAACCCTGCTCCTGCAGGTTGACCTGGACTCGCGCATCCCGGAACAGTTGTACGTGGCCGTGGCCGAACTGCTGGCCTGGCTCTACCAGCTGGAAAAGGGCCAGGCCGAAGCCGGTTCCGCGCCGGCGCCGGATACGCGCAGCGCTCCTCGCTGAGTTCCCCGGCAGCTATCGGTCTCCCGCGCGAAAGCGCAGCATTCGCCTCACCGCTGCCCCACCTCTGGAATTGGCCTCTTTTTTGGCTTGTATTCCGGCCTCCCCGCGCCTGTCGTCCTGATAAGTTTTAGGGGCCGGAACAGCCTGGCAATCACCGCAGCAAAACCGGCTTCCCCGGTATGCAGCGGCATCGCCATTGAGCGCATTGTCTGTACCAGCCCGCCAAGACGGGCCCAACCGATGAAACCTATCCAGATTGCCCCGAAGTCGCCCCGCCAGATCGACAAGGCTCGCACGCTTTATCAGGCTGGCCAGTATCGCGCGGCGCTCAGGGAAGCCAAAAAGGCAGAGCAGATCCTTGGCAAGCGGGCCGATGCCTGCTACTGGCAGATGGCGGCCCATCTGGCGCTAGAGGATACAAAGTCGGCCCGCGAGATCCTGCGCGATGGGCTGCAGCATTTTCCTGACGACATCGAACTGATGTCCCTCGGCGGCTTCGTGCTGCTGCGCAACGGCGAGCATGAGCAAGCCAGGCAACTGCTGCAGCACTGCGTCAGCACCGAGCCCGGCTCGCTCAGCGCGTGGGTGCACTATACCGCCCTGCTGCTGGAACTGCGTGAGCCCGCCGCGGCAAAAGAGGCGGCGCTCAAGGCGCTGGCCATCAATCCGGATGAGGCCACCGCGGCGTGCAACTACGCCATCGCCCTGAAGGAAACCGGCGAAATGGGCGAAGTCATGGCCCCACTCAGGAAGGCCGTGAAGCTGGCCCCGCGCAATCTCGCCATCCGCGCCAATCTGCTGTTCGCCATGCTGTTCGCCCAGGAGACCACGGCGCTCGACCTGCTACGCGAGGCCAAGGCCTATGAAGCGCTACTGCTGGCAGGCCCCCGTTTCCCACACAACGACAGCGCGCCAAAGCGCACCAGCGGGCCGATACGGCTGGGGCTGATCTCGAACGACCTGATGCGGCACGCCTGCTCCTACTTCGTCCTGCCTCTGATCGCGAACCTGGATCGCGCGCGGGTGGAGGTGGTGGCGTTCTCGCTTCACCCGCTGAGCGACCATGTGACGGAGAAATTCCGCCTACATGCCAACCAGTTCATCGAAGTGGCCGGGAAATCGACTGCCGAGATTGTCGAGACCGTCCGCAACGAGCAGCTCGATGTGCTGATCGACCTCGGCGGGCATACCGGGACTTCACCGCTGCCCTATATGGTGCACGGACTGGCGCCGGTGCAGATGACATGGCTTGGCTATCCCGGCAGCACCGGATTGAAATCCATCCACTACCGCATCAGCGACTGGACCTGCGATCCGGAAGGATTCGAGCCGCACTATGCGGAAACCTTGCTGAGGGCGCCCGGCGTTTTTTGCACGTACGCCCCGTTGATACACAGCCCGCTCAAGGTCTACGGCCCCACGTACAGGGTCCAGGAAACGCCCGCGCTGCGCACCGGCACGGTTACCTTCGGCTCCTGCAACAACCTGGGCAAGGTCACCGACCAGACCGTGGCGCTGTGGCACACGGTGCTGGCCCGTTGCCCGGACAGCCGGTTGCTGATCGAGGCACGCGACATCGACAGCGAGGCTGTGCGTGCCCCCCTGCTGGCGCGCCTGGCCCAGGCCGGCATCGACCCGGCCCGCGTGGTCTGCGTCCCCAGGCAGGCAGCGAACCAATACCTGACCTATCACGACATCGACATCGTGCTGGACACCGTGCCCCTGACCGGCGGCACCACCACGTGCGACGCCTTGTGGATGGGCGTACCGGTGGTCACGCTGGCAGGCTCGGCCTTCCACTCGCGGATGTCCGCCAGTTTCCTGCATGCGCTCGGCCTGGACGGCCTGATCTGCCGCAATGAAGAGGAATATGCCGATGTGGCCGTGCAACTGGCTGCGGACATCGGCCAGCTCAACGCCTTGCGCCTGTCGCTGCGGCAGCGCTTCGAGCAAGGCCCCCTGGGCGACGGCGCCGCCTTCGCGCGCTGGCTCGAAGACCAGCTCACCGAAGCGGTCAAGGCTCACCGCCCGGTCGACAGCACGCCTGGCTCGCACGACGGCGTGTACTTCTCCGGCAACTGGCACACCATGGCGGAAATCGTGATTGCCGTCGCGGGATTGCTGGAGACCGGACGTCACGTGGAACTGCGGGCCCTGCTCGAGAACTTCTCCGCGAAGTGGACCAGGCACTGGATCGTTCCCTACGCGCTCGCCGAGATCGAGCATCGTAACGGGCAGCACGAGACCGCGGTCGAATACCTGATGGAAAGCATCGGCCTGCGGGCCTATCACCTGCCGCTATACCGCCTGCTTAGCGCGCGGCTCGACGAGTACCAGTACGACAAGACCATGCTTGGTGAATTCATGCTGCAACAACTCGGGGTGCCGTTGGCACTCGTCGAGCAGCAGGGTGCACCGACGGTGCTGGAAGTCCTCGGCGTCGAAGTCAGGCAGCCAGTGCAAGCCGAGCCGGCACATGCATGAGCTACCGCTTGTCCAGGGTGGAGCACGCCCCCTGGTTCATCCGCCTGGCGCCGTTGCGGCAGCATTCTGCGCGGCAATCGCCTGCCGGGCTGATCAATCCATCCTTCCCCTATGAAGAACGTCGCATCCAACGCCAAAGCGGACCGGTATATCAAGCAGGCCAAGACCAGTCATTTCGCCGGCCGCTTCGAGGAATCCATCGCCCATGCGGAGAAGGCCGGGAAGCTCGCCCCGCATCTGTTCAAACCATACTACTGGGGTGCGTTTTCCTCGCTGCAACTGCATCGTCTCGACGATGCATACCGGTTCGCACAGGAGGGATTGGCCGCGCTTCCCGGCCAGCCGGACATCATGTCCATGTGCGGCCGCATCCTCGTGGCGATGGGCAGGCTGGAGGACGGCAGGAACATGTTGCGCGACTGCGTGGCATCCCACCCGAAGTGCCTCGAGGGCTGGGCGAACTACGCCATCGTGCTGAACAATCTCGGCATGCATGCCGAGGCCAAGCAAGCATCGCTCAGGGCCATCGAGATCGCCCCGGATCATCCGGCGATCCTGGCCAACTATGCCAACGACCTGAAAAACACCGGCTTTGCCGAGGATGCGATCCGGGTGTTGCAGCGCGCCGCGGCAATCGCGCCGACCAACAAGAACATCCGCTCGAACCTGTTGTTCATGCTCCTGTTCGGCGAGAAAACGGCCGCGCAGGACCTGCTGGCCGAAGCCTCCGCGTATGCGCAAATGCTGGCGCGCGAGCGGCTGCCGAAATTGCCCGTGGAGCCCCGCCCTCGATCGGACAGGGTTCGCATCGGGATCCTGTCGAACGACTTGTACAGGCATGCTTGCGCCTATTTCCTGATCCCGCTGATCGCCAACCTCGATCGGGCCAGATTCGAGGTAGTGGCGCTTGGCCTGCACGCCTACCACGACAACGTCACGCACAAGATATCCATCTACTGCGACCGCTTTGTCAACCTGGCCAATAAGCCGGACAGCGAGATCGTCAGGATGGTCCGGGAAGAAAACGTCGATGTGCTGATTGACCTCGGGGGATATACGGGCATCTCTCCGCTGCACTACATGGCCCACGGCCTGGCTCCTGTGCAACTCACCTGGCTTGGCTATCCCGGCAGTACCGGCATGCCGGCAATCCAGCATCGCATTACCGACTGGATTGGCGATCCGGCCGGGGCCGAGCCGAACTACACCGAAAACCTGCTGCGCGCGCCGGGCCCTTTCGCCGTCTACCACCCGCTGGTTGGCAATCCGCTGACGGTCTATCAGACCGAGTACCAGGTCCGGGAAACGCCGGCGCTGCGCAATGGCTTCATTACCTTCGGCTCCTGCAATAACATCGGCAAGCTTACCGACCGGACCCTGCGGATGTGGAGCGCCGTACTGGCGCGCTGCCCCGGCAGCCGGCTGCTGGTCGAGGCGTCGGGGATCGATGCGGACGAAGTGAAGGTGCCGCTGCTGGCGCGCATGGAGCAAGCCGGCATCGACACGCAACGCGTCACCTGCATCCCCCGGGAAGGCAAGAACCAGTATCTGACCTACCACGATATCGATGTCGCACTGGATACCTCGCCGGTCACGGGCGGCACCACGACCTGCGACACGCTCTGGATGGGAGTGCCCGTGGTCTCGCTGGCCGGCCCGGCATTCCACACCCGCGTATCGGCCCCCTTCCTGCACGCCGTGGGGCTGGGAGGCCTGGTCTGCGAAACCGAGGAGGCCTACGTCGCGATGGCTACGCAGCTTGCCGCGGACGTGGAGCAGCTCAACGCGTTGCGGCTCTCCCTGCGGCATCGCTTCGAGAAGAGCGCCATCGCCGACGTGGCCGGCTTTACCCGCTGGTTCGAAGACCAGGCGACGCAACTGGTCAGCCAGCACCGGGATGTGAGCCACCTCAAGCCGCGTACGCAGGACGGCGTGTTCTGCAATGGCGCCTGGCATCCGATGGAAGAACTCGTGCTGACAATCGGTCTGCTGCTGCAGGAAGGACGCCATATCGAGCTGAACAGCCTGCTTGAGAACATGTCGGCCAAGTGGAGCAAGCACTGGCTGATCGCCTTCGCACTGGGAGAAATGGCGCAGCGCGAGGGCCGCTACGACCGCGCGCTCGAACTGCTGATGGAAGCCATCAACCTGCGTCCATACCACCTGCCGCTCTACCGCCTGCTCAGCGAGCGGATGCGCGAAGGCGGTCATGACACGAGTCCCGTGGCCGATATCCTGCAGCAGCAGTTCGGCCTCGACCTTGCCCTGATCGATCGCCAGGGCAAACCCTCAACCAACGAAATCCTGAGCATCCAGGTGCTGGAGGAAGCTGCATGAAAGCCGTCATCCTGGCGGGCGGGCTGGGTACCCGCATATCCGAAGAATCGCACCTGCGCCCCAAGCCCATGATCGAGGTCGGGGGCAAGCCAATCCTGTGGCACATCATGAAGATGTACGCCGCACATGGCATCAATGACTTCGTCATCTGCCTGGGCTACAAGGGCTACGTCATCAAGGAGTACTTCGCCAACTACTTCCTGCATATGTCGGACGTGACTTTCGACATGTCGGAAAACCGCATGGACGTGCACTTCCGCAAGGCCGAGCCGTGGCGCGTCACGCTGGTGGATACGGGTGAGGATTCGCAGACCGGCGGACGCCTGCGCCGCGTGCGCGAGTACCTGACGCCGGGCGAGCCGTTCTGCTTTACCTATGGCGACGGCGTGTCCGACATCGATCTCACCGCCGAGATCGCCTTCCACCGCAACCACGGCCGCTGGGCCACGGTTGCGGCGGTGCAGCCGCCGGGCCGCTACGGCGCCCTTGAGCGCACCAGCGAAGGCATGGTGGCCGGCTTCGCGGAGAAACCGCGCGGCGATGGCGCCTGGATCAATGGCGGCTTTTTCGTGCTGCAGCCCGAGGTGATCGACCTGATCGGCGACGACAAGACCAGTTGGGAACAGGCGCCCATGGAGGAGCTTGCGACGCGTGGGCACCTGCTGGCTTTCGAGCACCGGGGCTTCTGGCAGCCGATGGATACGCTGCGCGAAAAGAACATGCTGGAGCAGTTGTGGCAGTCCGGCGCGGCACCCTGGAAGACATGGTGACACGCATGCTTGATCGCTATACCGGCCGTTCGGTCTTCCTGACCGGCCACACCGGCTTCAAGGGCGCTTGGCTGGCACTGTGGCTGGCACGCCTGGGCGTGCGGGTGACAGGCTATGCACTGCCCCCCGATTCGCAGGCGGGCCTGTTCACCGCCGCCGGCGTCCAGGGCACCTTGCACGCCCACCATCTGGCCGACATCCGCGACGCAGGCGCACTGGCTGGCGCGTTGCAGGCAGCGCAGCCGGAGGTCGTCTTCCATCTCGCGGCACAGCCGCTGGTGGGTGCGGGCTATCGCGATCCGGTCACGAACTGGGCCACCAATGTCATGGGCACGGTCAATCTGCTGGAGGCGGTTCGCCATTGCCCGTCGGTACGCACTGTCGTCGTGGTCACCACCGACAAGTGCTACGACAACAAGGAATGGCTCTGGGGCTACCGCGAGACCGATGCCCTCGGCGGCCATGACCCCTACAGCGCCAGCAAGGCCGCCGCTGAACTGGTGACAGCGAGCTATCGCAATGCCTTTCTGGCCGAACGCGGCGTGCTGGTCGCCACCGCGCGTGCCGGCAACGTGATCGGCGGCGGCGACTGGTCCGACAATCGCCTTGTTCCGGATGCCGCACGCGCCGCCGCTGCGGGTGGCGTCCTCGCGATCCGCAATCCGCATGCCACGCGGCCCTGGCAGCATGTGCTGGAAGCCCTGCACGGCTACCTGCTGCTTGGCGCACGCCTGATGGCCGGCGAGCAGGATCTTGCCCGGGCCTTCAATTTCGGGCCGCAGGCTGCCGACAACCTGCCCGTGGGCGCCGTGCTGGCAGGCCTGCAGCGACACTGGCCCGAACTGCAGTGGGAGCATCGCCCCGACCCCACCGGCACCGCCCCGCACGAAGCCCGCAATCTTCACCTGGACTCCGCCCTGGCAAGGGGACTGCTCGGCTGGCAGCCGCGCTGGTCGCTCGACCAGGCGCTTGCGGCAACCGCCCACTGGTATCGCGCCGTGCACGAGGCCCCGGCCCACGCGCGATCCGTCACCGAACGACAAATCGAGCAATTCTGCGCATGACAGACGCCGCCCGCACCACTCACTCCAGCCATGCTGCCGCCGAACCGGCTTGCCGCGCTTGCGGCTCGTCGCTCGCGCAAACCGTGGTCGACCTCGGCTTGTCGCCGGTCTCCAACGCTTTCATCAAGGCCGGTGACACAGCCCTGGCGGAGACTTACTACCCGCTGCACGCGATGGTGTGCCAGCACTGCTGGCTGGTCCAGTTGCGCGACGCCACGCCTGCGGAAACGCATTTCCACGACGACTACGTCTATTTTTCATCGTACTCGTCTTCGTGGCTCGAGCACGCCCAGCGCTACGTGCGCGCCATGACGGACCGCTTCGGCCTTGGCGCAGACAGCCGCGTAATGGAACTGGCCAGCAACGACGGTTACCTGCTGCAGTACTTCGTCCAGGCCGGCATTCCGTGCCTGGGCGTGGAACCCACGGCGAATACCGCCGCCGCCGCGCGCGCCAGGGGCGTGGATAGCCGTGAGTTGTTCTTCGGCCGCGACACCGCGCGCGACCTGCGCCAGCAAGGCTGGGAGGTGGACCTGCTGCTCGGCAACAACGTGCTGGCGCATGTGCCGGACATCAACGACTTTGTCGGCGGCATGCCCAGCGTGCTCAAGCCGCAAGGCGTGATCACGCTGGAGTTTCCGCACCTGCTGCGCCTGATCGAGCAGAACCAGTTCGACACGCTTTATCACGAGCACTACTCCTACCTGTCCCTGTCGGCGCTGCAACCGATCTTTGCCAGGGCTGGCCTGCGTGTGTTCGATGTCGAGCACCTGCCTACCCATGGCGGCAGCCTGCGCGTGTTCGCCTGCCATGTGGTCGCCAACCATGCCACCCGCCCCGCTGTTGCCGCGGCGCTGGAAGAAGAACTCGCCGCCGGCCTTGTCTCGGCCTCGCTCTATGCGGGTTTCGCCGAACGCGTGCGCAAGGCCAAGCGAGACCTGCTCGCGTTCCTGATCGAGGCGCGCAACGCCGGCAAGCGCATCGCGGCGTATGGCGCGGCCGCCAAGGGCAATACCTTGCTCAACTACTGTGGCGCCGGCACCGATTTCATCGACTACGTGGTGGACCGCAACCCCACCAAGCAGGGCCGCCTGCTGCCCGGCACGCGCATTCCCGTGGTGGCGCCGGAGCAGGTCTTCAGCGACCGGCCCGACTACCTGTTGATCCTGCCCTGGAACATCAAGGACGAAGTCATGGCGCAGATGGCCGGCATCCGCGAATGGGGCGGCCGCTTCGTGGTTGCCATTCCGGAAACCGCGGTGTTGCCATGATATTTACACCGACCCCCATCGAGGGCGCATGGCTGGTGGACCCGGAGCCGCTGGCGGACGAGCGCGGCTTCTTTGCGCGCACGGTGTGCGTGGACGCGTTTGCCGAACGCGGGCTCAACGGCCGCTTCGTGCAGCAAAGCGTGTCGCGCAATACGCGCGCCGGCATCCTGCGCGGCATGCATATCCAGTACGAGCCGGCCGGCGAGGACAAGCTCGTGCGCGTTACCACCGGCGCCATCTTCGATGCCATCCTGGACCTGCGCCCGTACTCGCCGAGCTACCGGCAATGGTACTCGGTGGAGCTGTCGGCGCAAAACCAGCGCTCGCTCTATATCCCCAGAGGTGTCGCGCATGGCTTCCAGACGCAGACCGAGCTGTCGGAGGTCTTCTACCAGATGACCGTGCCCTTCGCGCCCGCCCATAGCGGCGGCGTGCGCTGGGACGACCCCGAGATCGGCATCGCCTGGCCTCCTTGCGATACACGTCTGATCTCAGCCAGGGACCTGGCGCTGCCATCMTTCGCGGCACTCGGCTCTTCCTGAATTCCGACTCGTCGAATCGAATCGAATCGAATCGAAGCGAATCGAATCGTCGAATCATCAGCATCAGCATCAGCATCAGCATCAACATCAACCGGTCACCGACCAACCAGCCAAACTTCGGAGCCATACAATGAGTACCGATCAATTGCAGAAACTGTCCAAAGCCCTGCGCGAAGTTGGCACCAGCGCGGCCGCGCGCGACCGGCTGGTCGCGCTGTGCAAGAGCATCGAGCAGGATCTTTCCGCCTACGAAGGCAGCGTGCGCGATGACATCACCGGCCCCATCGTCGATGCCATGTACAACGACGAGTCCCGCCTGCGCAAGACGCTGGCCGACGGCACGGTGTTCGAATTCCTCTACCGCACCAAGATCGCGCGCGATTTCCTGATGAGCACGCCGGCGCAGCCGGACCACGTGTGGGAGCCGCAGACCACCAAGCTGCTGGTCAAGCTGTGCCGGCAAGGCGGCAACGCGGTGATCGGGGGCGCTTACTTTGGCGACCAGGTGATCCTGATGGCAAAACAGCTGGCCGCCGCCGGCGGTGCCTGCCACGCCTTCGAGCCCAATGCCGACCAGCTCGGCATGCTGCGCAACAACGCCCGGCTCAACAACGTGGAGAACATCCATAGCTGGCGCCTGGGCCTGTGGTCCGACAGCAGCACCCAGTTGCGCCTGGTCGGCAACGACTCCTTCGCCCACGCCGAGCGCGCCGATGTCGCCGCCGGCGACGACACCTTCGCCACCATCACCATCGACGACTACTGCGCGCAGCAGAAGCTGGACAAACTCAGCCTGATCATGCTGGACATCGAAGGCGCCGAGCTGGACGTGTTCAAGGGCGCGCGCGCGCAGTTGTCGCGCCCGGCGCCCGACGCGCCCAACATCGTGTTCGAGGTGCACCGCCACTATGTGGACTGGAGCAAGGGCCTGGAGAACGCCGAGATCATCCAGTCGCTGCGGGGCTTTGGCTACACCGTGTTCGCCGTGCGCGACTTCAACTCCAACGTGGACATGGCCGGCCGCCCGATCGAGCTGATCCCGGTCGACGAGGTCTACCTGGAAGGCCCGGCACACGGCTTCAACATGGTGGCGGTCAAGGATCCGGCCCTGCTGCAGGGCGCGGACTTCTCCGTCTGCCATGGCGTGAGCCCCAAGCTGTTGTGGCACCGCGACCCGGCCCTGCATCACCCGCTGTCGTGAGCCGCTCGATCCCTGGCTCCATGCCTTGTACCGTGATCGGTGGCGCCGGCTTTGTCGGCCAGCGCCTGGTCCAGGCGCTGCGCCAGGCCGGGCATGAAGTCCATGTGCCCGGCCGCGACGACCCCGGCCTGCTGACGCGCGAGCTCGGCCGCGTGTTCTATTGCGCCGGCCTGACCGCCGACTTCGCCGCACGCCCCTTCGATACGGTCGAGGCCCATGTCGGCCTGCTGGCCCGGCTGCTGCAAGCGGGCCGCTGGGATCACCTGGTCTATCTCTCGTCGACCCGCGTGTACGACAGCGCCGCGCTGCCGGTGGGCGACGAAGCCGGTGCGCTGACGCTGCAGCCGGCCAATCCGCGGCACCTGTACGATCTATCCAAGGCGCTGGGCGAGAACCTGTGCCTGACGCTGGCTCCCGAGCGTACGGCCGTGGCGCGGCTGTCCTGCGTCTTCGACTGGTCGGCTGGCTCGCCAGGCTTCCTGTCCGAATGGCTGCAGCGCGCGTCGGCTGAACGGGAGTTCCTGCTCGACAGCGACGCGGCCTTCGTGCGCGACTATATCCATCTCGACGACGTGGTGCAGGCACTGGCGGCCATGTCGGCACAGGGTGCGCAAGGCATCTTCAATGTGGCCAGCGGGGCCAACGTCTCCAATGGCGAATTGGCCGACGCGTTCAACCGCGCTGGCTGGGACGTGAGACTGGCCAGGTCCACCCGTGCGCAGCCGGCCGCGGTCTGCAGCGTGGCGCGCCTGCGCGCCCTTGGCGTGGCGCCGCGCGACGTACGCGAGGTACTGGACGCTTACCTGGAAGGAATACGAACGTGGAACTGATCGACCAGACCCCGGAGAGCCTCGCCGTCTACACCTGCGCCCAGGTCGCGGCGCTGGTACCGGACGGCAAGGCGGACACCCTGCTGCCGTTGATAAAGCGCCACCAGGCGGAAGCGCTGGCCAGGGTGGAGCGCTGCATCGGCGCGGTGCGCATGTGGCAGCCAGGCCGCTTCAACTATCTGCACTCCAGCCAGTACTGCCAGTATCTCTACTACCTCGCCAACACGATCTGGCGCAACGAGGGCGACGCAAAGGCCTGCACGCGGCTGTTCCTGCTGAACAAGGCGCTCAACGGCATCGACATGTTCTATGAGATCGAGCTGCCGGAAGTCTTTTTCATCGGGCACTCCGTCGGCATCGTGCTGGCAAAAGCCACCTACGGCAATTACCTGGTCCTGTACCAGAACTCCACGGTCGGCAAGAACCACGGCGCGGCGCCGGTGATCGGCGATGGCGTGGTGATGTACCCCAATACGGCCATCATCGGGCGCAGCCACGTGGGGAGTGGGTCGGTCATTGCCCAGGGCGTGAGCGTGATCAACCGCGACACGCCAGGGAACTGCCTGGTCTACGCCGGCAACGCCGGCGATCTGGTGTGCAAGCCGGCGCGGGAGCCTGCAGCGCAGGAGTATTTCCGCATCTGATAGCGGCAGGCCGCCTCAGCCCTTTGCTGCCCGGCAAAAAAACAAGCCCCCTGCCCGCGCTGGCGGACACAGGGGGCTTGTTCTCTCCCGCAGGCCATCCAACCGCCCGCAGCCGCGGCCGCTTAGATCGTCATGCTCATCATTTCCTGATAGGCCGACGTCAATCGGTTCCGCACCTGCACCGCGGTCTGGAACGAGACATTGGCCTTCTGCATATCGATCATCACATTATTGAGCGAAACTCCCGGCTTGCCCAATTCAAACGCATCAGCCTGCGCGGAGGCTTTCTCCTGCACACTGCTGACCCGCGCCAGCGAACGCTGTAGTTCACCGGCAAAGCCGCCCGGCGCAGCAGCGGACGTAGCCTGGCTTTCCTGCCCGGTAGCGCTCTGCGCCAGTCCGCGCAGTTGCTGCAACATGCCGTCGATGGAAGAGATGATAGTCATGGCGATCCGCTTGGAACCCGCCCCGCCCCAAGGCCAGCCTTGGCTGCCCGGGGGGAGACCGGTTCGAGAAAAAGACATTTAGAGGGTTGCGCCGGGCACCCGCCCGGGCCGCTGCCGGCCAACCTGCCGCAATGCGCCGCGCATGCCGCAAATACCGCATCCGCGCGTGCCGCCTGTGCCAGCCCCCGAAGCGTACCCGCGGCGCCGGCCGGGTCATTGCGGGAATTCGGGTGGAAAACGAGGCTTATTCACCGGATTGTCCGCAGCCACCTTGGAAGATCATCGATACCGTGCCGAATCTGGGATGCCGCTGCCTTTGCGCGCCCCGGTCCGGGACCCGAATCCCATCAACTCTCGCGGGGAGTACGCGTGTTTTGTCAGCAGCGTGATCTTAGCCATGCCGAAGCCAGGGTTAGCCAGGCCAGCCGGGGTGGACAGGGCAGCCAGAACGGCGCCCGCCATACAGCCCAGCCGATCCTGGCCCATGCCGGACCGGCCATGACGGGGGCGCGCGCATGAACGCCGTGGCAGCCCTGTCGAACAAATCCGAGTTGTTCGCGCGCCTGAAGACCAATCCGCGCCTGCCCCTGATGCTGGGCGGCGCAGCCCTTGCCGCGGCCATCGTGGTGGGGGTGCTGTGGTCGCGTGCGCCGGACTACAAGGTGCTCTACAGCAACCTGTCCGAGCGGGACGGCGGCGCCGTCATCGCCTCCCTGCAGCAAATGAACGTGCCGTACACGTTCGCCGAAGGCGGCGGTGCGGTGATGGTGCCCGCCGAGAAAGTCCACGAGACCCGGCTGCGCCTGGCTTCGCAGGGCCTGCCCAAGAGCGGCACCACCGGCATGGAGCTGATGGATACGCAGAAGTTCGGCATCAGCCAGTTTGCCGAACAGGTCAACTACCAGCGCGGCCTGGAAGGCGAGCTGGCCCGCTCGATCGAATCGATCGGCGCAGTGCAGTCGGCACGCGTGCACCTGGCCATTCCCAAGCCCACGCTGTTCGTGCGCGAACGCCAGAAGCCGACCGCTTCGGTGGTGCTGCAGCTCTATCCGGGCCGCGCCATCGACGACGGCCAGGTGGCCGCGATCGGCTACCTGGTCTCGTCCAGCGTGCCGGAACTCACGCCCAAGTCGATCTCCATCGTCGACCAGCACGGCAACCTGCTGTCGGGCAGCGGCGCCAACGAGCGCATGCTCGATGCCGGCCAGCTCAAGTACGTGCAGGCGCTGGAGCGCAACTACACCCAGCGCGTGGAGGCCATCCTGGCGCCGATCGTCGGCCAGGACAATGTGAAGGCGCAAGTCACCGCCGATGTGGATTTCGCCATCGTCGAGCACACCGACGAGTCCTTCAAGCCTAACCAGGACCCCACCCGCGCCGCCATTCGCAGCCAGCAGTCCAGCGAATCGAGCCAGCAAGGCGCGGCGCCGGTCGGCGGCGTACCGGGCGCGTTGTCGAACCAGCCGCCCCCGCCGCCCACGGCACCGATCACCACGGCCCAGCCACCGCGGCCGGGACAGCCGAACCAGCCCGGACAGGCCCCGTCCGGCGCCACCGCCACGGCCCAGACCGGCCCGAGCAGCAGCCGCCACGACGCCACCACCAACTACGAACTCGACCGCACCGTGCGCCATGTGCAGCAAGCGCCTGGCGGCGTGAAGCGCCTGTCGGTGGCCGTGGTGGTGAACTACCGCCAGAAGGCCGGCGCCAACGGCAAGATGGTGTCCGAGGCCCTGCCCGCCGCGCAACTTGCCCAGATCGAGAGCCTGACCAAGGAAGCGATGGGCTTCTCGGCCGACCGGGGCGACTCGCTCAACGTGGTCAACAGCCCGTTCACCGCCGAGGAAGCCAAGCCGGAACTGCCGCTGTGGCAGCAGCCCGAGATGATCGCGCTGGCCAAGACCGCCGCGGAGTACCTGCTGCTGGCCCTGCTGGCGCTGTTCGTGTGGTTCAAGGTGGCGCGCCCGGTGCTGCGCAAGTACACCGCGCCGGTACTGCCGCCGCCTGCGGATAAATCGGACAGCAACGAAGCCATATTGCTGCCGACTGAAGAGCAGGCCAATCCGGAAGTCCAGCGGCTCGCCGCCAAATATGAAAGCGATCTCGCCCTGGTGCGTGACGCCGCGCAACGCGACCCGCGCCTGGTTGCCAGTGTGATCAAGAACTGGATATCAAGCGATGAACGATGAAGGATTGCTGAAGAGCGCCATCCTGATGATGTCGCTCGGTGAAGATGCCGCAGCCGAAGTATTCAAGCACCTTGCGCCCCGCGAAGTGCAGAGCCTGGGTACGGCCATGGCCACGCTCAACTCGGTGACGCGCGAGCAGATGTCCGAGGTACTGGCCGAATTCCGCGCGGAGACCGAGCAGTACCTCGCGCTCAACGTCGATTCGAGCGCCTTCATCCGCAGCGTGCTGAACAAGGCGCTGGGCGAGGAGCGCGCGCTGTCGGTGATCGAGGACATCCTCGAATCGCGCGACCCGGGCGCCGGCATCGATTCACTGAACTGGATGGATTCCACCTCGGTGGCCGAGCTGATCCGCGACGAACACCCGCAGATCATCGCCACCATCCTGATCCACCTGGACCGGCAGAAGTCCTCCGAGGTTCTCGCCATGTTCACCGACCGCCTGCGCAACGACGTGATCCTGCGGATCGCCACCTTCGGCGGCGTGCAGCCTGGCGCCCTGCAGGAACTGACCGACGTGCTGACCAAGCTGCTGGCGGGCCAGAGCCTCAAGCGCAGCCGCATGGGCGGCATCCGCACGGCGGCCGAGATCATCAACATGATGAGCACGGCCCACGAAGAGGCGGTGATCGAAGGCGTGCGCCTGCACGACGGCGACCTCGCGCAGAAGATCATCGACGAGATGTTCCTGTTCGAGAACCTGCTCGAAGTGGACGACCGCGGCATCCAGCGGGTGCTCAAGGAAGTGGCCACCGAGTCGCTCATCGTTGCGCTCAAGGGCGCGCCGGCTGAGCTGCGCGACAAGTTCATCCGCAATATGTCGACCCGCGCCGGCGAAATGCTGCGCGAAGACCTCGAAGCGCTGGGCCCGGTACGGGTCTCGCAGGTCGAGGCCGAGCAGAAGAACATCCTCCAGGTGGTAAGACGCCTGGCCGAAGCCGGCGAAGTTGTCATCGGTGGTGGCGAAGATGCCTACGTCTGAACGTGCCCTGCGCCAGTTCCGCGACCTTGCCGCGGACAGCAACCTTGCCGAATCGCGCGGCGGTGCCGGCGCCCTCCGCGGCGCGGGCACCCGCGCCACGCCGCGGGAGACCGGCTTCGAGAGCTTTGCTGCGCCGGCGGACCGCAGCGCGCCAAAGAACGGCTGGCAGCGCTGGCAGATGGTGTCGCTGGATCCGCGCAAGGCCGAACCCGACCCGGCCGAGTTCCTGCCCTTCGAGCCCGCCCCGCCGCCGATCGACTTTGCCGCGCTCGACGCCATGCGCGAAGGGGCGCGCAAGGAAGGCTACGCCCAGGGCTATACCCAGGGCCAGACCCAGGGCTACGGCGACGGCCACCGCGAGGGTTATGCGCGTGGCCTGGAAGGCGCCCGCACCGAAGCCGCCCATCTGCAACAACTCGCCGCCACCTTCAGCCACGCGCTTGGACGCGTCGACGAGGAAGTGGGCCAGACCCTGATCGCACTGGCGCTCGATGTGGCACGCCAGCTCGTGCAGCAGGCCGTGCTGGCCGACCCCGCCATCCTGTTGCCCGCGGTACGCGAGCTGCTCGCGGCCGAGCCGGCGCTGTCGGGCTCGCCCTGCCTGCTGCTCAACCCGGACGACGTCGCGCTGGTGGAAACCCACCTGGCCGGCGAGTTGCAGGCCGCCGGCTGGAGCGTGCGCGCCGACCCCGCCGTGGCGCGCGGCGGCTGCGTGGCGAGTGCCGCCAGCGGCGAGCTCGATGCCACGCTGTCCACACGCTGGAGTCGCGTGGTCAAGGCGCTTGGGCGCGACGACCCGTGGGAGCCGCCCCATGCCTGATAGCGCGGCAAATACGGATTTCAGCGCTGCCGGCGCGCCTGGCCTGCATGGCCAGCACTGGCGCGACGCGCTGGCCGCGGCCTCGGCCGGCATTGCCGAGATCGACAGCAAGCGCAGCTGCGGCCGCCTCACCCGCGCCGCCGGCCTGGTGCTCGAAGCCGTGGGCCTGCGCCTGCCGGTGGGCAGCGATTGCCTGATCGAGCTGCCCGGCGGCCAGTCGCACGGCAAGACCTCCGGCCCGCGCCTGGCCGAGGCGGAAGTGGTTGGCTTCGGCGCCGACCGGCTCTATCTGATGCCGCAATCCGACGTGGTTGGCCTGGTGCCCGGCGCGCGCGTCTATCCGCTCGAACCCACGCCACGGCCCAGCGGCGACAACACCCCGCGCGAGCCCGGCTCGAAACGCCTGCCCGTGGGCGAAGGCCTGCTCGGGCGCGTGCTCGATGCCGCCGGACGGCCGCTGGATGGCCTTGGCCCCATCACCGCCGCCGCCGAGGTCACGCTGGGCGGCACGCAGATCAACCCGCTGTCGCGCGCGCCGATCGAGACCGTGCTCGACGTGGGCGTGCGTGCCATCAACGGCATGCTCACGGTCGGGCGCGGCCAGCGCATGGGCCTGTTCGCCGGCTCCGGCGTGGGCAAGAGCGTGTTGCTGGGCATGATGGCGCGCTACACCAGCGCCGAAGTGATCGTGGTCGGCCTGATCGGTGAGCGCGGCCGCGAAGTCAAGGACTTCATCGAGAATATCCTCGGGCCGGAAGGGCGCGCGCGCTCGGTGGTGGTGGCCGCGCCGGCCGACACCTCGCCGCTGCTGCGCATGCAGGGCGCGTCTTATGCCACGCGCCTGGCCGAGTACTTCCGCGACCAGGGCCGCCATGTGCTGCTGATCATGGACTCGCTCACGCGCTATGCCATGGCCCAGCGCGAGATCGCGCTGGCCATCGGTGAGCCGCCCGCCACCAAGGGCTATCCGCCCTCGGTGTTCGCCAAGCTGCCCACGCTGGTGGAACGCACCGGCAACGGCGCCGAAGGCGGCGGCTCGATCACCGCTTTCTACACGGTGCTGACCGAAGGCGACGACCAGCAGGACCCGATCGCGGATTCCGCGCGCGCCATTCTCGACGGCCACATCGTGCTGTCGCGCAGCCTGGCGGAGTCCGGCCACTACCCTGCCATCGATGTGGAAGCCTCGATCAGCCGGGCCATGACGGCGCTGATCGAGCCGCCGCAGTTTGCCTCGGTGCGGCGCTTCAAGCAGTTGATGTCGCGTTACCAGCGCAACCGCGACCTGATCAGCGTGGGCGCCTATGTGCCGGGCAACGATCCGGAACTGGATCTTGCCATCCACCTGCATCCGCAGATGGAAGCTTTCCTGCAGCAGGATATCCACGAGCGCGCCGGCTACGACGCCTCGATCAGCCAGTTGCATAGTCTCTTCCAACGGAGTGAACATGGCTAAGCCATCTGCGTTAAATACCTTGGCCGACCTGGCCCAGAACGATGCGGATGCCGCCGCGCGCGAGCTGGGCCGGCTGCAGGGCCTGCGCAACCAGGCGGAGCAGCAACTGGCAGCGCTCACCCAGTACCGGCAGGAGTACCGCGAGCGCATGCAGGCCATCGCGCAGGACGGCATGACCTCCACGCGCTGGCAGGACTTCGCGCAGTTCCTGGCCTCGCTCGATACCGCCATCCGCCAGCAGACCGAATCGCTGGCCCGGGCCGAGGCGCAGTTGCTGGCCGGCCGCGCCAACTGGCAGCAGCAAAAGCGCCGCCAGAACTCCTTCGACACCCTGATCACCCGCGCCGAGACGCGCGAACAGCTAGCCAGCACGCGTCGCGAGCAACGCGACACCGATGAATACGCCGCCCGCGCCGCCCGCCTGCAGGTCGCGAGCCGCCACCGCTAAGCCGCCCAGCGAGACAAAATCCACAATGATCGATATCAGCCAGATTGCCAGCACTGCCGCCAGCACGGCGGCCTCCTCGCGCAGCGCCAGCAACGCCAGCAACGCCAGCAACGCCAGCAGCAACGATACGCAGTCGCAGGGGTTCGGCGATGCGCTGGCGCGCGCAGGCGGCAAGGATCGCGCCGCCAGCAGCAGCAGCCCCGCGCAAGCCACGCAAGGCAGCACGGTAGCGGCCAAGCCGTCGCGCCGCCAGGACAAGGGCGGCGACCAGGGCCAGGAAGCGGCAGCGGACCTCACCGCCCAGTCCGCAGCCGCCGCGCTGGCCGCCCTGCTGGCGCCGCAACCGGCCCAGACTGCCACGCCGGCAGCCAACGATGCGCAGCCGGCGGCGGCCGGACTGCCCGGCGCGGCGGCGGTGCCGGGCGCCCAGGCCAGCCTGAAAGACCTGAAGGACCTGACGGACCCTGCCCAGGCCTCCACGGCAGCCGCCACGCCGGCAAGCCCGGCGGCAGCCGATACGCTGGCCACGATCGCTTCGCAACGCGCAGTGCTGCAAGCCGTGCCGCAAGCCGTGCCGCAAAGCGCGGCGGTCACCCAGGCCGCAACCGGGGACAAGGCCGTGGCCACCCCGGCCGGCGAAGCATCCAAGGCCAGCCCGGACCTGGCTGCCAGCCTGACGGCCGCCATGGCGGGCCAGCAAGCCGGCAAGGGACAGTCCGGCGCCGGGCAGCAGGACGCCGCGGCCGGCCAGCAGTACAAGGCCCCGCTGCAGATTGGCGAAGCCGGCAAGGGCAACCAGCCCCAGGCTCCCGCCACTGCCGCGCCGGCCAACCCGATGCAACTGGCGGCAGCCATGCGCGCCGCTGAACCGGCCAGCACGGAAGCCGCACCAGCCGGCGCGGCCGCCATGCCGCTGATGGCCGCAAGCACCATGGCCGCGAGCCAGGCGCCGACCGCCGGCGGCCTGTCGCCAGCCACCTCGCTGCCGATCGCTCCGCCGGTAGGCGATGGCCAATGGCCGCAAGCGCTCGGCCAGCAGATGGTGCGCCTGTCGACCCAAGGCAACCACACCGCCGAGCTGCAGCTCAACCCGCCCGATCTCGGCCCGCTCAAGGTCGTGCTCAACGTCGTCAACGACCAGGCCCAGGCCCAGTTCGTCTCACCCCACGCAGCCGTGCGTGCCGCGGTCGAGGCGGCGCTGCCGCAGCTGCGCACCGCGCTGGCCGACAACGGCATCCAGCTGGGCCAGACCTCAGTCGGCGCCGACAGCTTTGCCGGCCAGGCGGGCAATGGCCAGCAGCAACAACGCCAGCCGGGCAGCCCGCAGAACGGCTTCGGCACGCTGGCCGGCACCACCGCCGCCCCGGTCAATGCAGGCCCCACGGCACCGGTGGCACGTACCCTCGCGCGTGGCGAGGTCGACACCTTCGCCTGAACGCGCGGGCGCGATGGGGGCGTCGGCGCACATGCCGGCGTGCCCGAAGCAGCCACTTGCGTTCGCGCTTACCATGTCGTTTTAGCCCGGGGCCGCAGCCGCCAAGGCTGGTGCGCCCGGCCCGCCAGAACGCCATGACCTTCGACCTGTTTGACTCCCTGCCGCAAGCCGCACCCCACGCCGAGCCGATCGTGCCCGGCGCGGTGGTATTGCGCGGTTTCGCGCGCGAGCATGACCAAACCCTGCTGGATACCGTGCGTGGTATTGCGGCGCAAGCGCCATGGCGCCACCTCATCACGCCGGGCGGGCTGCGCATGTCGGTGGCCATGACCAACTGCGGCCCGTTTGGCTGGGTCTCGGATGTCACCGGCTACCGCTATGAACCGGCCGACCCGCTCAGTGGCCAGCCATGGCCAGCCATGCCGCCGGCCTTCTTGTCGCTGGCGCGCGATGCGGCCGCCGCTGCCGGCTTCGCCGGTTTCGTGCCGGACGCCTGCCTGCTCAACCGTTACGCGCCCGGCACCCGCCTCTCCCTGCACCAGGACCGCGACGAACTCGACCTGCGCGCGCCCATCGTCTCGGTTTCGCTCGGCCTGCCCGCCATATTCCTGTTCGGCGGCCTGCGGCGTGCCGAGCGCCCGCTACGCGTGCGGCTTGCGCATGGCGACGTGGTGGTATGGGGCGGCCCCGCACGCCTGGCGTTCCATGGCATCGCGCCGCTTGCCGACGGCGACCATGCGCTGGTGGGGCGCGAGCGGATCAATCTGACCTTTCGCAAGACACGCTAGCCTGGCCGGGCAGCGCAGCGCTGGCGGGCGTCAGCCGATCTCATCGAGCAGCGCCAGGCGGCTTTCGTCCGGAAAGCGCCGTACACGATACCTGGCGGGATAGTGCGCTTCTTCCTCGATCAGGTCGCCTAGCAGCGCCTGCGCTTGCTGCCATCCCACCACCCGCGTCTTCCCAGGGGCATCCTCGGCATCGGGTCTCACCAGTTCGATGCGATCCGCGCGCGGCAGCGAGGTATCCACGCCACGGGTCCAGGTGGTGATCGAAAACGAGGCAACGGGATCGCCCTGCTGGCCGTAGAGCAGGTAGCTGGCCAGGAACACATCGGCGCCGTCCCGCGCGTTCAGGCGGTCGAGGGCGGCTTTCTGCGCGTCGTATTCCTCCTTGCGGTACAGCCGCTCCAGGTGGGCAAGATGCCGCGCCGCCTGGGCGCCGGCCGGCACGAAATGCGACACCTCCGCGCCCGACGGCAAGGCATGCGCCGCGCTCCCGGGCGCGTAGCGGAACATGGCAGGCGAGATCGTGCGGCCCTGCCGTGAAGCCTGCAGGCTCAGCTCCACCATGTGCAGCTGCCCCGCATCGTCCTGGTCGCCCGTCACCAGCAGCACCTCGCGGGTGGGCATCATGAACACCGGGCGGCCGCGCACCGGCACCCGCTGCAGCACATCCGGCAGCAGCGCGCGACTGGCCTCGTAGCCGTCGTTCCAGGCCCCGCGGTACACACCCTGGGCTACCTGCGCGAAGGCCTCGGCGGTGTGGTCGCGCAAGTTGTCGCCGGCGATCCTCAGCGCCTGGTCCAGGGTCAGTTGCCAGGAAGCTGCGGGACCACTCAACAAGGTCGACGTGGTTTCCGGATAGTCCACCGCCAGCAGGATCACGCAATCCTCGCCGAAGGGCAGGTAGGCGGTCTCGAATGCGCGGCCATCGCCTTGCGTGCGCATATGGTGCAAGCGGATTTCGTCGATCAGCGAGCGGCTGCGGATCAGCGGGCGGAGCATGGGGCCGGCCGCGGACAGCAGGGCCGGCGTGGCCTGCCCGCTGGAGCACAAGGTGGCCACGAAGCTGTGCAGCGCCTTGTCGCGCTGCGCGCCGCGTGCCTCGCAATACGCCCGGTAGGCATTGTGGAGGTTGAAAAAGGCATTGCGCCCGTGCTCGAGCCGGAACTCGTCCGCATTGAATACGAGGTGGCCCTCGAAACCCTGCCGCTTGGCCGCGGCGATGAACTGCGCCGCGAAACGGTCCGGCGACGGCTTGCGCAGGAAGAGCGAATCGAAGAAACCCATGGCGGAAAGCGTGGCGCGGATGGCATTGCTCACACCTTACCCCATGTCGCGCCTGTGCCGCTCAACCGATCAAGCAATCAGGCGATCAGGCGATCTGCCGATCAGTCGACCCAGTTGACCTTGGAGAACTTGCCGGAGAAGGCTTCCGGCATCGGCACCACCTTCTTGAACTCGTAGTTGAAAAAGACAAAGCCGGACTTGGCCATCGCCACCAGCGCCAGATCCTGCGGGCGCGTGATGCGGAACGTGATGTCGCCACCGTACCGGTTGAAATCCATCACCCCGACCTCGAACAACAGCTGGTCGCGGGCGTGGGCCTCGGTACGGTAGGTGGTGGCAAGGTCGCTGACGATGATGCCGACGCCGTCGCCCTGGGTTTCCTGGATGCCGAACTCGAACAGGAAGCGGGCGCGTGCCTCGGAAATCATCGAGATCATCGAGTCGTTGCCGAGGTGGTTGGCCGAGTTGATGTCGGTCACGCGCACCGTGAGGTGCGTGGAGTAGCAATACTGGTCTTCGGGAAATTCGAGTCTGAGGCGAGCCATGATGCAAGGAAAGCGGGGTGGGAATCTGGGTTGCTCCCCCCACAAGCTGGACAAAGGCACGGCCCGAAGCCGATCGCCTGCTGGCAGGATGAATAATCCCGTGTATCTGGGAAATAAACATCTTGAATTCGGGATTATAGGTCCGTGTATCCGGAAATCTGCATGGAAATCTGCAAGCCGGGATCTGGGAGTCGCTTGCAGGGTGACGGCATCGGCGGACCAACTGGTGCCTGAAGAGCGACCTCCAATTTCCGGGTCAGCCGGTAGCAGTCACCCTATCCGCGCTGTCGCTCCCCCCCCTCTTCGTACATCAATTGGCAATGGCCGTCTTCCACAGCACCAGCGCGCCGATGTTCAAGGCCACGGTGCCCCAGAAGACAACCTGGAACGCCTGCTTCCGGTTCTTGTGCCGAAAGAGGTGTTGGGCGGCGAGCGCGCCTGGCCATCCGCCGCAGAGTGCAATCAGATGCAAATTGGCCTCAGGAATGCGCCACGCGTTTCGGTTTGCCCGCGCCTTGTCGTCAGCGTACGCGAGGAATGCGATGACGCTGGCGAGAACACCGACGATGCCGGCCTGTTGAGGGAGGTAACCACGAAGCGCACCAACGACTATGGTTGCCAAGGCCGCCAGACCGACGAGCGCCGGCAACCAGCTTGCCCCGCCGCCGCCGGACTTCGGTGCGCCCGCTATCGTGACGTTGAGCGCCTGCATCCGGCCATCCTTTCCTCTGGCGAGCTCGAAGCTCACGCGGTCACCCGGCTTCGGTTGAACTGAGCGAGTCTGCAATGCGCTGACATGGAAGAACACGTCCTTGAGGTCCGCGTGAATGTCGATGAAGCCATAGCCCTTATCCGCATGCCAGGATTTGATTCGCCCCGCTTTATTCATGGTCTTTGGGTTGGTATTGCCGGAGGCGCCAAGTGTAAGCGGAGGGGGCGGCTCCGTGACACGTGCGGCGGTGCTAGGCCTAACGACCCGACAAGGTCGCTTATCGGCCATGAAGGGCCCCTCGAACGATGCGTCATCGAGACATTCGCATGGCCGCACCACTCAACAAGCGGTCATTTAATCTCCGAGAGACAGGGTCGCGAAGGTCATGCAGCAGACGAAAGAGCAATGCCTTGGGAGCCCCCTTAGGAGAGGAGTGTCTTCGAGCTCTCGGCCACGCCGCTCCCCCAAATACTCGGACCAGGTGCGGCCAACCTAGATGGCGGCCGGATCCAAGACTGTCACCGTTACAGATTGCATGGGTTCAGAGTTCCGTTGCAGCCAATCCCGCAGGGGTATGAAGCCGTGGACCTCAGGGATGTGGTTATTAGTGAGGTCGAAGCAGCCCTTGACCAAATATCGCTCGGGGTCGCAGTAGATGTCCAAGCTTTTGTACAGCGAAACCAAGCGTCGGGAGCCGCGGATACCCGTCCCTCACCCTCGGCAAGGTTGACCGGAAAGGGTGATGACGCCGTTTCCAAAGTCCGGCGCCCCCTAATAACGGGATGTCAAATCCAGTTTCGCTCACTATACTCAGACGAGTTTGGACCCGTGAGTTGGCCGTCGTGGTTCACTGGTCTTTTGCGGGGGCTGTCAGGGGGCTGTCAGGGGGCTGGCAGATTCGGGAGGCGAACCATGAAAAATATTGTTCTCTTCTCTGATGGCACCGGCAACAGTTCAGCGAAGGCACAAAAGACGAATGTCTGGCGCCTGTTCCAGGCACTCGATCAGACGACGCCAGCGCAGATCGCGAGATATGATGACGGCGTCGGCACTTCGTCCAACAAGTATCTTGCTGCGATCGGGGGCGCCTTTGGCTGGGGCCTGAAGCGCAACGTCCTCAACCTCTACAAATTCGTTTGCCTGAACTACGATGCCGATGACCGTATCTATGGTTTCGGCTTCAGCCGAGGCGCTTTCACGATTCGTGTATTGCTGGATCTCATCGCGACCGAAGGATTAGTCATCGCACACTCGGACGAGGAACTGACGAGAAATGCGGCAGCCGCCTATCGCCACTATCGGGCGGCAAGATTCCCCTCGCGCAGCCCCTTCGTCTTCGTGATGCGATGGCTACGAGACGGCCTGATTTGGGCGAAAGATCGTATAAAGGGATATCACAGCTATAACAAAATCAAAGAACTGACGACGTCGGCAGGTCGAGCAAACATCCCAATTCGGTTTATCGGGCTATGGGATACAGTCGACGCCTATGGCATGCCGATCGCTGGCTTGAAGCGCGGTATCGATCTGGTGCTTTGGCCTATGCTGTTTGGTGACACGACCCTTTCGCCGCGTGTCCAGCAGGCCTGCCATGCCCTCTCGCTCGATGACGAGCGCACGACCTTCCATCCTGTCCTTTGGGATGAGGTCGCGGAAGCCGACTTGATTGCCAGGGGCCAGGTTCCAGCGGGTCGTCTCGCACAGGTCTGGTTCGCCGGCGTGCATTCCAATGTCGGTGGCGGGTATCCTGAGGACCAGCTCTCGCTCGTCTCCCTGGAATGGATGATGGCAGAGGCGATTGCAGCGGGTCTTAGCCTGGACGAGCTGGCCGTGGCGCAAGTCTGTGCCGCGAAGTCGCCCTACGCCCGCATTTACGATTCCCGAGCGGGCTTCGGTTGTTATTACCATTATGGACCCCGCCAGATCTGGGTCGCAAAGGACAAAGACGATTATCGCATCCTGCCCATCATTCACGGTAGTGTCGTGATGCGAATGGCGTACGGATCCGACCACTACTCACCCATTTCTCTGCCAAACGAATTCTGGGTGCTTGCCCCCGATGGCACGTTGCTCCCAATGGAGGGCGCCCCCCTGTCGCTAAAGTTGGACGAGACGAAGCGGGTGGCTTTGATCGCACGCCCCACCCTCAATACAGACGATGCCGCAATCACCAGAGAAAAGGCTCAGTTGACAGAAGCCATCAGGCAGCTTGAGAGTCCAGACCGGGAGTTCATCTGTTTTGTATGGGACACGGTTTTCTGGCGCAATTGCCTTTACGTCGTCACCGTCGTGGCGACTTTGCTCCTGATCGCTTATCCGTGGCTTGGCGATTTACTGTCCAGCTCAGTGCGCTGGATCGTCGAACGAATTCCATTTATCGGTTCTGGCCTTGCGAGCACTATCCATGACTGGAGCAGTCAGATCGACAACGGCTCGCGCGGGCCCATTAGCAATCTCACGGATGCACTGAGCGGACTGATACCCCGCTACGCAGAGGGCTGGACGGAGGGCCTTAAAGAGCATTCCCTGGAAATGGGCCTGATCATGCTCACCATCGTAGGCTGCATATTGGGTAGCAATATCCTCAAGGGCCGCATTCACGATCGCTCGCGTCTCGCCTGGCACCGTAGTTTTCGGAAACCTTACGCCGAATGGTACAAGCAAAGCCAGAAAGGCTGGCGTAATGGTGTCGCCGTGGCGCTCATCGTCACGGTCGCCTACATGGTTTGGTCGCGGATCCACAGTCCATCCGAAACAATGCTTTTTGCCGAACTCGCAATACTAACGGGAGTGCTAACCGCGCTGCTCGGGATACGCATGGTTGGTCGGCGACCAACGTCGCAATCGGGGACCGCGACGGACCCCATCGAGGGCACGTTCGCGATGGCGGTCGCCAGATGGCTACGGGAAAATGCGTACTTGCGTAGCATCAGCAGACTGGCCTTTAAGCGGGTCGTACCGATCACATTCGCGCTGTTACTCGTCGTTGCGGGTTGGCTCATTGTGAATCAAGCCCTGTACGAAGCGTTCAACGCAGCCGGCCTTTTTTGCAAAGGAAGCGTGATGGGGGACGCACGAAAGACGGAGAGAATTGGCTTGAGTGACAGGACTTTCCAGACCGACTCGATGTGCTGGGCTTCCGGGTTGGTACTTGTAACCGGCCGACACTATCGCATCACGATCACGACGCGGCAGCCATGGTTCGATCGGACGATGCGCGCGGATGTCGGAGGTTTTCCGGCAAACAATTTCGCCCTGTTCACCGCGACGCCACTAAAACGCGCCTGGACAGCGAACTGGTTCAACCCGATTGCCCGGATCGACGAAATCGGCAATGACGAATATGTCCTCGGGCCAGAAGACGGTTTCGAACCGCATACTTATCCGGCTTGTCAACTCCCTGACCCCGCGCACGGCCGCGGTATTCGAGGCAAGATCACCGGCCCCGCCGCCGAACGGGCACTGTCATGCGCCCCAACGCCGGACAGCCGGAAGGTGCTGACCACCGAGATCAAGGCGCGTACGACGGGTGAACTGTTCTTGTATGTCAATGACGCGGTGATCATGTGGCCGGGAAGTGCCGATCTTTTCGTCAGCAACAATACCGGATCCGCCACGGTGAGCGTCGAGCGCGAATTCGCCAAGTGAGCCGAGGGCGACGCTCAGTGATGCCTCTCCCTTCGTCCAGGCAGCCTACCAACCAGACGGCCGCAGCGGCGCTGTCCCAAAACAATAGGCCGACTTGCCTCAGCAGTCCGGTTTCTGCCGATACGCACCCGCCGGTCAATCGAGCTTGACGCCGGAGGCGGTGACGAAACGCTGGGCGGTCTGACGGGCGCGCTCGATGTCCTTGGCAAACTTCGGTCCAATTTCCTACCAGGTCCACCCCAACGGCTTCGGCGAAGTGCTTGAGGTCAGGGTCTTCAGGGCAGCAGCGACTTCCTTTTGCAGCGTCGCGATCACCGGGGCTGGCGTGCCCGTCGGCGCAAAGAGCCCGACCCAGCCGCTAGGCTGGAGCGCCGGGTCCTATTCCACCTCCTGCACAGTCGGCACCTCGGGGTATTCGGCGAGGCGCTTCTCGCCTTAGATGGCGATCGGCTGGACGTTGTCGGCTTTCACATGCGCCCGGAGGAGGTTTGCGGTGGAGAACGCTAGCGGCATCTCGAGTCCGCGCACATACGACAAGTAGGCGCCAAACAGGTGCAGGGCGATGCCTGAGCCAAACGCGCGCGTCGTTGCGCGCGACATGCGGCCACGAAGATAAGGCGAGCGATGGATGCAGACGTTGGCAGCAGTGGATTTGATGGGCGTTCGCTCGGCGTTGCCATCGCCAGACGAAGGGACAGTAGCAGACCTACCACATCGCGAAAAAGCGCGCTATTGTGCATCCAACCACTGACGAGCTCGCCGCGCTACTGCCGCAGACACGGCTCGTCTATGTGACGGATCGGGAGGGGGGATATCGCCGCGTTGATAGCTCGTACACAGGCACTGGGCCACCCGGCCGACTGGCTGATCCGCTGTCAGCACAACCGCAACCTTGCCGTGGCCGGCAAGTTGTGGGATAGCGTTGACGCCAGCGCGGTACTGGGAGAAACCACCTTCATTTTACCGAGGCACGCGGGCTGCAAGGCACGCCAGGTCAGACAAGAGTTGCGCGCATAACGGGTAAAGCTGCCGGGGCGCAGCGGTCTGGCGCTTACCTGTGTGGTGGCCCGTCAGGTCGACGCGCCCGCCGGCATCAAGCCGGTGGTATGGCGGCTGCTGCCCAACCGCGAGGCTGCGGACGCGGACGCGGTGGTTGAACTCATCGACTGGTACCGGGCCAGTTGGGAGGTTGAGATGTTCTTCCATGTCCTGAAGACCGGGTGCAAGGGCGAAGCGCTGCAGCTATCGCAGATGGATCGGTTGGAGCGGGCCTTGGTGCTGTACATGGTGGTGGCATGGCGCATTGCCCGCTTGATGCGGCTGGGCAGAACCTGCCCCAAGCTGGATGCCTCACTGTTCTTTGAGGCCGACGCGGTTCGGGGCGCCTACCTGCTCGCCAAGAAGGCTCGTCCAAAGACACCGGTCACGCTCAACAAGATGATTCGTCTGGTGGCGTCCCTGGGGCGGGTTCCTTGGGCGCAAAAGCGATGGCGAGCCCGGCGCCAAGACGATCTGGATCGGCATGCAGCGAACCATGGATGCCGCATTCACGATTCAGGCGCTGCGGGGGGATTCATGACTTCTGTATAACGAGGTGGTCCTACGTCCCGATTACCGGAGTGGCACACATGCTGACGGTCGTCCCTTTGTGAACCGCCTCAGGCACGCGATTCAAAGCCTCAACCAACTCGTCACAATTCTGTCTCATCCCGAGTCCGATCACTGGCGGCTACTGGACTGGGTTAATGCCCTGCTAATCAAGACGAGCGCAGTCTAATTTTCCCGCAGGACACCCGGCGTTGGCATTCAGCGCGCCAGCGGTCAAAGGCAAAGTCGTCGGGCTTTCAGATAGCACGTTCACGCTGAACGCCAACAATTCCCCTCGAGGTCCTTCGCGCGAACCCCAGCCGTTCCGACCGAAATGGCGAATGCCTCGTGTCGATCGTCGATTGCGATGGTGCGTCAATGTGCATCCGGGATGCATACATAATCACCGGCAACGAGCCCGGCCTCCGCACACCAGGAGGCTCGCTTCGCTGTTACGAACAGGAACACGGTCGACGATATACTTGAACAGCCGCTCCTTCCTTGACCCTGGAAGGTTGCGGCGTAACGGACCTGCTTCGGTCAAGCCCCCAAGGGCGTGAAACAGCGTGACTCGCCGAGGGCTTGAAATAGCTGATGCAGGGTGGCGTGGACTGCTCGGTTCCCCCTCAGAGTAGCGTTGTGACGTGCCACCTCGCCCGACCCCAGCCCAGTTTCGTCACCCTCAGCCATTACTTTTTCGCTTTGGATACCTGCAGGGCGGCGGCCTATACTTGCTGCGGTTCGTGAGCGACTTCCTCCCGTCAATATCATCCCGGAGGCCGAGACATGTTTCAGCTCGAAGGTCCGTTTGATATCCTCTACGCCCAGATCGATAACCAGTGGGCCATTCAAGACTATGACCCCGGGCAAAACTGCATCCGCTTCATCGCGGTTTCGGACGTCAGCTTCAAGGGGCAGTTTTTTAACACGCCCCGCGGATGTCAAACGTACATCATCGACCAGGGTTGGGACGACTTCAACCATCACGCTCGCTCGCTCGGTAGCATTTATAACGGGCTGGCGACAATCCAAGGCACCAGCGAGGAGGATCCGGGCGGTGGGACAGACTGGATCAGCATTCGTTTCGTTCCATGTGCGACCCACACTGTCAGTTACGCGTACCCTGCCTTTGCAGACGCGGATCCGACGTATCTAACAATCCTGGACATTTATCCGGTGAGTGGCCCTCCCGTACTGCCGTTGAGCGTCGGTACGGTGGCCACTTTATCTGTCCCATAGGGCCAGACAGTTGATCTGACCGGCTTCCACGTAGGGCAAGGCATGTGCAGTTTACTCCACGGGGGTGGAGTCGGCTATTTACTGGATGCCGGGGCTGGAGTGCCCGTTCGACGCGGCGAATACCGGAGCGGCGTGCACGTTGGCGGACGACCCTTTGTAAACCAACTCAGGTCTACGATCCAAAACCTCAACACAGTGATGGCCATTCTCTCTCACCCGGATTCCGACCACTGGAGGCTACTGGACTGGGACAGCGGACTGCTAAGTGCGACGAGCGCGGTCTGTCTTCCAGCAGGGCAACCGGCGCTGGCATTCAGTGCGCCAGCCATTAAAGGCAAAGTGGTCGGCCTCTCCAATCATTCCTTCTCCCTGAACGCCAAAAATTCGCTAGAAGTCCTGCGCGCGAACCCCAGTCATTCCGACCGAAACGGTGAATGCCTGGTAGCGATCGTTGATTGCAATGGTACTTTCGGCCTTGCTGCCGGTGATTATGTGTATTCCAGGATGCTAACCGACGGCAATATGAACGTGGTGAATCTGGCCAACCGGCAATACGATGCCATCATTGTCCCCCATCACGGTGATGCAGCCAGCGCGAACAACGTGCCGAGCCCGGTTGTACCTCACACGTCAAAGGCATTTTTCTCTGCGGGGACACACGCTGGATATGGGCACCCAACAACTAACTCGATCAATGCCCATATAGCCTTCGATAGAACGAACAAAAACACCACGGACGATGTGCTGGAGCTCCCGCTCCTTCCTTGACCGTGCTCCCTTGTCTCGGACTCGATAGTCGCCCGCCAGGCCGCGCCGCCCGACGTGGCCGGGCGAATGACTGTTGTAGCTTAAAGGCTGTCGTCGACGAAGACGCCGGTCCGGTGGCTGTAGTGGGTCGGGAAGCGCCAGCCGAGGGCCGGCAGCTATGGGTGCCATGCCGACACCCACGCGGGCTAGGAAGGCAGCGAAGGGAGGTTCGCTCCGCTCTCGGCGCGCAATGCCGCCTTGTGGATCTTGCCAGCGGGCGTCAGCGGTAGCGTGTCCCGCAGTACCACCTGGCGCGGCACCTTGTAGTCGGCCAGGCGGGTCGCGCAATAGACGCGGATTTCCTCCTGCGTGACCTGGCAACCGGGTTTTGGCACGATGTAGTAGCGCCCGATCTCCCCCATCACTGGGTCGGGCACGCCAATGCCGGCAACCATCATGACGGCGGGGTGCCGCGCGATCACCCCTTCGATCTCGGCCGGATAGACGTTGAAGCCGCCCTGGATATACATGTCCTTCTTACGGCCCTTCAGGTAGATAAAGCCGCGCTCATCCACGTAGCCCAGGTCACCCGAGTGCAGCCATCCTTGCGCGTCAAAGCCATCGGCCCCGGCCGCGCCGCCCACATAGCCCGCGCAGACACCGGCCCCGCGAAACCAGAGCTCGCCAATCTCGCACGCGACCGCGTTCTCGCCGTCGCGCGTGACCACGCGCATCGCCGCGGTATCAAGGATACGGCCGATCGATTGCATCAGATCCGCCCGCTCGGCTTCCCAGGGTGTCATGACAATCGCCCCCGACGTTTCCGACATGCCGTATAAGTTCATGACCGAAGCCTGCGGCATGCGCGCCTGCAGTTGCTCGAGCAACACGGCATCCGCAGTGGCACCGCCCACGATCACCAGCCGGATCGAAGAGAAGTCCATCTCGGCTGCATCCGGGTGCATCAACAGCAGCGTGGCCATGGTTGGCACGCCCGAGAGAATCGTGGGCGGATGCTGGCGCATCATGGCGAGCATCAGGTCGGCCTTGAAAGCCGGCACGAGTTCGCAGGCGCCGCCGCTCAGCAAGAAGGTCAGCACCCCGCAGGTGATGCCTCCCACATGGTTGAAGGGCAGGGCCAATTGGATATGGTCGGCCTCGGTCATTCGCACATGGCGTGCCTGGGCCAATGCGGCCGCCAGCATGCTGTGATGCGACAGGCCGGCCCCCTTTGGCCGTCCGGTGGTGCCCGATGTGTAGATCACCATAGCCAGGTCCGCTGGCTCGACCTGAGCCTCGGCGCGAGCCAACGCGGCGCCATCCGGCGCGGTAGCAGCCAGTGCCGAAAGCCGCAATGCGCCTGTTTCGGGTGATGGCGGTGCGTCGATCAGCCCCACGTGCTGCATGCCGGGCATGCGCGGCGCCAGCCGCTCCAGTATGGCGAGGAAGTCGAAGCCCTCGCACTCCTGCACCGTGAAGACAGCCTTGACCGCGCTGTCATTCACCATGTGCTCGATCTCGTTGTCGCGATAGCGCACGCTCAGGCCCACCACCGCGATCCCGATGCGTGTCGCGGCGAAGAACAACTGCAGCCACTCGATCTGGTTCAAGGCGATCACGCCAATGCGATCGCCGCGCTTAAGCCCAAGCCCAAGCAGGCCGCAGGCAAGCCGTGCGGAAGCGGCCTCGGCCTCGGCGAAACTGTACGCCTGCTGCTCGCACAGATAGGCTGTACGCTGGCCCCATTGCTGGCTAGCCTGGCGCAGGGCGGCACCAATGGTGGCGGGAGACGGGTTGGTGGTCATGCGGTCCTCCTGGCGATGATAGATACGTAAAAGAATGGAGCCCGGCGCAGCCCCATCTCGGCCGCCGAGGCGAAGCACACTAGCTGCCGTTGCCCGCTGCTGCCGACGATCCAGCCGTCGAACACTGCTACCAGCGCTGCCTTGTAGGCATCGCTACCCCAGCAGCCCGCGCACACAGCCTGCAGATTTGCCTGCCGGCTGGTGCGGCGGATTTCCGTGCGCAGCGCCCTCAGTTCCACGAGCGCTGCGCTATCGGGATGGCCCAGATCCTTTCTGCCGATCATGATGCTCCTCGACTAAAAAATGCCCAGCCCGCCTGCGGGCCAGTCAGCACTCAGCTACGGCGAAACAGTCCGCATACTGCTTGCGCAGCATGTGCTTCTGGATCTTGCCAGTGGCGGTATGCGGCAGCGCG
The DNA here is from genome assembly GCF_056398885.1 of Cupriavidus sp. 01T418. Taxonomy (NCBI): domain Bacteria; kingdom Pseudomonadati; phylum Pseudomonadota; class Betaproteobacteria; order Burkholderiales; family Burkholderiaceae; genus Cupriavidus; species Cupriavidus sp. 01T418. The sequence goes on from NZ_JBFTQG010000014.1 coordinate 77,889, forward strand.
TCGATGAACTTGACCGCCTTCGGCACCTCGAACTTTCCGAGGCTGGTGCGGCAGTATTCGGTCAGCTCGGCCTCGCTGCAGTCCGCACCGGGCTTCAGCACCACGAAGGCGCAGATGGCCTCGCTCCAGTGAGGATGGGGCAAGCCAACCACCGCTACCGCCGCCACGGCGGGGTGCGCCAGAATGGCGGACTCGACCTTGATACTGGCCACGTTCTCGCCACCGGTCTTGATCATGTCCTTCTTGCGATCGAGGAAAAGCAACTGCCCGCCCTCGTCGATCATGCCAAGATCGCCCGTATGGTGCCAACCGAATTGCTGGACCGCTTCGGTCGCCGCGGGATCCTTGAAGTAGCCAAGCATGACGTTCGGGCCACGGTGCACGATCTCGCCGACCTCGCCGGGCTCGAGGACCCTGCCGTCGTCATTCATGATGGCGGTCTCGGAAACCACCGTGGAGACCCCCCAATAGTTCGCATCGCACGCGGGATGCTCTACCGGACGGAAGCTCATCGTGACCGGGTAAATCTCGGTCTGCCCCGTGACCAGCATGATGTTGGGGCTAATCACCGACGCGATTTTTTCCACCAGCGGACGCGGCATCGGCGCCATGGCGTAGATACAAAGGCGTAGCGACGAGAAATCCGCCGTCGCGGCTTTGGCGTCGGACAGGATTGCCGCATACATCATCGGCAGGCCCACCAGCACGGAGATTCGCTCCTTGATGACACTGTCGATGACGAGACCCGGCTGGAAACCCCGGCTCATCACGATGCAGGCGCCGGCAGCACAGGCCGCCGCAGCCACCACGTGCTGCCCACAGTGAAACAGCGGCAGGATTCCCGTCACCACGTCCTGTGCAGTAAAGGCAAAGGTCGAAAGGTTGCCGATCACCGCACTGTAGACCGAGGCATGCGTATGCACCACGCCCTTTGGATTGCCGGTCGTGCCGCTGGTGTACATGATCAGCGCGGGCTGGTCGCCGTCGATGTCCACCTCTGGCAGCACGATGGGGAAGCCGTTTGCCAGCGCTGCCAGCGTCGCGCCTGTCGGGTTCGGCTCGCTGCCCATGGTGACCACTATGGGCAGTCCCAGCTCTTGCAGCAACGCCGCCATCTGCGGCTGCCGGCATAGGACCTCATCGGCGATGATGCATGAGACCTCGGCATGGCGCAGGATGTAGGCGATCTGCGCAGGGTCGAGCTGGATATTGACCGGTACCCAGACATTGGCCGATTTATGGATGCCGTTGATGACAACCACCATGTCGGCCGAGTTGGCGCACAGGGTGGCGACCTGGACCCCGCTGCCATGCGCCTCGATCAGGTAGTGGGCGAACCGCGAGCTGAGCGCATCCATCTCGGCATAGCTCAGGCGTTGCTCGCCATCGACCACGGCGGGGCGGTCTCCGAACTTGGCGGCCGTGCGATACAGCAGATCGCCCAGCGCCACGCGTCGGATGCGGCGGCTCACTGCCGATGCTTGCGGTACTTGCATGCTTGTCTCCTTTTGATGTTGTAGTGTCCCGCTCCCGGCGGAATCAGCCGGCTGGGCGCGCCGCCTGCTCCCTGGCCGCAGCCTCGATCATCGGCTTGACGCTGTCGATGGCGCCGCCGCCATCGCACGGGATGATCGCGCCCGAGATGAACGACGCCGCGGACGAGCCGAGGAACATGGCGAGGTTGGCGATGTCCTCGCTGGTGCCCAGCCGCCCCAACGGCACCATCCCCCGCACCAGCGCCCCGCCCTCCGTGCCCTGCGGCGAGAGCCGGCGCATGCCTTCGGTGTCGGCGATGGGCCCCGGCGAGATGGCATTCACCCGCACGCCGGCGGCGCCCCACTCCATCGCCAGCACGCGGGTGAGCTGGTCCACCCCGGCTTTGGCCGCGCACACATGGGCCTGGTAGCGGATCGGGATCGCGCCCTGCGGCGCGGTGATATTGATGACCGAGGCGCCGGGACTGGCCAGGTAAGGGAAGGCCTGGCGCATCACGTGGAAGGTGCCATTGAGGTCGATATCGACCACCACCTTGAAGCCGTTGGACGAGAGCTGGTTGAGCTCGGCCAGGAAGTTGCCGGCGGCGCCGGAGACCAGCACGTCGATTTTGCCGAAGCGGGCGTGCGCGGCGGCGAAGGCGCGGCCTACTGCATCGAAGTCGCGCACGTCGGCCGTTACGCCGAGCACCCCGGCGCCGTACGCCGCCAACGCGGCGACTGCGGCATCCACGTTTTCCTGCTTGCGGCTGGCCACGGTCACATAGGCGCCGTGCCGGGCGAAGGCATGGGCAATGCCGAGGTTGATGCCGGTGGTGCCGCCGAACACGAAGACGTGGCGGCCGGCGAAGTCAAAGGATACGTTCATGGCGATGTCCTGTCGAAAGCGGCTGGTTACGGGTGCGGGTCAGCGGGCGGCGCGCAGCAATTCTTCAGCGATGATCATGCGGCGGACCTCGCTGGTGCCGCCGCCGATGGTGGCGAGCTTGGCGTTGCGGTAGTGGCGGTTGACCTCGGTCTCCCAGATGAAGCCGGTGCCGCCGTGAATCTGCACTGCCTTGTCGGTCACATGGAGCAGCATCTCCCCGACCCGCAGGATCGACGCCGCGCACAGCTTGTGCAAGTCGCCGCGCCCGCCGCCGCCTTGCTCCAGCACGTTGCACGCCATCAGCGCGCGATAGGCCAGCGCACGCGCCGCCTCCAGTTCGGTGTACATGTCGGCCAGCATCGCCTGCACCATCTGGAACGAACCGATCGGCTTGCCGAACTGCTGCCGTGTGTTGGCATAGTCGAGCGACAGGTCCAGGCAGCGCTGCGCCGAGCCGATGCATGGCATGGCCAGGAAGGCCCGCTCGAGATCGAGCCCGCTCATCACCACCGCCACGCCGCGATGCTCGCTGCCGATCAGGTTGCGGGCCGGCACCCGGCATTCGTCGAACACCAGTTCGCCGGTGGGGCAGCCGCGCCAGCCCATCTTGACCAGCTTCTGCGCCACGCTGAAGCCGGGAAAATCCTTCTCCACGATAAAGGCCGAGATGCCCTTGGCGCCCAGCGCAGGATCGGTCTTGGCGTAGACCAGAATGACGTCGGCCACCGGGCCGTTCGAGATGAACATCTTGCGGCCGTTGAGCACGTAGTTGTCGCCATCGCGGCGGGCCGTGGTGCGCATGCCGTCAAGCGCGTCCGAGCCCGCGCCCGGTTCGGTCAGCGCCAACGCCCCCACCCATTCGCCCGAGCACAAGCGCGGCAGGTAGCGCTGCTTCTGCTCTGCGTTGCCGTTACGCAGGATGTTGTTGAGGCAGAGGTTTTCGTGCGGCCCCCAGATGAAACTGGCGTTGGCGTTCCAGTAGCCGAACGCCTCCGCCACCATGCCGGCGGAAAACAGGTCCATGCCGGAACCGCCATACTCCGGTGGCGCAGTGATGCCGAGATAGCCGGCCTTGCCGAGCATGGGCATCAGTTGCTCGGGATACCAATCCTCGTCGTCCATGCGTGGCAGCAACGGCGCCAGCTCCGCCTTGGCAAAGCGGAAGGCCTGTTCGTAGATTTCTCGCTGCTCGGTGGAGAGTTCGAACTGTGAAGTCGAAGTCGTCATCGTGTCTCCTGTCCTGGTGAATTCACTTCAGATGCGCAGAATGCCTTGCTGCCGCTCGCCGAACGGCGCGTTGAGCGAGGCTGACAGCGCAACCCCAAGCGCATTACGCGTATCGACCATATCGAGCACGCCGTCGTCGCGCAGCTCGGAGGTCTGGTAGTACACGCTGTTGCTACGGGTGAAGTCGTGGTGGATCTGGTCATGGATGGCCTGGATCTCGGCGGGATCGGGCAGTTTTCCTTCGCGTGCGAGCGCGGCGATCTTGATCTGCGAGAGCGTCTTGGCGGCCTGCTCCGCACCCATGGTCGCGCACTGCGAATGCGGCCAGGCGAACAGGAAGCGCGGATCGTAGCCGCGCCCGGCCATGCCGTAGTTGCCGGCGCCGAAGGAGGCATGGCACAGGACGCTGAACTTGGGCACGCGCACATTGCTCTGGACCATGATCATCTTGGCGCCGTCCTTGGTAATGCCGCGATGCTCGTAGTCGCGCCCGATCATGAAGCCGGTGATGTTGTGCAGGAACAGCAGCGGCACGCCGTCGCGGTCGCACAGTTGCATGAAGTTGGTGGCCTTCTGCGCCGCCTCGCTGAACAGCACGCCATTGTTGGCGAGGATGCCGATCTTGTAGCCCCACAGGTAGGCGTAGCCGCACACCAGCGTGGTGCCGTAGTCGGGCTTGTATTCATGGAACAAGCTGCCGTCGACCAGGCGCGCGATGACCTCGCGCATGTCGAACTGCTTCTTGATGTCGTCGGGAATGATCCCGTAGAGTTCATCGGGATCGTAGTAGGGCGCTTCCGGCTCACGCCTGTCCACCGTCTGCTTGGTACCGCGGCGCAGCGTGCCCACGATTTCGCGTGCCAGCGCGATGCCTTGGGTTTCCGAGTCAACTGCGTAGTCGGCCGTACCCGAGATGCGCGTGTGCACATCCGCGCCGCCCAGTTCGGCTGCGCTGATGTCTTCGCCGGTGGCGGCCTTGACCAGCGGCGGGCCGCCAAGGAAAACGCCGCTGGAGCCGCGCACCATGATCGAGTAGTCGGACAGCGTGGGGACGTAGGCTCCGCCTGCGGTGCAATGACCCAAGGCCACGGCGACCTGTTCCACGCCGGCGGCCGACAGGCGGCACTGGCTGTAGAACATATGGCCGCCCTCATGGAAGATGTCCATCTGCATGGGCAGGTAAGCGCCTGCACTGTCGACCAGGTGCACGATCGGCAGACGGTTCTCCAGTGCGATCTTGAGCGCGCGGATGGATTTTTTTGCGCCGAGCGGATAGACCGCACCACCCTTGATGGTGCTGTCGTTGGCCAGCACCATGACTTCGCGGCCGTTGACCACGCCGATGCCGGAGACCACGCCGGCGCCCTTGATGTGCGCGTCGTACTTGGCATGATTGGCAGCGAGCGGTGAGAGCTCCAGGAACGGGGTGCCGGGATCCAGCAGCAAGTCCAGGCGCTCGCGCACCAGCAGCTTGCCCTGGTCGCGCAGGCGCTTGATGTCGCGCTCCGGCCGGTGGTGGCGGACGTCCTGCATCATCGCCAGGAATTCCTCGCGCACGCGCAGGTTGTGCGCACGGTTGGCCTGGAAGCCCTCGGAACGTGTATTGATACGGGATTCGATGCGGCGCATGCTTACTCCTTCCCTGCTTCGAGCCGCACCAGCAACGCGTCCCGGTCGAACAAGTCACCCTTTGCACAGGGAATTTCCGCGACCACGCCATCGCGGGCCGCTTCCAGGTTAAGTTGCATTTTCATACTCTCGATCACGATCATGGTTTGCCCCGCGCTCACGCGATCGCCGACGGCGACCGCGACCTCGATCACGGTGCCCGGCATTGGGGCCACGCAGATATCGCCCTCGTCCGCGTCCGCACCGCCGCCCCGGACCGGATCGCGCAGCGTGACGGTCCACGCGCGCCCGAAGGCATGCACATAGGCAGTCTCGCCATGCTGGGCGACCCAGACGGCATGGGTGTGGCCGTCCAGCGTGAGCCCCAGCGCGCCGTCCGGATTGTTCTCCATCACTACGTCAAATACGACGCCGTTGACTTCGACCCTGCCGCCACGGGCATCGCGCACCAGCGCGACCTGATGGCGCGCGCCGGCGCCTAGTTCCGCTGTCAGCTTCATCAGTTCCTCCAGGTACGCATGGCGCCATGCACCGCGGGCGGCGCAAAGCGTGCATCGGTCAGTGTGCGGTTGGTCAGCAATGCCGCGGCAAGGACCACGGCAGCCTGTTCCGGCGTGGGCGCCGGCACCTGCAGCGCCGCCTTGTGCTCCTCCAGGAAGCTGGTGCAGGTATTGCCGGCCACGAACTCCGGATGGGCCAGCACGCGTTCGAGGTAGGCGGCGTTGGTGGTGACGCCGAGGGCCACTGTCTGCTCCAGCACGGCGCGCATCCGCTCGATCGCCTCGGCACGGTTAGCGCCGCGCACGATCAGCTTGGCCAGCATGGGATCGAACGCCGATGTCACGGTGTCGCCTTCCTGCACACCTGCATCCAGACGGAAGCCGTCTGCCTCCGGCGGGCGAAATACCCGCAGCTTGCCGGTGGCCGGCATGAAATCGCGCTCGGCGTCCTCGGCGCACAGGCGGCACTCGATGGCATGCCCCTTCAGCCGGACCTCGTCCTGGCGGAAGCCCAGTGGCTCGCCCTCGGCAATGCGGATCTGCTGCTCGACGATATCCAGGCCGGTGATCATCTCGGTGACGGGATGCTCCACCTGGATTCGCGTGTTCATTTCCAGGAAGTAGAACGCGCCAGAGGCATCGACCACGAACTCGACGGTACCTGCCGACGCATAACCGACCGCCTTGGCCAGTGCTACTGCCTGGGCACCCATTGCCTGACGCAGCGGTTCGTGGACGAACGGCGAAGGCGCCTCCTCGATTACCTTCTGGTGGCGACGCTGGATCGAGCATTCGCGCTCGCCGAGATGAACGATGTTGCCGTGGCTGTCGCCCAGGACCTGGATCTCAATATGGCGCGGCCGTTCGATGTATTTTTCGAGGAACACCCGCGCATCGCCGAACGCGGCCAGCGCCTCGCTGGTGGTGCGCTCAAAGGCGGCACGGCAGGTTGCCGGGTCCGCGTCGTGGATCACGCGCATGCCCTTGCCGCCGCCGCCGGCGCTGGCCTTCAGGATGACCGGAAAGCCGATCGTGGTTGCCACGTCGAGCGCATGGCCGGCATCGCGGATTTCGCCGTCATAGCCGGGAATGGTGTTGACCCCGGCCTGCGTGGCGAGGCGCTTGGAGCGGATCTTGTCGCCCATGGCATCGATGGCGTTCGCGCCGGGGCCGATGAAGCGGATGCCTGCGGCGTCGAGCGCGCGGGCGAATTCCGCGTTCTCGGACAGGAAGCCAAAGCCGGGATGCACCGCATCGGCGCCGGTGGCGCGGCAGGCGGCGAGCATGTTATCGATCGACAGATAGGCGGCCACGGGCGTCGGCCCGTCGATGCGATAGGCCTCGTCAGCCAGGCGCACCGCGAGCGAGTCCTGGTCCGCCGCGTGATAGACGATCACCGCGCGCTTGCCCAGGCGCCTGCAAGTGCGGATGATGCGCGCCGCAATCTCGCCGCGGTTGGCGATCAGCACCGTGTTGATGTATGGCATGGTTGCTAGGCTCCGTTCTGCTTTGCGTTCGTTGACTTGGCGCCCACCGCGTACAGCGCGAGCGGCCCTTGCGCCGCGAGCCAGGCGGCCGGCACGCGGACCGGCAGGTCCATCAGCATCTGTGCGTAGCTCTTGCCCTGCGGGTCGTAGCGCAGCGAGGCGATGCCGCCGCCGCCCAGCGCCCCGGCCAGCAGGAAATTCAGTGCGTGAAAGCCCGGCAGCTCCCAGCGTTGCACGGCGCCGCAAACGTAGTGGCCGAAGAAGGCGCCGACCCGTTCCGTCGTCAGTTCGCGGCGCAGCACTGGCAGGAACTCCGGGCGGCGCGCGATGACGCCGATATTGGCGTCGTTGCCCTTGTCGCCGCTGCGCCCCCAGGCGAGGGCGATCAGCGGCACTTCCACGGCATCCGCGGGGGCAGGCTCGTCGGCCGGCACAGCCGGTTCCCGCCGTTCCAGCGGCTGGCCGGCCGCGACCGCCACGGCGGTCGCGGTGCCGCCCAGCTCAACCTGCACCGGCACCCGGCGCTTGTCGAGCAGGAAGGAGAACAGCCTCACCACCGGCGACGGCGACGGCCGTCCGCCGAACAGCCCGGTAGTGCCTTGCGCCATGGCTACGCCGGCCTGTGTCATCTCGCGGCCGAAGACCTCCAGCGCGGTCTTATCGTCGTGGCGCAGGCCGATCTTCAGCACCACTTCGCGGGCGGAAGCGGCAAAGCGGCCACTCGCCCCATAGGTATCTTCGGCGCCGATCACCTCGACCGACGTCTCGCGATAATCCGCGCGCCCGGCCGCCAGGTTGAGCTGGCGCGTGCGCTCGATAATGGCCTGCCCCATGCGGCGCGCCTTGGCCGCGGCGTCGCGCCCTGCCACCATCATGGTGGCGATCACGCGCCAGCCGTCGGCGTAGGTGGCGCTGACCTTGTAGGTCGGCGTCGGGGCGCGGCCGCGGGCGCCGCTCACGTGCACGCGGTCGGGGCCCTCCTGCGCCAGCTTCACCTGCGTGAAATCGCACACCACATCAGGCAGGATGTAGGCGGCGGGGTCGCCGATCTCGTAGACGATCTGCTCCGCCACGGTGGCGGGGCTGACCAGGCCGCCGGTGCCTGCCGGCTTGGTCACCGTGAAGGCACCGTCGGCCAAGCACTCGACGATGGGATAGCCCATGTCTTCCCAGCCCGGCACCTCGGCCCAGTCGGTGAACAGGCCGCCCGTGCATTGCGGGCCGCATTCGATGACATGGCCGGCGAGGCTGCCGGCCGCCAGAAGGTCGTAGTCGGTATCGCGCCAGCCGAATTCGTGCATCAGGATGCCCAGCGTTACCGCAGAATCCACGCAACGTCCGGTCAGGACGATATCGGCGCCGGCATCGAGCGCGGTGGCGATGGCACGCGCACCCAGATAGGCGTTGCAGCTCTGGAGGCGCTGGGGGAGCGGCGCCCCCGTGAACATTTCCGTGGGCGCGAGGGCCTTGAGTTCATCGATGCGCGGCAGCAGGTCGTCGCCCTCGACCACGGCGATGCGCAGCGCCACGCCGGCCTCTTGCGCCGCCTGTGCGAGCGCCTGCCTGCAGGCGCGCGGGTTGATGCCGCCGGCGTTTGACACCACGCGGATGCCGCGCGCCGCGATGGCGGGCAGCAGCGGCGCCAGGGTCTCGACAAAATCCGGGGGATAGCCCAGTTCGGCGTTCTTCGCCCTGGCGCGTGCGAGCAGTGACATAGTGATCTCGGCCAGATAGTCCGATACCAGATAGTCGATCCGGCCGCTGCCGACCAGTTGCGCCGCGGCTTGCGCGCTGTCGCCCCAGAAGCCGGAGGAACAGCCGATGGCAACCTTGCGCTCAGCCATGACGGCTCTCCCCTCCGGTCGCCCAGCGCGGCTTGCGCTTCTCCGCGAAGGCGGCCATGCCTTCGCGCGCCTCGTCGCTGCCGGCGAGCCGCTCGATCACCAACTCCGCGTAGGCGAGGGTCTGGTCGATCGACATGTCCTGCATCAGGTCGAGCGCCTGCTTGCCCACGCGCAGCGCGTTGGGCGAATTGGCTTCGAGCCGCGCGAGGACATCGGCGACGTGGCGGTCCATCTCGGCGGCCGGCACCGCGCGGTTGATCAGGTGGTAGCGCTCGGCCTCCCCTGCGCTGAGCGGCTCGCCAAGGAAGGCCATCTCCCAATAGCGGCGGCGCGGCAACTGGCGGACCAGGTAGGTGGTAATCATCATCGGGAACAGCCCCACCCTGACTTCCGGCATGCCGAAGCGAGCGTGATCCGCGGCCAGCGCCAGGTCGCAGGCCGAAACCAGCCCAAGGCCGCCGCCCAGAGCGGCGCCATTGATGCGCCCGACGATGGGCTTGTGGCAGGCGCGCATGGCGCGATAGACCTGCACCAGCGGGTTCTCCGCCCCGCTCGCGGCGAACCCGCTGTCGGTGCCGCGGTCTTTCAGGTCGGCGCCGGCGCAGAAGGTGCGGTCTCCGGCCGCGGTCAGCACCACCGCGCGGATGGTGTCGTCGGCAGCGGCGCTGCGGAACCCGTCGACCAGTTGGCTGGTCATCGCGCGGTTCAGTGCGTTGTGGGTTTCGGGGCGGTTGAGCGTGAGCCAGAGCACGCTGTCCCTGCGCTCGATCAGAATCGGTTCAGACATCTTGCGGAACTCCTTGGCACTCAGGAAAAACGGGAGAAATCGGGCTGGCGCCGGGCGAAGAAGGCGGCAATCGCCTCCTGCATTTCGGCCGAGGCGAGGCCGGTCTCCAGCGCCTTGGCCTCCGCCGCCATGGCAGCGGACAGGCCAGCGCGATGCCCTGACTTGAGCAAACGCTTGCTCGCCCGCATGGCCGCGGGCGGCAGCGCGGCCAGGGCCGCCGCCGTTGCCTCGGCGCGGGCCATGCACTGGTCCGTTGGCAGGACGCCGTTCACGATGCCGGCACGCTGTGCGGTGAGCGCGTCAAAGGGCTGGCCGAGCAGGGTCAGCTCGGTCGCCAGGCGCATACCGGCGTGCAGCGGCAACAGGTAACTGGAGCCGAACTCCGGCACCAGGCCCAGCCTGGTGAACGGCAATTGGAACTTCGTGCCCTCGGCGGCGAAGACAAAGTCGAAATGCAGCAGCAGTGTGGTGCCGCCGCCGATGGCGTTGCCGTGCACGGCGGCAACGATGGGCTTGTCGAAATCGTCCAGACGCGCCAGCAGACGGGCAAAGGCCGAACGCAAATACCCTTCCGGCAGCGGACCGGCCTGGAAGCCATGCAGATCGCCGCCAGCGCAGAAGGCATCGCCTTGCGCGTACAGCACCACCACCCTGGTCTGCGCATCCCGCTGCGCTTCGTATAGCTGCTGCTCAAGCGCGGCAAACCACGCCTCATTCATCACATTGCGCGTGTCGGCTGCGCCGAATGTCAGCGTGAGCACATGCCTGCTGCGTTCGGCGCGGAAAATGTCCGTCATTGGTCTCCTCCTTCGGAATGGCTTGCCGCCGCGGCCAGGCTCAGCGCCTGGCTCCGGGTTGCTGTCCGACAAAGTCTAGATGTCTGCCATTAAAAAATCAAGTGATTGGTTTTTAATGATCTACAATACTGGAAACGCACCAGACAACGACTACGCCTGCGGCCCGCGGCCGCAGTTCGGGCGAGGTGCCTGCGGGGCCTCGTCTAGAATGGCGCCTAACCACGAACCGGCAGAAGGACACATGGCGCGACCCAAACGCGAGGACATCAACGACGTCAACCGCCGCAATGACCTGGTCATCGCAGCGGCGGTGCTGTTCAAGGAGAAGGGCTACCACGGCACCACCATGCGCGACATCGCCCGGGCCACCAATATGCAGGCGGGCAGCCCCTTCTATCATTTCGCCAGCAAGCAGGATTTGCTGTTCGCCGGTGTCGAGGAAGGCTTGCGGGGCTGTCTGGCGGACCTGGAGGCGATCGACGCAGAGGCAATGACCGCCCTGGACTACTTCCACGCGCTGGCGCGTGCTCACCTCGGGCGCCTGCTGGAAACCCAGAGCAGCGTGGTGCCGTTAGTGGCAGACGAATGGCGCTACCTGGAAGGCGAGCAGCTTGAGGCCATTCTGGCCCTCCGGCAGCGCTTCGAGGCGCTGTGGCAGGCCGCCTTTGTGCGCCTCAAGGACGCTGGCCTGACCCACCGCGCCGATGCGATGGCTTGCCGCTTCTTCCTCAGCGCCCTGCACGGCACAGTAGGCTGGTACAGCCCCCGCGGGCCGCTGACACCCGAGCAAATCGCGGACGAGCTTGTCTCCTGCACGCTGTGCCACGCAACCTGCGACGACGCGCAGCCGCCTGCCAGGGACCCGGTCAAGCCGAGGAGCGATGCCCTGGATTGACAAGGCAGGCAGCGGCAGGGATCAGGCCTTGGGACCTGACACTTCCAGCGGCTGATGGCACGCGTGGAGCCCGGTGATCCGGCGGCTCTGTTGGCTCTGACTGAACCTCAACCGCGGCCCGGCTGGTTCCCGGGGCATGGTGACTGTGGACGCGGACAACCTACTGAACTGGAGCATTGCATGAACAAGGACGTAGGCCATGTACCCCATATGCTGGTCGTGAACCCTTCGATCCCGGCGAATTCGGTCAAGGAACTGGTCGCGCTGGCCAAGGCCAGGCCCGGACAGTTAAGCGTTCGCGCTACTTGCGCCGGCCGGCACATCGAAAGAGATCGTGGAACGGCTCAACACGCAGGTGCAAAAGGCCGTTGCATCGCCGGACCTGGTTGCGCGGTTGGCAAATCAGGGCATCATCCTGGAAGGCGGCACGTCGAAGCAGCTAGCGGCAATGATGCAAGCCCTGCCCTCAGAAACTGGGGCTTACGCGTCAGTTACATCTTCTCCGGCATGGCCGACGAGTGATGGCTTGTAATTAGCCATTGCGCACCATCCCAGCGATAGGTGTAGGTAAAGCGGGCCTTAACGACGGCTCCCGTTCGTGCGAAGGTGAATGTGTAGAGCCCGGAATCAACAGCAGAATTGCATCCCAGTTCAACGCTACGGAAGTCTATCTTCCCAGACGGACCATCTTGTAGGAAATAATGGAAATAGTCCTCTTTCTCTGCGACTGTCAAGCGAGGCTTGTTGGATACCGTCGGAAGGAGAATTGACCGTTCCGCATAGTTGGCCACCACCTTGTGTGGATCACCTGTCTGCAGTGACCGATTCCATCGATCAAACAACGCCGCAATCTCCTGCTCTGACGTCACCTTACAGCTTTCTGTTCGCGACGCCTGCGCACTGCTTGGCGTGCTTTGGTTCGTGGCACATCCTGCGAGCACGAACGCCAAGACAGCAATGCGAAATAGTTTCATGGCTGAATTCCTCAGGTCCCCATATCGGGGTTGGTTTACCGTAATCTGAAATGGGCTTGGTCACTGTGCTTTAGCACACACTGGTGCCTGGCTATGCGAGAACGATCGTTTGACCGCGGAAAGGACGGAATGCCTCACCCGGACCGACATCTTTGGCGTCTAGCCATTCGGTGAACTTGCTCTCGACACCGACCACCTGATCACCTGGCATAGAGAAGAAGACATCCAAATTGGCGCAACGCTCCAGTCCAGTCGGCACCTGGGCTTCGAATGCAATCGAGCCCGGCCCCCCGTGGAGGCCCATCGCCTGACCGAGATCAACGAGGCCGCCTTCAGGCCAATTGTCGAACACATTAGTCGTCTGTTTGGACGGCGGGACGGCGGGACGCCGCCGTCGGCCTATATGAACGGGGGCCGATGTGTGTGTGCGGTCCGCCGACGCTGTGCCGGCGAAGGTCCCGGGTTCAGAACGGCCGGTCGCCCATGATCGCCGCCCGGTCCATCTTCCGGACGCAGGGTGGATAATCCATTACTGCGTAGTGCTGGGTGCAGCGGTTGTCCCAGATCGCGACGCTGTTCTTCTTCCAGCGGAAGCGGACCTGGTATTCGGGGATATAGGCTTGGCTGATCAGATAGGCGAGCAACTGGCCGGAGCCCGGGTTGCCGTCCTGCCCGACGCGCACGCGCGCGGACGTCTTGAAATTGACAAAGTGCGTCGTGAAGCTGTTGACGAACAACACCTTCTCGCCCGTCTCCGGGTGCGTGCGCACCACCGGATGCTCGGCGTCCGGGTACTGTGCCTTCAGCGCCAGACGCTTTTCGATCGGCATCGAAGCGCCGAAGCTCGACTGGATGCTGTGGCTTGCTTGCAGATCAGCGATATCGTCCTTCACGTGCTGCGGCAATTGCTCATACGCGAGTGCCATGTTCACCCACATCGTGTCGCCGCCAACGTCCGGGCACTCGACGCAGCGCAGCACCGCGCCCATTGGTGGCGCCACGCGCCACGTCGCGTCGGTGTGCCACGAATTCTCGCGGCGGTCGAGCGGCTGGTCCGGCGACTTGTAGATCTGCACGAGGCCCGGATGCTCCGGATCGCTGCCGACGATCGGATGATCCTCAAGCTGGCCAAACCGGCGCGCGAATGCAAGGTGCTCGGCGCGCGTGATGTCCTGGTCGCGCAGGAACAGAACCTTGTGCACGAGCAGCAACGCCTTGATCTCGGCGAACAACGACGCGTCGCGCGATACATCACCGAGATTGACGCCTGACACCTCGGCGCCGATGGAACAAGTCAATCGTTCGACCTGCATAGCCATTCTCCTTTGAGAGTGAGAGTCTGGTGCGCGAGCATGCGTGGACGCCCGCGCAGACCGCTTTCGCATTTCGTTCGCCTCATCGAGGCCGTGTTTGAGATGCCACAGTGCATTTTTTTTTGCTCAAGGCTAAAGAATGCACCATGGCTCTCTTACAGCAAATGCCTGGCAGCACGTTGGTAAAAACCAGCATGCTGCCTCGCTCCGCCCGTAGCAATGACGCAGCCGGGAATCGGATGATGAGTTGAGTTGAGTTGAGCCCTCAGGCCGTCTTGAGCAGATACCCCTGGGTTCCGCCCTTACGATTGGGGGCAAAGCCGTTCGCTTCCAGCGTTTCCTCGACGGTGTCATAGAACACGCCGATCTTGCAGATCTCACGTGCCTCCTTGGCACTTGCGATAGGACGGCCGAACTCGCGCGAAATACGCACCAGTTGCTCGATCTGAGACACACTGCTAGCCTTACCGTTGCGCTGCTGGTTCCAGACACCGTCTTCAATGCCGCAGCGCACATGCAAGCCCATGGCGATACCCATCATGTTCACCGGCAGCACGTTGCGCTGGTTGCTTTCCACGGTCAGCATGGCGCCATCTGGCACATCGCGAACGATATTGGCGAGGCTATAGATACTGGGCTTGTCAAAGCCGCCGCTGAGTGCTACCCAATTCATTACCAGCGGGCCCTTGTAGATGCCGCGGCGCATCAGCCGCTCCACCGTCTCGAAGCTGTTGATGTTGTAGCATTGAAAGGCACTCTGGATACCTGCCTTGCTAAGACGGCGAATATGCTCCTCCACCCAACCCGGACCAGAGGGAACGATCATCTCCTTGTATGCGCTGTAGTAGGCTGGAACCCCCCGCGAAAGGCCCGCGTAGTCTGCGTCTTCGGCGTGCTCGGTAACATTCATCAAGGTCGTGTTGACGGTAACGGTTACCTGGTCTGGTTTGGGATCCAGTTCGGCCAGCATGTGGCGGGTGTCGTCGCTCAGCCATTTGGCGGCTTCGCCTTCGCCTTCGGGGGCAAAACTGATGGAGCCCCCCACCTGGATAATCATCTCGGGCACGGCCTTGCGCACGCCGGCAATCAACTCGTTGAACTTGGACAGGCGCTTGCTGCCCTTGCCATCCGCTTCGCGCACATGCAGATGCAGCACGGTTGCGCCTGCGTTATAACAATCCACGGCCTTTTGGATCTGTGCTTCCATGGATACGGGGATGTCCTCAGGGAAGTCTGAAGGCAAATAACCCGGCGCATATGGCGCAGCGGTAATAACCAGGGGTTGCTGGTTTTCGGGATACAGGTGGCCGTCAAGAAAGTTCATTATTAGTCTCCGATTAAAAGTTAAATAAACTGATTTCGCTTGCAAGCGCTGTCATGGCAGCAGAAAACATTGCCACAACTAAATCTCAATCTTCGTGGTATTTTGATAAAGCTTGCCGTGATAAGAATCGCGCCGACCATCATGTCAATCGACCTGCAATCCGGGAGAGGTCCACAAGAGCGGTTCCCTGGCGTTTATTCAGGCTGATAGTTAATGGACTTCAGGATCTCATCCTGTTTCTTGTACGCCTGCTTCAGGCCGGCTGCCAGCTCCTCGGGCGTGTCATTGCTTCCAGGCTCCATGCCCATTTCACGCAGTTTTTTCTGGGTATCCGGCTGCGCGAAGAATTTCAGCGAGGCATCACGAATCGCTTGCTGGGCTTCGGCTGGCGCAGCGGGATTCGCCCAAACGCCCATCCAGCCAGTAGTATCTGCAAGTTGCGGATAGCCCAGCTCTTTGAATGTGGGCACATTCGGCAATTCAGATGCACGCGTTGGGTAGTTCACGGCCAGCGCCTTGATCTTGCCAGCCTTGATGAGCGGCAGCGACGTCAACAAGCCATCCATCATCAAGGGCACATGCCCTCCCATCAGATCGGTCAGCCCAGGCGGCGATCCTTTGTAGCCCACATGCCTCATCGAAATGCCTAGCAGTTGCCCCAGCAACATCCCCGATGTATGGGCACGCATACCCGTCGCGTAGGAAGCGAACAGCACGCCCTCTTTCTGCGCCTTGCCGTACTCGGCCAACTGCCGCAGGTTGTTGACCGGCAATTCATTGTTGGCGACCAGCACCAGTGCTGTGCGGCTGAGCTGTGCCAGCGGCTTCAGGTCCTTGAACGGCTGGTAGTGCACCTTGATGGCCAGCGGCGTTTCGCTGACGGCACCGCCCTGGATCACCAGAAAGGTCGAGCCATCCTTGCCGTTATTGATCAGATCGCTGATTGCCAAGGCTCCAGCCGCACCCGGCTTCGATTCGACAATCACGGGCCTGCCCAGCTTCTGGTGCAACCCTTCGGCCAGCACGCGCGCCACCGCATCGGCGGTACCGCCGCCGGGCCCCCCCACGACCAGGCGCAGGGGCTTGCTCGTCCAACTCACCTGCGCATGCGCGGCAGGCACGCCGCACGCCAGCCCCAAGGCTGCCGCCAGCACCCAGCGACGCCCTTGCATTCTGTAATTCTTGTGCATATGGTCTCCTCTCATTTTCTTGTGCATATGGTCTCCTCTCGTTTCTGCAAAATCATTGCGGCGGCCGCGCCATCGAACAGTGCGCACGGAACCTTGGCATCGGGCCAAGGTCCTGCAGCGCGGGATAAGCAGGCAGCTCTTGCGTTGAGAGCTGCCCTTTGCTCAGTCAGCGGTGCGACGTAGCCTCAGTGCACCTCGGAGATCAGAGCGCTGCGTCGAGCTGCGCAATCAACTGTTCGGCCATCGGCCATGGGCCGTAGCCCGATGCCGGGTTCAGGTGACCGACCTTGCCCAGGTCCGTCGTGTCGCTGCCCCAGGCTAGTGCGAGTTCGAGAACCCTGTACAGCTCGCCCAGCGGATCGTCCTGGCTGGTCGCGACCAGGCTTGGAAACGGTAGCCGCTGGCGCGGTACCGGGAGCCAACCGCTGGCCTGTATCGCGGACAGTGTCGGGTAGCCTTCCGGCATGGGGCGTTCAAAGTCAGGTGGGCATGCCAGAAGCGCGCCCTTGATTCGTGCCGCGTGTGCGGTTGTCAGGGCCCAGTGAGCAAGCATGATGCAGCCGCCACTGTGGGCGACCAGCACGACTGGCCCGTCGATGGCTGCCACCGCCTGCTCGATCGCCGCGACCCGGCGGGAGCAGTCAAGATTTTCCCGCCCCATGGGCGGCACCGTACGGGCATCGGGCAACCGCTCCGCCAGCAATGTTTGCCAATGCTGCGCAACCTCGTCACGCAGACCGGGCACGATGAGCACAGTGGATCTTGTCATGATGGAATTCCGTTTGAGCTGGTGCAGCACGCGAGCTTGCCAACGGCTCGCGTCTACTCCTGATGTTGGTATGCAGTCCTGCACCGCGGGCTGGCCCCCCATGGAACCAAGGCCAGCATCCGAAGGATACCTCTGCAACGTCGGTATCGATGTATCATTTGGGACGTGTAATGTCTAAATTGGGACACAACCATGCCGCAGCACATCCCCCTGGTCCGAAGCGCCAGCCTTGCCGGCTACGCGGAACTGGCGCGCTACCACGGACTCAATCCGGACGGCCTGTTGCGCAAGGCAGGACTGAATCCCCGCAGCCTTCTCGACCCGGACACACCTGTCAGTACCGCAGCAGTACGCCGAGTACTTCAGGACAGCGCCCAGGCGGCAGGTGTGGAGGACTTCGGGTTGCAACTCGCCATGAACCGGCGACTGTCCAACATGGGGCCGATCAGCGTTGTGATGCGGGAAGCCCCAAATGTGCGGCAAGCGCTGGAGAACCTGTGTCGATACATGCGGCTGATCAATGCCACGCTGTTGACCAGCATTGAGGACTACGAGGACGCTGTGCTGATTCGAGAGAAGATGCTGGACACCGGCAGGCTCCCAGTGCGGCAGTCGATTGAACTGGCAGTGGGCGTGCTATACCGGACCATCGAAGAGCTATTGGGGCCAACATGGCGTCCCCGAAGCGTTTGTTTCGAGCACCGTCCACCGCGCAATGCCTCATGTCACAAGGCACTGTTCGGCGTCGCCGTCGAGTTCAATGCGAGTTTCAACGGCATCGTCTGCGCCGCGCGGGATCTGGCTGTACCGATATCTGGCAATGACTACCGCATGGCGCCATATGTCCGTCGATTTCTGGACCAGGCGCTTTCTGATTCAGTTGAAAGCGCGACGCACACCGTTCGGCATGTCGTGGTTGCCATGTTGCCCAGCGGAAGGTGTACGTCGGATCAGGTGGCAAAGCACCTTGGGGTAGACCGCAGAACATTGCATCGCCGTCTTTCCGCAGAGGGCGTAAGTTTCTTCTCCTTGCTTCAGTCGATCAGGGCTGAACTCGCGTCCCGCCAGATACTCGACAGCGACCGCTCGCTCGCCGAACTCGCGGATCTTCTCGGATTCTCAAGTGCCAGCGCTTTCGCCTTCTGGTTCAGAAAGCACTTTGGCATGACCGTTTCAAAGTGGAAACAACATGCATTGACTGAAGAAGACAGTTGTCTGTCGACGCCAGAGCGTCTGGCGTGATTGGCGTACCACTGCCCGGATGTCGCCGCGCTGACTCCCCTGGTGAGTGGCTCGACCGGCCTGATACAGCCTTCGGCTGTAGGGAGAAGGACCGTCAATGGCACGCCGGAGCCACGGGTCGTGCAAGGACTTTAATGTCCGAGGTCACTAGCGTAGCCAGAGTTGGGGCGTTATGGCGGCCGGAATGGTGTCTGGAGGGACACTCGGCCTGCGAGAGGTGGGATTGAGCTTGATATGCCTTTAAAACACAAAGCTCAAAAAAATTGGGAGGGCAACCCCAGTGGTCGGCATGGGCAAAATGCTCGCACCGGACCATGCATTGGTTAATGCCAATGCCGCCCCTGGCGCGCGTTTCCGGGCAAACAGGGGACGGTCATTGGCGACTAGTAATGCGTAGTACCAAGGCGTATCTGTCGAAAACCGGTGCCGCTTACAGCGTCACGGTATCCGCCACGTCCTTGAAGTCTTCGATCTGGTCGAAGTTCATGTACTTGTAGATCTTGTCGCCGTTGGCGTTCAGCACGCCCATGTCCGACATGTACTCTTCCTTGGTCGGGATGCGGCCCAGGCGCGAGCAGATCGCCGCCAGTTCGGCCGAACCCAGGTACACATTGGTGTTCTTGCCGAGACGGTTGGGGAAGTTGCGGGTGCTGGTCGACATCACCGTCGCGCCTTCACGCACTTGCGCCTGGTTACCCATGCACAGCGAGCAGCCCGGCATTTCGGTGCGGGCGCCTGCGGTGCCGAAGACGCCGTAGTGGCCTTCTTCGGTCAGCTGCTTGGCGTCCATCTTGGTCGGCGGGGCAACCCACAGCTTGACCGGGATATCGCGCTTGCCTTCGAGCAGCTTGGAGGCTGCGCGGAAGTGGCCGATGTTGGTCATGCACGAACCGATGAAGACTTCGTCGATCTTGGCGCCAGCCACTTCCGACAGGGTCTTGACGTCATCCGGGTCGTTCGGGCAGGCCAGGATGGGCTCATGCACGTCGGCCAGGTCGATCTCGATCACGGCGGCGTACTCGGCGTCGGCATCCGGCTCCAGCAGCTTCGGATCGGCCAGCCAGGCTTCCATGGCCTGGATGCGGCGCGTCAGGCTGCGCGGGTCCTGGTAGCCTTCGGCGATCATCCACTTCAGCAGCGTGATGTTGCTGTTGATGTATTCGATGATCGGTTCCTTGTTCAGGCGCACCGAGCAACCGGCGGCCGAACGCTCCGCGGAAGCGTCGGACAGCTCAAACGCTTGCTCGACCTTCAGGTCGGGCAGGCCTTCGATTTCCAGCACGCGGCCAGAGAAGATGTTCTTCTTGCCTTGCTTGGCCACGGTCAGGAGGCCCGCCTTGATGGCGTACAGCGGAATGGCATTGACCAGGTCGCGCAGCGTCACGCCGGGCTGCATCTTGCCCTTGAAGCGCACCAGCACGGATTCCGGCATGTCCAGCGGCATCACGCCGGTGGCGGCGGCGAATGCCACCAGGCCCGAACCTGCCGGGAAGCTGATGCCGATCGGGAAGCGGGTGTGCGAGTCGCCGCCGGTGCCGACGGTGTCGGGCAGCAGCATGCGGTTCAGCCACGAGTGGATCACGCCGTCGCCCGGGCGCAGCGAGATGCCGCCACGGGTGCTGATGAACTTGGGCAGCGTGTGGTGGGTCTTGACGTCGACCGGCTTCGGATACGCCGCGGTGTGGCAGAACGACTGCATCACCAGGTCGGCCGAGAAGCCCAGGCAAGCCAGGTCCTTCAGCTCGTCGCGGGTCATCGGGCCAGTGGTGTCTTGCGAGCCCACCGAGGTCATCTTCGGTTCGCAGTAGGTGCCCGGGCGGATGCCCTGGCCTTCCGGCAGGCCGCAGGCGCGGCCAACCATCTTCTGGGCCAGCGTGAAGCCCTTGCCGGTGTCGGCCGGGTTGTTCGGCAGGCGGAACAGCGTGGACGGAGCCAGCCCGAGCGACTCGCGAGCCTTGGCGGTCAGGCCACGGCCAACGATCAGGGGAATACGGCCGCCGGCGCGCACTTCGTCGAACAGCACGTCGGACTTGACGGTGAATTCGGCGATGACCTGGCCATTCTTCAGGGCCTTGCCGTCATAGGGGCGCAGTTCGACCACGTCGCCCATTTCCATTTGCGACACGTCCAGCTCGATCGGCAGCGCGCCTGCGTCTTCCATGGTGTTGTAGAAGATCGGGGCAATCTTGCTGCCCAGGCACACGCCGCCGAAACGCTTGTTCGGCACGAAGGGGATGTCTTCGCCGGTGAACCACAGCACCGAGTTGGTGGCTGACTTGCGCGAGGAACCGGTACCGACCACGTCGCCCACGTAGGCAACCAGGTTGCCCTTGTCCTTCAGCGATTCGATGAACTTGACCGGGCCGCGCTTGCCGTCTTCTTCCGGGGTGATGCCCGGGCGCGCGTTCTTGAGCATCGCCAGCGCGTGCATCGGGATGTCCGGGCGGGTAGTGGCGTCCGGGGCGGGCGACAGATCGTCGGTATTGGTTTCGCCGGTGACCTTGAACACGGTCACGGTCAGGCTTTCCGGCACTTCCGGACGGCTGGTGAACCATTCGGCATCGGCCCAGCTTTGCAGCACCGACTTCGCGTTGGCGTTGCCCTTGTCGGCCTTTTCCTTGACGTCATGGAAGGCATCGAACATCAGCAGCGTCTTCTTGAGCGCTTCGGCGGCAACGGTGCCGATCTCGGCATCGTCCAGCAGTTCGATCAGCGGGGAAATGTTGTAGCCACCCAGCATGGTGCCCAGCAACTCGGCTGCCTTGGCGCGCGAGATCAGCGGGCAGACTTCCTTGCCCAGCGCGACGGCGGCCAGGTAGGAGGCCTTCACCTTGGCGGCATCGTCCACGCCGGCCGGCACGCGATGCGTGACCAGGTCGACCAGGACCTGCTCTTCACCCGCAGGGGGCGCTTTCAGCAATTCGATCAGCTCCGCGGTCTGCCTGGCGGTCAGCGGCAGAGGAGGAATGCCAAGCGCGGCGCGTTCGGCAACATGGGCGCGATAGTTTTCAAGCATGGGAACCTGCGGAGTAATAGGGTTGCAAAAACCGGTTGTGCCGCGATTCTAAAGGGAAGTGCGTTTTAGGTCAAACGTCTTATATCTTATATAAGAGTGGATAAAGAAAAATCCAATAAAATCAACGGTCACCCTCTCCAGGCCGCCATTCCTCCGCGCTAGCCCTGCTCCTTGCCCGGGGGCAGGTACACCAGCTTCTCCTCTTCATACAGCCGGTAGATCGTGTCGAGCATGCTGCGGATTTCCTCCGTCTCGTCGAGCCTGCGCGTGCTCATGATGATGGGGGACACCAGGTTGGGATCGTCCAGTTCCAGGTAGCTGATGTCGTCCCGCTTGAGGCCATGCACGCTGCTCGGGACGATGGCAATGCCCTCCCCCGCCGCCACCAGCCCCAGCGCGATCTGCAGCTCTCGCGCCTCATGGATGCGCCCCGGCTGCAAGGCACGGTCGTGGAACGCCGCCAGCACCTGGTCGGCATAGCTGGGACGGGGCGCCTTGGGAAAGATGATCAGGGTCTCGCCCAGCAGGTCGTGCAGCGACACCACGTGCTTGACCAGCGACAGCGGATGTCCGACCGGCAGCGCCACGATCATCCGCTCCTCGCGCAGCACGACCCGGCGCACGCTGGGGTCTTCGTGCCGTATGCGGCCAAACCCCACGTCGATGGTGCCCTGCTTGAGCGCCGCGATCTGGTCCATGGTGGTCATCTCGTGCAGGCTGAGCTCGATCTCGGGGTGCGCCGTGCGGAAGCGCCGGATGATCTTGGGCAGCATGCCGTACAGCGTCGAGCCGACAAAGCCGAGCGACATCTTCCGCTCGATCTGCCCCACCCGCCGGGTCATCGACTCCAGCTCCGCGGCCTGCGCCAGCAGTTGCAGGGCGTGCGCATGGAAGAAGCGCCCCGCCTCGGTCAGCCTGAGCGGCCGCGCGTTGCGCTCGAATAGCTGCACCCCCAGGCCCTCTTCCAGCTGCTGGATCTGACGGCTTAGCGGTGGCTGGGCGATATGCAGCCGTTCGGCGGCGCGAGTGAAGTTGAGTTCCTCCGCGACGGCGACAAAGTAACGTAAGTGACGCAAGTCCACGACTATACCTTTTGAGTATTCAGCCGATACTAAAACAGTGTTGGACCGCCAAATTTAGCGCTCCTATTCTTCGCATCAGGCTGTGACAACGATTTTTTATACCTTTTTGGCATTCTAATTCGAATCGCACCGCCCCGCCGATGACCTTGCGCCGAGGCGCAAGCGAGGCCCTGCAAGACGGGCCCCACCCAGAAAACCAGAGACAAGGAGCAGACAAAATGACTCACCCGGAAATCGAAGCGCTGGTGAAAGCGTTCGTCGTCGACACCGCCAAGGGCCATGTCGACGCGCGTGCGCAAAGCGTGGTGGTCCGCCTGGCCACCGACCTGTTCAAGGCCATCGAGGATCTTGACCTGAGCGCCAGCGAAGTCTGGAAAGGCATCGAGTACTTCGCCGAGGCCGGCGCCAGCCAGGAGCTCGGCCTGCTGGCCGCCGGCCTGGGCCTGGAGCGCTTCCTGGATATCCGCGCCGACGAAGCGGAGGCGAAGGCCGGCCTGATCGGCGGCACCCCGCGCACCATCGAGGGCCCGCTGTACGTAGCCGGCGCACCGTCCAGCGTGGGCGTTGCCCGGCTCGACGACGGCAGCGAGGACGGCAAGGGCGAAGTGCTGTTCATGCAGGGCACGGTGTTCGGCGTCGACGGCAAGCCGCTGCCCGGCGCCTCGGTGGAGGTCTGGCACGCCAACCTGCTGGGCAACTACTCGTTCTTCGACAAGACCCAGTCGGACTTCAACCTGCGCCGCACCATCGTGACCGATAGCGAGGGCCGCTACCAGTTCCGCAGCAACGTGCCGATGGGCTATGGCTGCCCGCCGCAAGGCACCACCCAGCGTTTGCTGGACCTGCTGGGCCGCCATGGCCGCCGTCCCGCGCACATCCACTTCTTCGTGTCCGCGCCCGGCCATCGCAAGCTGACCACCCAGATCAATATCGACGGCGATGCGTACCTGTGGGACGACTTCGCCTTCGCCAGCCGCGAGGGGCTGGTGCCGGCGGTCGAGCGCATCGATGCGCCGCAGGAAATTGCCGCGCGCGGCCTGAACAAGCCGTTCGCCTCGATCGATTTCGATTTCCGCCTGTACGGTGATTGCGCGGCAGCGCCGGCACCGGAAGTCGAGCGCACGCGCGCCGCCGCGTAAGCGGTCCCCACGACAGGAACCACGCGGCCGGCGCACCCGCCGGCCGCGCAAGCAACATCAGGGCCGCCTGAGGACCCCTCACGGCCCCGCGCATCCGCCACGGATGCTGGAGACACCTCATGATCCCCATTTACCCGGACCACAGCCCGACCCTGAAGCGACTGGACGACTACCTGGTGGAGAACCGCGAAACCGGCGACTACCGGCTGCATCGCAGCGCCTTCACCGACCAGGCCCTGTTCGAACTCGAGATGAAGCATATCTTCGAGGGCAACTGGATCTACCTGGCGCATGAAAGCCAGATCCCCAACAACAACGACTACTACACCACCTACATCGGCCGCCAGCCGATCGTGATCGCGCGCAACCGCCAGGGCGAACTCAACGCGCTGATCAACGCCTGCACGCACCGCGGCGCCATGCTGTGCCGCCACAAGCGCGGCAACAAGGCCACCTACACCTGCCCCTTCCATGGCTGGACCTTCAACAACAGCGGCAAGCTGCTCAAGGTCAAGGACCCGGAAGGCGCCGGCTACCCCGATTGCTTCAACAAGGAAGCCTCGCACGACCTGAAGAAGGTGGCGCGCTTTGAGAACTATCGTGGTTTCCTGTTCGGCAGCCTGAACCCGGATGTGGCGCCGCTCAAGGATTTCCTGGGCGAAGCCGCCAAGATCATCGACATGATCGTGGACCAGTCCATCGACGGGCTCGAAGTGCTGCGCGGCGCTTCCACCTATACCTTCGAAGGCAACTGGAAACTGCAAACGGAGAACGGCGCCGACGGCTACCACGTCTCCGCAGTGCACTGGAACTACGCCGCCACCACCAACCACCGCAAGCAGGAGAACCTCCGCGAGGACAAGATCCGGGCCATGGACGCGGGCAACTGGGGGCGGCAAGGGGGCGGCTTCTACGCCTTCGATCACGGCCATATGCTGCTGTGGTCGCGCTGGGCCAATCCGGAAGACCGGCCCAACTTCAGCCGGCGCGAGGAGTTCGCCGAGCGCTGCGGCGCGCAGACGGCGGACTGGATGATCCAGAACTCGCGCAACCTGTGCCTGTATCCCAACGTCTACCTGATGGACCAGTTCGGCTCGCAGATCCGCGTGCTGCGCCCGCTGTCCGTGAACAAGACCGAAGTCACCATCTACTGCATCGCGCCCAAGGGCGAGGCGGACGAGGCGCGCGCCCGCCGCATCCGCCAGTACGAGGATTTCTTCAACGTCAGCGGCATGGCCACGCCGGACGACCTGGAAGAATTCCGTGCCTGCCAGCAAGGCTATGCCGGCAGCGCGCTGGAGTGGAACGATATGTGCCGCGGCGCCACGCACTGGGTGGAAGGCGCCGACGAAGCCGCGCAGAAGATTGGCCTCAAGCCGCTGATGAGCGGCGTCAAGACCGAGGACGAAGGCCTGTACACCGTGCAGCACCGCTACTGGCTGGACGTCATGAAGAAAGCCACCGGCGCCGAAACCAGCAAGGCAGGGAGCGAAGCATGAGCACCACCGCCGCCACCACCAGCCTTGCCGATATCCAGGCCTTCCTCTACCGGGAAAGCCGCCTGCTGGACGACGAACAATGGGATGAATGGCTGGCCTGCTATCACCCGGATGCCGCGTTCTGGATGCCGTCCTGGGACGACGACGACACGCTGGTGACCGATCCGCAGCGCGAGATCTCGCTGATCTACTACCCGAGCCGCCAGGGCCTGGAAGACCGCGTGTTCCGCATCAAGACCGAGCGTTCCAGCGCCACCATGCCGGACACGCGCACCAGCCACCACATCAGCAACGTGGAACTGGAGCGCGCGGAAGGCAGCGTCTGCACGGTGCGCTTCAACTGGCACACGCTGAGCCACCGCTACAAGACCAACTACAGCTACTTCGGCATGTCGCGCTACGTCATCGACTTTGCCGGCGAGCGCCCGCAGATCCTGGACAAGTACGTCGTGCTGAAGAACGACTACATCAACCAGGTCATCGACATCTATCACATCTGAGCGGACGCGCCGGAGGAAACACGCCATGGAATACAACATCGCCTTGCAGTTCGAAGACGGCGTCACCCGCTTCATCACCTGCGCCGCCAACGAGACCCTGTCCGATGCCGCCTATCGCCAGCAGATCAATATCCCGCTGGACTGCCGCGATGGCGCCTGCGGCACCTGCCGCGGCCTGTGCGAGTCCGGCGAGTACGACCTGCCCGAGTCGAGCTATATCGAAGACGCCCTGACGCCCGAGGAAGCGGCCAAGGGCTATGTGCTGGCCTGCCAGACGCGCCCGCGCTCGGATTGCGTGATCAAGGTGCCGGCATCGTCGGCCGCGTGCAAGACGGGCGTGACCCGCTTCCAGGGCAAGCTGGCGGCGGTGGACAAGCTGTCGGACTCCACCATCGCCTTCTCGATCGACCTCGGCGAGACCGCCGCGCCGACCTTCCTGGCGGGGCAGTATGTCAACGTGGAAATCCCGGGCACCGGCCTGACCCGCTCCTACTCGTTCAGCTCGGCCCCCGGCGCCACGCGCACTGCGTTTGTGGTGCGCAACGTGCCCAACGGCCGCATGAGCGAGTTCCTGAGCAAGGAGGCGCAGCCCGGCCAGCCGATTTCCTTCGCCGGCCCCTACGGCAGCTTCTACCTGCGCGAGGTGACCCGCCCGGTGCTGTTCCTGGCGGGCGGCACCGGCATCGCGCCGTTCCTGTCCATGCTGGACGTGCTGGCCGCGAACGGCAGCCAGCATCCGATCCGCCTGGTATACGGCGTGACGCATGACATCGATCTGGTGGCCCTGGAACAGCTCGACGAGGCACAGCGCAAGCTTGCCGGCTTCGAGTACCGCACCTGCGTGGTCGAGCCCGCCAGCAGCGAAACCCGCAAGGGCTATGTGACGCAGCACGTGGAGCAGGACTGGCTCAACGGCGGGGATGTCGACATCTACCTGTGCGGCCCGGTCGCCATGGTGGACGCGGTGCGTGGCTGGCTGCAGGACGCCGCGGTGACGCCGGGCAGCTTCCACTATGAAAAATTCTCGGCCAGCAACGCTGCCTGATCACACGCCACGGAACGCAGACACGCCATGAACACAAACGCGCGCTTTAGCGAAAAAATCGCCATCGTCACCGGCGCGGCGCAAGGGATCGGCCGCGGCGTGGCGCTCGCCGCCGCCGCCGAGGGCGCCCGCCTGGTGCTGGTCGACCGCTCGGAACTGGTGCAGGAGGTCGCCGCGGAAGTCGTCGCCAATGGCGGCCAGGCACTGGCAGTACAGGCCGATCTGGAAACCTACGCCGGCGCCTGCCAGATGGCCAGCGCCGCGCTGCAGGCCTACGGCCGCATCGATGTGCTCGTCAACAACGTGGGCGGCACCATCTGGGCCAAGCCCTACCAGGAATACGAGGAAGCGCAGATCGAAGCCGAGATCCGCCGCTCCCTGTTTCCCACGCTGTGGTGCTGCCGCGCCGTGCTGCCCGCCATGATCGGGCGCAGGCAGGGGACGATCGTCAATGTCTCGTCCATCGCCACGCGCAGCATCTACCGCGTACCCTACGCGGCCGCCAAGGGCGGCGTCAATGCGCTGACCGCCAGCCTCGCCTTCGAGCACGCGCAGGACGGCATCCGCGTCAACGCGGTCGCCACCGGCGGCACCGAGGCGCCGCCGCGCAAGGTGCCCCGCAACACGGCGGAACCAACCCCGCAGGAAGCCGCCTGGTACCAGGGCATCGTCGACCAGACCATCGCCTCCAGCCTGATGCACCGCTACGGCACCATCGGCGAACAGGTGCGCGCCATCCTGTTCCTGGCCTCCGACGAGGCCTCCTATATCACCGGCACGGTCCTGCCGGTGGGCGGTGGGGATCCGGGCTAAGCCGCGCGGGGCGGTTCAGCGCGCCCCGGGCTGCGCGGATGCCCCGTCGCGCATACGGCCCAAGGTCTCCGGCACGATCAGCGCCCCTGCCAGGTACACCAGGGTGACCAGGCCCAGGAAGGCCGCCAGCACCTGCGGCAGCGCCGCCGGCGAGCTGGCCACCAGCGAGGCAAAGGTAGGCATGGTGCCGCCAATGGCAAAGCCGATATTCCAGGACAGACCCGTGCCGGTCGCGCGAATGCTGGTGGGAAAGCGCTCGTTGAGGAAGATCAGGATGGGCGCGAACCCGGCGCAGCCCAGCATGCTCAGGATCACCGAGTAGAAACCAAGCATCGCGACGTTTGGCGCCGTCGGCATCAGCAGGTAGAGCGCGGGCAGCACGACCAGGCTAAGCGTGCCGATCAGCAGGAAGGCGCGCTTGCGCCCCACCACCGAGCTAAGATGGCCGGCCAGCACCGATGCGACGATGACCCCCAGGCTGCTCGCCATGAGAATGGCCGCACCCTCGCCGGCTGGCGCCTTCACCACCACCTTGAGGAAGGTAGGCAGGTAGCCCGACGTCAGGTAGTAGGCGCTGCCGCCGCCGACGGTCAGCAGGATATTGACCAGCAGGACGCCCCGGTACTGACGGGAGAACAGGGTGCGCAACGGGTTCTCCACCGGCGCCGCGTGGCCCTTGGCGGCCTGCAACTGCTTCCACAGCGGAGACTCTTCCAGCGAATTGAAGATCAGCAGGCCGAGCACCGAGCTGACAATGCCGGAAAAGAACATGCAGCGCCAGCCCCAGTCATCGAAGGCCTCGCCGGGGAAGAGCGCGGTCATTGCCATATAAATAACAGAGGCCAGCAGCGCGCCCAGCCCGGCACCGCCGCCGCCCACCAGCCCGGACACCGCGCCGCGCCATGAGGGCGGCACCGACTCCGTACCGATGGTATGGGTGGAAGCCACCACGCCGCCCACGAAGACGCCCTGCACCAGCCTCAGCAGGATAAACAAGGCCGGCGCCAGCAGCCCGGCATGGGCCACCGTGGGCAACAGGCCGAAGGCCGCCGTGGACAAGCCCACCCCGGTGACGGCGACCACCATCGCGCCCTTGCGGCCGTGACGGTCGGCGTAGGAGCCGAATATGGCCGAGCCGATCGGACGCATCAGCAGCGTCACGGCGAACGACGCGTAGACCGCCGCCAGCGACAGCATGGCGTGCTCGGACGGAAAGAACAGCTTGCCGATCACCGGCGCCACGAACAGCAGGATGAACAGGTCGAACAGGTCCAGCGCCCAGCCCATGCACGACGCGGCCACGGCGCCAAGGACCTGGCGGTTGCTTGGGGCTGGCAGCGCCGCGATTTTTTCTACTGCGACTTCCATGGTTGTCTCCTTTGGTTGGATCTCGGTGAATCTCCGCGGATCTCTTCTGCGTCAGCGGTGCCAGCCGCCAGGCAAGCGCCTCCCCGCGATGCGCGGCCAGCGCGCTTCGTTGCCTGTGGGTCGCGCCCGCCGATGGCATCAGCTGCCCTGGAACGCGGGCTTGCGCTTGCCGTGGAAAGCTTCCACGCCCTCTCGGAAGTCGTCCGAGCTGCGCAAGCGGCTATAGCAGTGCCCTTCCAGCTCGATGGCGATCGACAGCGGCGCGTCCTCGGTGTCGTTGAGCAGCTTCTTGGCAGTGCGCTGCGCCAGCGGCGAGAAGCCGCGCAGTTCGTCGACCAGCGCATCGGTGGCGGCTTCCAGTTCGGTGTCGGCCACGCATTCCACCGCGATGCCCCACGCATGGGCTTGCTTGCCCGAGATGCGGCGCGAGCGCATCACGATGTCCTTGGTGCGGCCGATGCCCACCATCTTCTGCAGCCGGGCCGAGCCGCCCGAGCCCGGGATCTGCCCGAGCTTCTGCTCGGGCAGCGCGTACTGCGTGGTCTCGGTGGCGATGCGGAAGTCGCAGGCCAGCGACAGCTCGAAACCCACGCCGAAGCAATAGCCACGGTTGGCGGCTATCACCGGCTTGCTGCAGCGCGCCGGCGCCGCCACGTTCCAGGCCAGTTGCGACACATGCTCGGGCGACGCCTCCAGGAAGCCCTTGATATCG
This sequence comes from Cupriavidus sp. 01T418, assembly GCF_056398885.1. Classification (NCBI taxonomy): domain Bacteria; kingdom Pseudomonadati; phylum Pseudomonadota; class Betaproteobacteria; order Burkholderiales; family Burkholderiaceae; genus Cupriavidus; species Cupriavidus sp. 01T418. The sequence continues at coordinate 107,402 of NZ_JBFTQG010000014.1, forward strand.
CCGCCGCTGGAGAAATGCTCGCCCTGCGCGCGCAGCACGATCACGCGCACGCGCTCGTGCGCATCCAGCGCCTCGAACACCGCGCGCAGCTGGTCGCGCGCGGGCATGGAGATGACGTTGTAGGGCGGGCGGTGCAGGATGATGTCCGCGCGCTCGCGCGCGGCATCGATCTGCACGGAAAAGCCGTCGAGTTCCTGCAAGCGTTGCTGGTCGGGATTGATCAGTCCGGTTACCTGGGTCATGTCTTACTCCTTGATGGTGTCGGCTGGCGCGGCGTGCGCGGCCTGATTGGGGTTGGGCTTGGGGTTGACGGAATGCGGGGCCAGCGCGTACTCGCCGGCGGACAGCTTGCGGCGCAGGATCTTGCCCACCGGCGACCTGGGAATCTCCGCCACGAAGACGTAGTCGCGCGGGCGCTTGAAGTTGACGAGGTCGGAGCTTCGGCAATAGGTGTCCAGCGCCTGCGCATCGACGCTGCCGCGCGGCTTGACGAAGGCCACCACCTTCTGGCCCCAGCGCGCGTCGGGCACGCCAGCCACCGCTACCTCGTCCACCGCAGGATGCAGCGACAGCACCGATTCGATATCGGCCGGCGAGATGTTCTCGCCGCCGCTGATGATCATGTCGTCGACCCGGCCGCTGACGAAGAGGTCGCCGTCGGCATCGAAGTAGCCGGTGTCGCCGGTGAAGTACCAGCCATCGCGCAAGGACTTGGCGTTGGCGTCGTCGCGGTTCCAGTAGCCTTCGAAGGCCTCGTCGCCGCGCAGGTCGGCAATGATCTGGCCTTCCTCACCGATGGCTGCCAGATCGTCGGGCGACCTTGCCTCCAGACGCACCACGCGCAGCCGCGTGTTGATGCCGGCGCGGCCCGCGCTGCCGGGCTTGCGGGTGGCGTGCTGGTCGATGCTGAAGGTGTACACCTCCGACGAGCCGTAGTGGTTCACGAACAGGTGCGGCTCGAAGGCCAGCGCAAGGCGGTGCAGCAGCCCGTCGCTCATCGAGGCGCCGGCAAAACCGAGCTTGGTCACGGTGCGCACCGCCGTGGTGTCGAAACCCGGATCGGCCAGCAGATCGTGGTACAGCGTGGGCACCAGGTACAGGCAGCTCACACGGTGGGCGGCGATCTCCTGCAGCGCCTGCCCGGCGTTCCAGCGCCGTATGCAAACGAACAAGCCATCCACCAGCGCCATCGCCAGCAGCGAGCGCACGCCCATGGTGTGGTACAGCGGCATCACCCCAAGGGTGCGCTCGCCGTAGCGATACAGGTTCTGCGCCACGTGCGCGAGCGCGGCGGCGCGCTCCTGCCGGTGCCGGCGCGGCACGCCCTTGGGCTTGCCCGTGGTCCCGGAGGTGTAGAGCATCAGCGAAACATCGCCCGCTTCGGCCAGCGGCGCCGCGGCCGGCGCAATGCTGTCCAGCAGCGAGGCGAAGGACATCCAGCCGCCGGCCGCGCCATCGAGCGCAATACACGGCACGGCCTGCGCCGCCGGGCTGGCCAGCACGGCATCGGCGCTGACCGGCTCGAACACCAGCGCCTTGACACCGGCATCGCGCACGCAATACTCCAGCTCCTCCGGCTTGGCCCGCCAGTTCAGCGGCACCATCACGATGCTGGCGAACTGGCAGGCCCAGTGCAGCGTGCCCAATTCCCAGCGGTTCTGCAAGACGGCCAGCAAGCGATCGCCCGGTTCCAGCCCCAACTCGCGCAGGCCGGCCGCCACGCGGCGGATGCGCTCGTACCATTGCGCATAGGTGAGCATCAGGTCGCCATCGACGATGGCGGGCGCGTGCGGGCTGCGCTCGACGCTCTGCAGGAAGGTGCGGCCAAGATCAAGCATCGCAGGCCTCCTCGCTGGTCGCGCCGGCAGCGGCACGGCGCGCGGCCACGTCGAGCACGGCGGCCACGATGGGGGTGTAGCCCGTGCAGCGGCACAGGTGGCCGGAGAGCATGTCGCGCACCTGCGCCTCGGTGGGTGCCGGCACGCGCTCCAGGTAGTCCGCGCACGACATCAGAATGCCGGCTGTGCAAAAGCCGCACTGCAACGCGTGGTGGCGGCGGAAGGCTTCCTGCAGGTCGCCCAGGCCTACGGCCGGCGCCAGGCCTTCGACGGTATCGATGGCCCGGTCCTCGGCCTGCACCGCCAGCATCAGGCAGGAACGCGCGGCCACGCCGTCGACGTGTACCGTGCAGGCGCCGCAGACGCCGTGCTCGCAGCCGACATGGGTGCCGGTGGCGCCCAGTTGGTGGCGCAGGAAGTCCGACAGCAGCTCGCGCGGCTCGCACCAGCCGCTGCGTTCGCGGCCGTTCAGGGTGAGGGTGATGCGGCGCCGCTCCTGGCGCGACATCACCCCGGCTGGCTTGCCCAATGGGCTGCCCTTGATGGTCTTGCTCATTTTGCCTCCTCGATCACGCGCATTCCCAGTTGCCGCACCAGGTGCCGGCGGTACTGCGCGCTGACATGGGCGTCGTCCTGCGCGCCCAGCTTCCAACTGAAATCGTTGATGGCTTCCACCAAGTCCTTGCCTCGCAGCCGCGGCCAGGTCTCCAGCACCGGCCGGTCCGCAACGCCGCCGACCGCCAGCGCGATGGCGTCGTCGGTGACGGTGGCCGCGCAGGCCACCAGCGCAAAGTCGCCGTGGCGCGCGGAGAATTCGGCAAAGCCGTAGCGCGCGCCGGGGCGCCGCAGTGCAAAGCGCACTGCCTCCACCAGTTCATCGGGCTCGCGCGCCGTCATCAACATGCCCTGGAAGAAGCTGGCCGCGGGCAACACGCGGCGCTGTCGCGCGGAGCGCAGCACCACTTCGCCGCCCAGCGCGGTCAGCACCAGCGGCAGCTCGGCGCTGGGGTCGGCATGGGCGACCGAGCCGCACACAGTGCCGCGGTTGCGGATCTGGAAGTGCGAGATATGCGGGAAGGCCATGGCCAGCAGCGGCACCTCGTCGGCCAGCGTGCTGCGCCATTCGACGCTGCCCTGCGTGGCCGCGGCGCCCACTACCAGGTGCCCGTCTTCCACGCGCACCGTGTTCAGCTCAGCGGTGCGCGAGATATCGACAAGCAGTTGCGGCTGCGCCAGGCGCATATTGAGCACCGCCATCAGCGACTGGCCGCCGGCCAGCACGCGCGCGCCCTCGCCGCCACGAGCCAGCGCCTCCAGCGCGTGCTGCGTGGTTTCGGCGCGCAGGTAATCGAATGCGGACGGTTTCATCGGCGGACTCCCAAACGTGCCAGCAGGCGGGCCAGCCAGCCTTGCGGCCGTACCGGCCTGCCGGCGGCCTGGCGGCCGAGCGATTCGAACAACTGGCGCAGCACCACCTTGGCCGCGCCCTCCAGCATGCGTCCGCCCACGGCTGCGACCTTGCCGGATACCTCGGCCTCGTAGTCGTAGCTGAGGCGCGTGCCGCTGCCATGCGGGACCAGTTCCACCAGGCCGGCGCCGCGCGCGCTGCCCAGCGCGGACATGCCGGCACCCGCCAGCCGCAGCCGGCGCGGGGGATCGAGGTCCGACAGCGCGATCTCCGCCTCGAAGCGCGCCTTGATCATGCCCACCCCCACCGTCACGTCGGCGCGGTAGTGGTTCTCGGCGGTGCGTTCCAGCGCGTGGCAGCCGGGCACCACCTTGGCCAGCGCCTGCGGGTCGAGCAGCACGGCGAAGATGGCCTCGGGCGTGGCGTCGAGATCGACCGAACCGCGCGCGGTAAGCGCCTTGCCGCTGCCCTTGCGGGCCGTGGGTGCGGCGGCCTGGCGCATGGCTTCGAGCAGTTCGGGACGCGAGGGCGGCGGGTCGTCGAAGCCAACCATCGCCATCACCTTGGCCGGGGTCAGTGGCAGGCGGATATCCTGCACGCCGAGCGCGTCGGCCACCGCATTGGCGATGCAGGGCGGCGTGCTCATGTTGTTGCCCTCGCCCAGGCCCTTGGCGCCCAGCGGCGTGAAGGGGCTCGGCGTTTCCAGGTGCACGATCACCGCATCGGGCACCTCGCAGGTGGTCGGCATCAGGTAATCCGCCAGCGTGCCGGACTGGAAGCTGCCGTCGGCGCCATAGCGGAACTCTTCCATCAGCGCCGCGCCCAGCCCCTGGGCGAAGGCGCCGCGGATCTGGCCGTCGGCCAACGCCGGGTTGAGCAGCGTGCCGGCGTCGTGCGCGGTCACATAGCGGTCGATGCGCACGCGCCCGGTGGCGCGGTCGATCTCCACGCCGCACATATCGAAGGCGAAACCGTAGGCGGCCGAGGTATTGATGCGGTCCAGGTCGTCCGGCGCTTCCAGGTTGGGCGGCGACCAGAACACCGTCTCGCGCAGGCCCGGCTCCTCGCCCGCCGGCAGCAGTTGCGGCGACCAGTGCGGCGCATTGCTGGCCACGCGCGCGAACGGCAGGCCGGCTTCGGGCGCGCCTTTGCGGGCAATGCGGCCGTCCTCGAATACCACGTCGGCCGGCGTGCAGCCGAACTGCGGCGCCACGATACGCGCCAGCTTGTGGCGCACCCGCTCGGCGGCCAGGTGCACGGTGCCGGCCACGGCGCCGGCGAAGCGGCTCGAGTAGTTGCCGGCAGCGACCGACCACGCATCCTTGTGCGTATCGAACTCGACGTTCACCACCACATCGGCCGGGTCCACGCCAAGCACATCGGCCACCACTTGCGCGCACACCGTCATATGCCCCTGCCCGGCCGGCGTCGAGGCGATGGTCACCACCACGCCGCCGAGCAGGTCGACGCTGACCGTGGCGCTGGCGATGGCGCCGTTCTTCGGCCCCGCCTTCTTGCGCGCCTCGGCGGGCATGGCCGTGGTGATATAGCCCATGTTCGACACCGAGGGCTCGACGATGGCGGCAAAGCCGATGCCATACAGCCGGCCCTCGCCGCGCGCGGCGTCGCGGCGGCCTTTCAGTTCCTCGTAGCCGCCCTCCTCCAGCGCGCGCGCCAGCGCCAGTTGGTAGTTGCCGGAGTCCAGCAGCGCACCGGCCGCCGCACGGTAGGGAAAGGCGTCGGCGGCGACGAAGTTGCGGCGATACACATCGAGCGGATCGAGCCCGAGTTCCGTCGCGATGCGGTGCACCAGGCGTTCCAGCGCGAAGTAGACCTGCGGGCCGCCAAAGCCGCGCACCAGGCCGGTGGGCGTCTTGTTGGTCATCACCACGCGATTGCGCACCAGCAGGCTGGGGATGTCGTAGGCACCGGTCAGGCAGCCGTGCATGCGGTAGAAGGTGGCGGGCTCCGGCGCGCGCAGGTAGCCGCCGCAGTCTTCGATCTGGTCGTAGGACAGCGCTTTGATGCGGCCGTCGGCCTCCACCGCGGCTTCCAGCGTGGACAACCGCGCGGTGGCGGAGGTGGCAGCACTGAGATGTTCGAGCCGGTCTTCCACCCATTTCACCGGCGCGCCCGCCTTGCGCGAGGCCAGGCACATCAGCACGGCATAGGGAAACACCGCCTGCTTGACGCCGAAGCTGCCGCCGGAATCGCGCGGCGCCTTGTGGCGCAGCCGGTTGGCCGGCACCTTGAGGGCCATGGCCATCACCGCATGCAGCGAGAACGGCCCCATGAAGTTGGAGGTGACGTCGTAGCCTTCATCGCCGGGCAGGCATTCGGCGATCACCACGCCGCATTCGATCGGGGTGCAGGTGTTGCGCGGATAGTGCGCGGTCAGCGTAACCCGGTGCGGCGCGGTGGCAAAGGCGGCTTCGGGCTCGCCGTAGCGGAAGTGCCGGTCGCTCACCACATTGGCGCCCACGCCAGGATGCAGGATGGGCGCATCGTCGGCCAGCGCGGCCTCGATCGAAACGACCGGTGCCAGCACGCGGTAATTCACCCGCACCAGGTCGAGCGCGTCCTCGGCCAGGGCGCGGCTCTCGGCCATCACCACTGCCACCGGTTCGCCAACATAGCGCACGCGGTCCATGGCCAGGGTCCATTGTTCCATCGGCGCCTTCACGCCGACCACGAAGGGCCGCGACCAGGCTGGCAGGTCGGCGCCGGTCAGCACCGCGTGCACGCCCGGCGCGGCAAGCGCCGCGCTGGCATCGATGGTGCCGAGTTCGGCATGGGCATGCGGCGAACGCACGATGGCGGCATGCAGGGTGCCGGGCTTCACGCCGAGGTCGTCGGCATAGCGGCCACGCCCGGTGAGGATCGCAGCGTCCTCGAACCGCTCCATCGGGCGGCCGACATGGCGCTGGCGTTCCGGCGCGGCGGCGGGCGCCGTGTCGAGGTGGATGGCCGCCGCCGCGGGCGGCAGGTTGCGCTTGTCGCTCATGACCGTCCCTCCCGGGTGGCAGGCCAGGGGCGGTCCATCCGGTTAGCGGGGATCGTGGGCCGGCACAGGAGGATGCCGCGCGGTGCAGGGCGAATGCGCGCTGCCGCTGTCTCCTGTGTCGTGCCGGTCACGCCGCCAGCATCGCATTTGTTCATTCCTGACTCCATTCCGCGCGCCGGACCTGGTAGGCGAAGCCGCCGGGCCGTGCAACTCTGAACAGGAGCTTAGTGAGAATGCGGTATTAGTTCTAATATTGTTTATTGATCAACTACATCATTTATAATGATGCATACGCTGGCGTATCTTACGGCTAGATGGCAGGTACTTGACTGTAGTTTCCACGGAAATAAAGAGATTTAGCCTTGATTTCAACCATTGATTCCAGGTGTTGGACACCACTAGAGATGATACTGGCTGTAGTATCCGTCGCATTTTTTGATACCTAATCGGACCTCCGCATGGACCTCAGGCAAATCCAGTACTTCATCGCGCTGTTCGAGGACGGCTCGGTCACGCGCGCGGCCAAGCGGCTCAATATCGTGCAGCCGGCGCTGAGCATGCAGATTGCCAGGCTGGAGGAGGAATTCGGGCAGAAGCTGTTCGATCGCATCCCGCACGGTATGGTGCCGACCGCAGGCGGCCGCATGATGTACCGCCTCCTCCTGCCGATCGTGCGCGATCTCGCCAACGCGCGCCAGCAGCTGATGCAACGCGACGAACAGGTGGCCGGCAGCATCTCCATCGGCATGGTGGCCTCGGAAACGGAGAGCGTGCTGGTGGGATCGCTGGCGCGCTTCAACACGCGCTACCCTAACGTGGAGGTGTCGGTGGCGGATGGCTTCAGCGCCACGCTGATCGATCTGGTCTCCGCCGGCCAGCTCGATGCCGCCGTGGTGCACAAGCCGCGCGGGCGGCTGGCGCTCACTGTGCAGCCCCTGCACGACGAGGAAATGGTGCTGGTCACCAGCGCGGCGCATGGGCCCGAACTGCCGGCGGCGGTGGAGCTGACCAAGCTGCCCGGGCTCGAACTGGTGCTGCCCACCAAGCGCCATGGCTTGCGCGGCGTACTGGACGCGGCCACCCAGCTGGAAGACGTGACCCTGCAGCCCAAGTTTGAAATCGACATCCTTGGCACCATCGTCCGCTTCGTCGAGGCCACGCGCTTCGCCACCGTGCTGCCGCGTATCGTGGTAAAGCGGGCCGTGGACGAAGGGCGCCTGCGCATGTACCAGATCATGGCGCCGCGCATCGTGCGGCATCTGGTCTGCGTCAGCCACCCACAGCGGCCGCTAAGCACCGCGGCGGACGCCCTGATCGGCATCGTGGCCGAGGAAATCCGCCGGATGTCCGGCACCGCCAATGCCTAGCGACATGAAAAAACGCTTTCCAATCAGCCCATTAGCGAGATCCCGCGCCCCGGCCCGCGGCGCCTGCGCGTTCGCGCCGGCTCGGCTGCGGGACCGCAAACCGGCCGCCCGAGCCCCGCGCCGCCCGCCGTCCGGCCCCCACCATGGGTTTTCCTCAAACATCCCACTCAAGTTCCGTTCCCGCCATTCGTTAACCCCTGTAAGACCATCCGCATCGCTCGGATGACAAGACCTGCTCCGCTCAAAGGGCCAAGCTGAGCGGGTTTCACCCTTTTTTTCGGCCCTTTGCTTGCCCCTCATTCCCTCAAGAATGGCAGGGCATTCCGATACAGGCATCTCATGGCGAATACGCTCACTTCTTCCCAGGCTGACGGCAACACGAGCAAGCGCGGGCGACTGCTGCTGGTTCTCGGCGTCGTGCTCGTCGCGGCGCTGGGTGCCGGGGGCTTTTTTCTGGGCAACATCCTGAGCAACCGCCAACCGGCCGCGCCTGCCGCCCCGGTTGTACCCCCGCCGATTTTTGTGCCGCTGGAGGCATTTACCGTCAATCTGAAGAGCGATGACGGCGACCGCTTCCTGCATACCGGTTTGTCGCTCAAGGTGGCGGACGCGCAGAACCTGACGCGCATCACCGAATACCTGCCGGAAGTCCGCAGCCGCATTTTGCTGCTGCTGTCGGCCAAGCAGCCGCCAGACCTGGCGACGGTGGAAGGCAAGCACAAGCTGGCCCAGGAAATCAAGACTGCCATCAGCCAGCCGTTCGCGCCCAACCTGCCCAAGCAGCAGATCCTGGACGTCCTATTCACTTCCTTCGTGGTGCAGTAAGCGCTTTGCCCTGCCCCACCAGCAAATCCGATATGAATCCGTCCTTGTCTGCCTTGCACGTTCCACAGCGTGCGCGCCATCGCCAGCGCGCGGGTTGATCGGCAAATGGTCGCTTTCATTCATCACGGCATTCAAGGGGCAGGACACTAGATGGCCTACGACAAGTTCCTCTCGCAGGACGAGGTAGACGAATTACTCAAAGGCGTGTCGGGCGAGACCGACATGCCCGAGGTCGCCGCGCCGGTCTCGGAGGATGGCGTGCGCCCGTACAACCTGGCCACGCAAGAGCGCATCGTGCGCGGCCGGCTGCACACGCTCGAAATCATCAACGAGCGCTTTGCCCGCCAGCTGCGCACTGCGCTGTTCAACTTTATCCGCCGCGGCGCCGACATCTCCGTGGGCGCGATCCGCATCGAGAAGTACGGCGACTTCGTGCGCAACCTGCCGGTGCCGACCAACCTGAACCTGGTGCACATGAAGCCGCTGCGCGGCACGTCACTGTTCGTGTTCGACCCCAACCTGGTGTTCCTGGTGGTCGACAACCTGTTCGGCGGCGACGGGCGTTTCCACACCCGCGTGGAAGGGCGCGACTTTACCCAGACCGAGCAGCGTATCATCCGGCGCCTGCTGGACCTTGCGCTCAACAGCTACGGTACCGCCTGGAACGCGGTGCACCCGATCGAGCTGGAATACGTCCGCTCGGAAATGCACACCAAGTTTGCCAACATCGCCATGCTCAACGAGATGGTGGTGACGACGGCCTTCCATATCGAACTCGGCGCGGTCGGCGGCCAGCTTCACGTCTGCTTCCCGTACTCGATGATCGAGCCGGTGCGCGACCTGCTGATGAACCCGCTGCAGGACGAGGTCGAAGTGGACAAGCGCTGGATCTCCCAGCTGTCGCAGCAGATCCGCGCGGCCGAGGTCGAGCTGGTGGCCGAATTTGCCCGCGTGGAAAGCACCGTAGCCGAAGTGCTGGCACTGCGCGTTGGCGATGTACTTCCCATCGAGTTGCCCGAGCAGGTCTTCGGCAAGGTCGATGGCGTACCCGTGATGCAGGCCGGCTTCGGCACCATGAATGGCCAGTATGCGTTGCGGGTAGAACGGATGATCAATCACAAAGAAATCGATTCCAACAAGGAAACCGACCATGACTGACGGCAAAGACGACAAGCCGGCCGACCCGATGGACGACTGGGCCAGCGCCCTGGCGGAGCAGACCAGCGCCGAGGAAGTTGCCGCTGCTGCCGTGCCTGCCCCGGCTTTTGCCGCCACGCCAGCCACAACAGCAACACCGGCCGCCTCCAAGGTCTTCCAGCCGCTGCAGAAGGACACGCCGAGCGGCTTCCACAACGATATCGAGATGATTCTCGATATCCCGGTGCAGCTCACGGTAGAACTCGGCCGCACCAAGGTGCCGATCAAGTCACTGTTGCAACTGGCGCAGGGCTCGGTGGTGGAACTTGATGGCCTGGCCGGCGAACCGATGGACGTGCTGGTCAACGGCTACCTGATCGCCCAGGGCGAAGTAGTGGTGGTAAACGACAAGTTCGGCATCCGCCTGACGGACATCATCACGCCGTCCGAACGCATCCGGAAGCTCAACAGATGAACGCCAGCCCGCGCCGGACCGCCACCGCCGCGCTTGCCGCCGGCGTGGCCCTGGCGCATGCCGCGCCCGCTGCCGCGCAGGCCAGTGCCGCCGCCGGTACTCCCGGTACTCCCGGTACTCCCGGCAGGCCCAGCCCTGCCGGCATCGGCACGGTCGGCAGCAACGTCGGCGCCGGCAGTCATGTCGGCGTGGGCACCGCGTCGGGACTGGCGCAGGCCGGCCTCGGCCTGTTCGCCGTCATCGCGCTGATCCTGCTGCTGGCCTGGCTGGCGCGCCGCGCCGGCCTGGTCCGGCATGGCCAGGGCGGCCAGATGAAAGTGGTAGGCAGCACCATGCTCGGGCCGCGCCAGCGCCTGGTCATGGTGGAAGTCGGCGACACCTGCCTGGTGCTGGGTGTCAGTGCCGGCGAGATTCGCACGCTCCACACATTGCCCGCGCAAGCCGCGCCCAAGCCGGGCTCATCCTCCGGCAGCGCGGCGGTCCCGGGTCCGCCCGGCAGCTTTGGACAAAAGTTGCTGCGCGCCATGCAAGACAACCTGAAGTCATGAATTTCCTGCCTGACGCCACCCGGCGCTCCCTGCATCACCACATCCAGTCCTTCCGCGAAACCCTCAGCCAGCCCGCCAGGCTTGCGCTGGCGGCCTTGCTGGGCTGCGCGTGCCTTGCGCTGGTGCTGTTGCCGGCCATGGCCCATGCGCAAGCGCTGCCAGGACTGACCAGCAAGGCCGGCCCGGGCGGCAGCCAGACCTGGTCGCTGTCGGTGCAGACGCTGGTGCTGCTGACCTCGCTGTCCTTCCTGCCGGCGGCCATGCTGATGATGACGGGCTTCACGCGCATCATCATCGTGCTCGGCCTGCTGCGCAACGCGCTGGGCACGGCCAGCTCGCCGCCCAACCAGGTCCTGGTGGGGCTGTCGCTGTTCCTGACCTTCTTCGTCATGTCGCCGGTGTTCGACCGCATCTACACCGACGCCTACAAGCCGCTGTCCGAGAACAAGCTCAGCCTGGAAGACGCCGCCGCCAAGGCCGCCGCGCCGCTCAAGTCCTTTATGCTCAAGCAAACCCGCGAGAAGGACCTGGCGCTGTTTGCCCAGATGGCCAAGGTGCCCGAGATGCAGGGCCCCGAGGATGTGCAGATGCGTATCCTGGTGCCCGCCTTTGTCACCAGCGAGCTCAAGACCGCCTTCCAGATCGGCTTTACCGTCTTTATCCCCTTCCTGATCATCGACCTGGTGGTAGCCAGCGTGCTGATGGCGATGGGCATGATGATGGTGCCGCCGGCCACCATTGCGCTGCCATTCAAGCTGATGCTGTTCGTGCTGGTGGACGGGTGGCAATTGCTGCTGGGCTCGCTGGCGCAAAGCTTCCTGAACTGACCACGGGGCAACCGCCCCAACCGAGGCCTTCGCCATGACGCCGGAAACCGTAATGAGCATCGCCACCCAGGCGATGAAGATGACCCTGATGCTGTCGGCGCCGCTGCTGCTGGTGGCGCTCGCCGCCGGCCTGGTGGTGAGCCTGTTCCAGGCCGCCACGCAGATCAATGAAATGACGCTGACCTTCATCCCGAAGCTGCTGGCGCTGTTCGCCACCATGGTGCTGGCCGGCCCGTGGATGATCAACACCTTCGTCGACTACATGCGCGAAGTGTTCCAGGGCATTCCCGCCCTGGTGCACTGATTCCGGCTCCCCCGCCGGGCCACGTTTCCGCCAACGCCGCATCCCGCCGCCGTGCTTTCCGTCACCTCCGCCCAGCTCTACGCCTGGATCGCCGCCTTTCTCTGGCCCATGTTCCGGCTGCTGGCGCTGATCGGCACCGCGCCGCTGTTCGGGGAATCGGCCATCCCGCGGCGGGTCAAGGTCGCGCTGGCGGCGCTGATCGCGGTGATCGTCTCGCCCACCATCGACAAGCTGCCGCTGGCGCCGGTGTATTCGTTCGAGGGTTTCCTGATCATCCTCAACGAGATAGGCATCGGGCTGGCGGTGGGCTTCAGCATGAAGCTGGTGTTCTCCGCCGTGCAGTTCGCCGGCGAAACCATCGGCCTGCAGATGGGCCTGTCGTTCGCCTCGTTCTACGACCGCTCTTCCGGCGGCCAGACCATGGTGCTTGGGCGCTTTCTCAACGTGGTGGCGATGCTGATGTTCATGGCGCTGGACGGGCACCTGATGCTGCTGGCCACGCTCGCCGACAGCTTCGCCACCCTGCCGATCTCCGCCCAGCCGCTCTCCGGCGCGGGCTGGGCAGCCGTGGCCGCCGCCGGCGCCACGGTGTTCTCGTCCGGGCTGCTGCTGGCGCTGCCGCTGATCGCCGCGCTGCTCACGCTCAACCTCGCCATGGGCATCCTTAACCGCGCCTCGCCGCAGTTGTCGATCTTCGCGGTCGGTTTTCCGGTCACGCTGGGCGGCGGCATCTTGATGATGACGCTGATCATGCCGCAGATGAGCACCTATATGGCGCGGCTGATCGAGGGCGGGTTGAGTACGGTGGGGATGGTGTTGGGGCAGTTTGGGCGGTGAGGCCGTTGGCCACCTTCAGCCACCTTCAGCCCCCTTCAGCCCTTCACGCAAACCACCTGCTTGAGCGTGTGGACGATCTCGACCAGGTCGGACTGCGCCGCCATCACCGCGTCGATGTCCTTGTACGCCATCGGGATCTCGTCGATGACCTCGGCGTCCTTGCGGCATTCCACGCCTTGCGTGGCGCGCCGCTGGTCGTCCACCGAAAACCTGCGCTTGGCCTCGGAACGGCTCATGGTGCGGCCCGCGCCGTGGCTGCAGGAGCAGAACGATTGCGCATTGCCCTTGCCGCGCACGATGTAGGAGCGCGCGCCCATCGAGCCCGGGATGATGCCGAGTTCGCCGGCCTTGGCACTCACGGCGCCCTTGCGCGTCACCAGCACATCCTCGCCGAAGTGGCGTTCCTTCTGCACGTAGTTGTGGTGACAGTTCACCGCCTCCATCTCCGAGTCGAAGGGCTTGCCGATCACGGCGCGCGCGGCGTGCAGCACATTGGCCATCATCAGCTCGCGATTGCGCCGCGCGTATTGCTGCGCCCAGTCCACCGCGAACACGTAGTCGTCATAGTGCGTGCTGCCTTCCACCAGATAGGCCAGGTCGCGGTCAGGCAGGTTGATGAAGTGGCGGCGCATATCCGCCTGTGCCAGCTCGATAAAGGTATTGCCGATGGCATTGCCCACCCCGCGCGAACCCGAGTGCAGCATGAACCAGACCGACTGGCTCTCGTCCAGGCAGACCTCGATAAAGTGGTTGCCGGTACCCAACGTGCCAAGGTGATTGCGGTTGTTGGTGCGCGCCAGCTTCGGGTACTTCCGCGTGATCTGCTCGAAACCGCCGGCCAGCGCGAGCCAGCTGGCATCCACCGTATCCGGCACATTGCCCCAGGCCCCCTGGTCGCGCCCCCTGCGGTTGTTCGAGCGCCCGTGCGGCACCGCTTTCTCGATGGCGCTGCGCAGGGGGCCCAGGTTATCGGGCAGGTCGCTGGCGCGCAGCGTGGTCTTGACGGCGATCATGCCGCAGCCGATATCCACGCCCACCGCCGCCGGGATGATGGCGCCGCGCGTCGGAATCACCGAGCCGATGGTGGAGCCCTTGCCCAGGTGCACGTCGGGCATCACGGCCAGGTGCCTGAAGATGAACGGCATCTGGGCGGTGTTGGCAAGCTGCGCGCGGGCGCTCTCCTCGACCGGCACGCCGTGGGTCCACATCTTTACCGGATGGCCCTTGCCGGTCTGGAATACGTCGTAATTCTCCCTGGAGGTCATCTCTTCCACTCGCATTGCCTTGCGGCGGGAACCGCAATGCCGCACTCTCACTAGTTGTGATGTAGTCCCGCGGACAGACTCACGTCAACCAAAATAATGCGGCATCGCCACGATCAGGACAAAGCGGGATTTCGCGGCCCCAACCTAAGCGACGGCCTCGGCCACGATCCGCGCTGCCGTTGCCAGCACGTCGTTGCGATATGCCGCGTCCTTGGCGTCCTTGCCGCGTTGCGTGAAATAAATGGCAAGCACGAGGGGCGGCTTTCCGGGCGGCCACGCCACGGCAACGTCGTTGGCCGTGCCGTAGTCGCCGGAGCCGGTCTTGTCCGCTACCTGCCAATCCGCCGGCACGCCGGCGCGGATCCGCGCCGCGCCTGTCGTGTTGCCGCGCATCCAATGCACCAGCCTGTCGCGTTCCGCCCCGCCCAGCGCATCGCCCAACGCGAGCCGTTGCAGGCTCCCCGCCATCGCCGCGGGCGTCGACGTATCCCGCGCATCGCCCGGAATCGCAGTGTTGAGTTCGGTCTCCCAGCGGTCGAGCCGGAATTCGGCGTCCCCGATCGAACGGGCAAAAGCCGTCACGGCGGAAGGACCGCCAAGCATCTTCATCAGCAGGTTGGCCGCCGTGTTGTCGCTGTACTGGAGGGCGGCCGCACAGAGTTCGGCGACCGTCATGCCTTCGCCGGCGTGCTCCCCGGTGATCGGCGAATATGCAACGAGTTCGTCTTTCGTGTAGGCAATGCGCCGTTGCAGCAGGCCGCTTTGCACAGCGCTGCGTTGCAGGATGGCGGATGCGGCGAGCACCTTGAACGTGCTGCAAAGCGGGAAGCGTTCGTTGGCGCGGTGGCTGATCCGCGCACCGTTGGCGCTGTTCAGCGCAGCAACGCCAAGGCGCCCTCCCGCGGCGGATTCGAGAGCGGCAAGGCGGTCTTGCGCGGCGCTGCTCCCTCCTGTTTTTCCTGCCCACGAAGTACAGGCGGCGCCGGCGAATGGGACCGAAGCTGCGGCAAGCAGCAGCGTGCGGCGAACGGGTAAGTGTGTCATCTGCTTTTTTCTGTGATGGGGGGCGGCGACTGTATCAGAGAGACGCCAATAGTGCCGGTAGCGCCTGCTTGACGGCTGCGCCCGGCGGAGCGCCGCTTCTTCCATGCCGCCATCACCGCGCTGCCGCACGAACTGCGGCCGGCCGCGGCCGAGGTCATGCCACGGCCTTGACCGGCCGGCGGGCCTTCCTCAAAGCGCCGCGCAGACCGCGTCCGGCTCAAACCCGCGAAAGACCCGTTGCGTGGGATCCGAAGTCAGCGCGACGCCGTCAGCCTCCGCCCGGACCAGCCGCAGCACCTGTCCGGCGCAGCTCTTGGCGGCGGCATTGCGCTGGAAGCGGAACTCATACTCCCGGCCTGGCAGCGGCACGAAGGAGATGCCCACCGCGCAGCGGTATGGCTGGTCGTCGGCGGCCGACGCCGCCGCGGCGGTCAGGTAGAGGCGATGGCCAGCCAGCAACCACCGCTCGCGCGTGCGGCCGGGGGGCTCGGGCGACGCCCCCAGCATCCCAAGGCTGGTTTCCTTGCCGATCGCCGTGATCTGGTTTCCCGTCGCGGCCAGCAAGGCAGGCTTGGGCGGCTTGGGACATTTGCCGGCATCCACCACGCTGAAGGTGGTGTTGTCGTCCGTGTTGGTCACCAGCCGCACACGGGCGGCGGGCGCGCCGGTCTCGACGTGGTAACGGGACACGCAGCCGCTTAGCGTGAGCGCCAGCATGGATGCCGCGCCAAGCGGGATGGCAGCTTTGCAGACTTTCGACATGGGGATGCGGGAAAGTTGGCGACCGGTGAAGCATACGCGTTTTGATTCGCCATGCGCGGTTGGCGGCCCATGATCCAAGGCGAACGGTTTAACATATGGCTGCCACGGCTTATCACCGGGGACACGTGCGATCCGGATCACGATCGTCCCGCCCCGCGGCCAGAACGACAAGGAGGCAACTCTCATGGCTCTGACGCTCCATGCCCACCCGCTGTCTTCGTTTTGCCACAAGGTCCTGATCGCGCTCTACGAGAACGGGACGCCGTTTTCCACCCATCTGGTGAACCTTGGCGAACAGGAATCGCGCGCCGCCTTCCTGGCGCTCTGGCCTATCGGCAAGATGCCGGTCCTGCACGATGGCGACCGCGGCCTGACGATCCCGGAATCCACGATCATCATCGAGTATCTCGACCGGCATTACCCGGGCGCGCGGGCGCTGCTGCCCGCCGCGGACGACGAGCGCCGCGAGGTGCGGCTGTGGGACCGCATCCTTGACCTCCATGTGCATCTGCCGATGCAGAAGATCGTGGGCGACCGCCTGCGGGCCGACGGCGAGCGCGATCCGCGCGGTGTCGCGGACGCGCGGGCCGCGCTGCACACCGCCTATGACATGATCGAGCAGCGCATGGTGGACAGGACCTGGATGGCGGGCGAGCATTTCACGCTGGCCGACTGCTCGGCAGAGCCCGCCTTGTTCTATGCGGCCCTGGTGGCGCCGTTCGCGCAAACGCATCCGCGCCTCGCCGCCTATGCGGAGCAATTGTGGGGTCGCCCATCCGTGCAGCGTGCCATTGCCGAAGCCCGCCCGTATTTCCACCTGTTCCCGGTCAAGGACGCCGTCCCGGCACGCTTTCTCCGGGACTAGCGCCCGCTCCCCGCATGTGACGCGCGCGGCGGTTTCTCCGGCGACATGCCGCGCCACTGCCCGGCCACGGGCACCAACGCGGCGCCAAAAGCCGGGATTAGACCGCAATGGCGCTGCTGCTCCGCGATTTGATCCCCTGCCCCGCTGCTTAATATTCAGCTACACCTCGCAAACGTCATCGGCACTGATTTTCCGGCCTTCGACTTTGCGATTTAATGGCAGGCGGCGCCCGCTCGAGCGCTTCGTTTCGTCCTCGTCACCCCGTGTGCGCACCCGCCGCCCGGGGTGTTTTTTTTGCAGCGCGCGCCGTTCACGCCGGCTCCCGCCAGTGCGCGGCCTCGGCAACGAGCGCATCGATCAGGGCCGCCATGGATGGCCGCTTGAGCGCCGACTGCCGGACCAGCACACCGATCTCGCGGAAGACCGGCTCGCCCGGCAGCGGTATCTCCACCACGTTGCGCGCTGACTTGAGCGGGACCAGCTCAGCCGGAATGATTGCGCAGCCCAGCCCCTCGCCGACCATCTGCAGGATCACCGCCGGCTCGTCCAGCTCCATGCCCTCGTCCACCCACAGCCGGTGCCGCCGGAGATAGCGGTCCACCTGCTGGCCGCCCATGGAATGCCGGTTGTAGCGGATAAACGGCAGCGAAGCCAACGCCGCCTTCAGGTCGCGCGGGGAGCCCGAGGGTGCGATGCCGACAAAGCGCTCCCGCATCAGCGGCACCCATTTGAGTTCCTGGGGAATGCCAAGCCGGGGCTTGATCAGCACGGCCACGTCGAGTTCGCGGGCGTCCACCTGGGTGAGCAACTGGGTGGACATGCCAGGGACGATATTGACGTGCGCCTTGGGAAAGCCGGCGCGCAAGCGCTTCATGGCCTTGGGCAACAGCGTGGCCTGCACGGTCGAGACGGCGCCAAGTTCGATCGGCGTGGTGTCGGAGACCGAATGCGCGCGGCCCTTCATCGTTTCATAAAGCGCCACCAGGCGCATGGCATCCGGCAGCAGCTTGCGGCCGTCCTCGCTCAGCGCGACCGACTTGCCTGAGCGGTCGAACAGCGTGCATCCCAGGTCTTCCTCCAGCCGGCGGATCTGGGTGCTCACGGCGGACTGGGTGAGCCCCAGGCGCGCGCCGGTTGCGGAAAAGGACGAGGTTTCGGCTGCCACCAGGAAGGTGCGGAAATAACGGATCATCCGGCCCTGCTCATGGTTCGATTTAGGGTTCGATGCACGGCTCGATTACGGTTTTATATTGAAAATATTGATGCTGAGCACAGAAATCATTCGTTTCATATTACGACTTCTGCTGACTACAATCAACGCATACGCACTCCCTGCCACCCTGCCCACAAGAGTCCTCCCATGAGCGCAACGCCGTTGTTTCACCTGGCTTTTCCCGTCAACGACCTGGAAGAAGCCCGCCGCTTCTATGGCGAACTGCTCGGCTGCCCCGAAGGCCGAAGCTCCGAAGCCTGGATCGATTTCAATTTCTACGGCCACCAGCTCGTTGCCCACCTCGCGCCGCAAGAATGCGGCCATCACGCGACCAACGCCGTGGATGGCGACGACGTGCCGGTGCGGCACTTCGGCGCGATCCTGTCCATGCAAGAGTGGGAAGCGCTGGCCGACAAGCTGCGCGCCGCGGATACCAGGTTCGTGATCGAGCCGCATGTGCGCTTCAAGGGGCAGGTTGGCGAGCAGGCCACGATGTTCTTCCTCGACCCGTCGGGCAATGCCCTTGAGTTCAAGGCCTTCGGCGACATCAACCAGGTTTTTGCAAAGTAATCGACCCCTCACGTACGGACCACAGCTACCTGGACATGACCGAATTCGTTATCCAGCCTACCGAGCAGGCAAGCATCGCCGTGGCCGGCAGCAGCGCCCGCTTTCCCATCCGCCGCGTGTTCTGCGTCGGCCGCAACTACGCCGCGCACGCGCGCGAGATGGGCAATGACCCTGACCGCGAGCCGCCGTTCTTCTTCACCAAGCCGGCCGATGCGGTGGTGGCCGCGCAAGGGACCGTGCCCTATCCGCCGCTGACGGAAAACCTGCACCACGAAATCGAACTGGTGGTGGCCATCGGCAAGGGTGGCGCCGGCATCAAGCCGGAGCAGGCGCTCGACCTGGTATGGGGCTACGGCGTGGGCGTGGACCTGACCCGCCGCGACCTGCAGGACGTCGCCAAGAAGATGAGCCGTCCGTGGGACTGGTCCAAGAGCTTCGATGCCTCCGGGCCGTGCGGCCCGCTACAGCCCGCCGCCAGCATCGGGCATCCTGCCCGGGGCCGCGTGTGGCTCAAGGTCAACGGCGAGTCCCGCCAGGAAGGCGACCTCAACGAATTGATCTGGCCAGTGGCAGACGTGATTGCCTATATTTCCCAAAGCGTGACCCTGGCGCCCGGCGACCTGATTTTCACGGGCACGCCGGCTGGCGTTGGCGCGCTGCAGCCGGGCGACGAGGTGACCGCGGGCGTGGAAGGGGTCGGCGAGATCGCTTTCCGGATCGGCAAGCGCTGAGGCCAAGACAAAGCCGGCAAGGGCACTCATCGTATTACCGGGGAGATCCGGACCCCGTTTGGTACGCGTGCCGGCTGTACGCCTGCGGAGCCGTTTCAGCAGCAACGAAATGCCGGAACGACTCGCTGGAACGGCCAGGCAAGTGCGCTAGCTTCGACTTTATTTAGTAGGACATCCTACGACGGAAACTCAGCCAATCCTCACGGATACTTTCCGCTGCACCTTGACGTGGCACGTGCAAAGCTTATACTTGCCCCAAGTTGTACGATAACCTATAAGTCAACGCGCAGAGCGACTAGCGCCAGACAAACCCATGCCAGGAGGCATCATGCGCGAGAACCGGATTCGGAAAATGTGGGCGGCGGGACACGCCGTCGTCAACGGCTGGCTGTCCATCCCCAGCGGCTTCGCCGCGGAAACCATGGCCCACCAGGGCTGGGATTCGCTGACAGTGGACTTGCAGCATGGCGCGCTCGACTACCGCGACGCCCTCAGCCTGTTCACCGCCATTTCCACCACGGACACCGTGCCGGTGGCGCGGGTGCCATGGAACGAACCGGGCATCCTGATGAAGGTGCTCGACGCCGGCGCGTACGGCGTCATCTGCCCGATGATCAATACCCGCGAGGACGCCGAGCGGTTCGTCGCCGCCACCCACTACCCGCCGCTGGGCACGCGCAGCTTCGGACCGTTCCGCGGCTTGCTTTATGGCGGCGCCGACTATCCGGAACACGCCAACGAGACCATCGTCACCTTCGCCATGATCGAGACCATGCAGGGACTGAACAACCTGGATGACATCCTCTCGGTCCAGGGGCTGGATGCGGTCTATATCGGCCCATCCGACCTGTCGCTTGCGCTCGGTTGCAGGCCCACTTTCGACGACGTGGACCCGCCGGTCGCGGAAGCCATCGCGCATGTGCTGTCGCGCGCCAAGGCCCACGGCGTGGTCGCCGGCATCCACAACGGCGCGCCGGAAGCGGCGTTGCGCCGGATCGAGCAGGGCTTCCAGTTTGTCACGGTGAGTTCCGACGCCCGGCTGATGGCGGCAGGCGCCAGGCAGGTGGTGACGCAGATGCATGCGGGGCAAGCGGGGCGAGCCGCCCCCGGGCACGCATCGGGCTATTGAAATTCGAATCACCGGGATCGCGGCGCCCGCAATCCCGGTGCAACGCACTAACGGAGAATAATCGTGAAGCTTGGATTTATCGGCCTTGGCATCATGGGCACCCCGATGGCGGCCAACCTGATCGCCGGTGGCCACGAAGTGAGCCTGTACAGCCGCAGCGGCGTGCCGCAAAGCTTGCTGGACGGCGGCGGCGTGGCATGCAACAGCGGCAAGGAAGTGGCCGCGCGTGCGGACGTGATCTTCCTGATGGTGCCGGACACGCCCCATGTGGAAGCGGCACTGTTCAACGAGGGCGGCATTGCCGAGGGCCTGAGCGCCGGCAAGACCGTGGTCGACATGAGTTCGATCTCGCCCATCGCCACCAAGGCCTATGCCCAGCGCATCAATGCGCTCGGTTGCCAATACCTGGACGCGCCGGTGTCGGGCGGCGAGGTCGGGGCGCGCAATGCCACGCTGTCCATCATGGTGGGCGGCCCGGAAGCCACCTTCGAAACGGTGCGGCCGCTATTCGAACTGATGGGCAAGAACATCACGCTGGTGGGTGACAATGGCGCGGGACAAACCGCCAAGGTCGCCAACCAGATCATCGTGGCCCTGAATATCGAAGCGGTAGCCGAGGCCCTGCTGTTCGCCTC
This sequence comes from Cupriavidus sp. 01T418, assembly GCF_056398885.1. Taxonomy (NCBI): domain Bacteria; kingdom Pseudomonadati; phylum Pseudomonadota; class Betaproteobacteria; order Burkholderiales; family Burkholderiaceae; genus Cupriavidus; species Cupriavidus sp. 01T418. Next base: position 128,186 of record NZ_JBFTQG010000014.1, read on the forward strand.
CAAGGCCGGCGCGGACCCGGCGCGCGTGCGCCAGGCGCTGATGGGCGGCTTTGCCTCGTCCAAGGTACTGGAGGTGCATGGCGAACGCATGATCAAGCGCACGTTCGAGCCGGGTTTTCGCATCGGGCTGCACCAGAAGGACTTGAACCTGGCGCTGTCGAACGCCCGCGAGCTGGGCCTGTCGCTGCCGAATACGGCCACCTGCCAGGAGTTGTTCAATACGTGCACGAGCCATGGCGGCGCGGGCTGGGATCATTCGGGACTGGTGCGGGCGCTTGAAATCATGGCCAACCATGAGGTGGCTGCCAAGCCAGACTGAAGCCTCTCCCCTCGACGGCAACCCGCACCGGGGCGGCATCTGGCGCCGCCCCGATGGCCGCCGGCCACCGAAAAAGGCCGCGTCGCTGGCTGGCCAGTGCAAAGCAGAACGCGCTGCCGTGCAAATACAGAAATTTCCCAAAGGCGAACGACGGCTTACGCAGTATGCTTTTGCGAGCCCGCCACGCTCGCGTTGAAGCAGGTGGATCTCCATTTTTCAGGAGCTTGCATTGCCTCCCTTCGCCCGAGACGCTCTCAAGTCGATCGCCGGCGCCGACAGTCCGGCTGACGCTCTCTTCGCCCTCAGCACGCAACGCGATCTCATCGCCGAAATGCTCGAGCTGAGCCGCCCGGCCGACGCCAAGTACCTGCCTCGCGTATCCGAGTTGACCGACCGGATCGAAGCGTTGAATCGCGAACTGGGCGAGCGCATGGCGAACAGCTGTGCCGAACTGCAGAGTATCGGCGCCGGACTGGACAGCGTGCTGCAACTGGCGGAACTGCAAAGTGAAAAAACCGAAGAAGCCTACGGCCTGTACTGCCTGCTGAAGCTGCTGAAGTTGCAGCTCGATAAAGCGGTGGAAGACGTGCACCGGATGCTTTGAGCGGCCGTGAAACCCGAAAGCCGGCCCTGCGCCTTCCCTGCCCTTCAGCGATCGACAATCGTGCCGAGATTGACCCGCACACGCTGAAGCAAGGCGATCAACTGCTCCCGCTCCTGCCCGCTGAGCCCCGCCAGCGCTTCCGCGGCAACCTCGTCGCCGACCCGGCGCGCCTTGTCCAGCGCCTTCTCCGCCCTGGGGGTCATGCGCACCACCCGTTCCCGGCGGTCCGCCGGGTTGGGCAGCCGTTCGATCCAGCCCCCCTCTTCCATCCGGTCCAGCAGGCGGCCAGCCGAAATCGGCGCGACTTCAAGCAAGTCGGCCAGCCGCACCTGGTTGACTTCGCCATAGTGCGACAGATAGGCAAGCGCGCGGCATTGCGCCCGGGTGAGATCGAGGGACGACTTGGCCAGGTCGTCGAAGCGCTTGCCGCATAGCCGGCCAACGTCCGAGACAAGGAAGCCAAAGCGCTTTTCCAGTTTCGTTTCCATGGCGTGATTGTACAAAGATCGACCTCCGCAGATGCGATACCGCATCCAGAGGCCGGCTTGCCATGCCGTGCCGTTGCCATATAATAAGCATGCTTATCATCCTCCGGGCCATCAGGCTGTCTTATCCATGTCTTCCCAAGCGGTAGCAGGGCGCGTGGCGATGCCGCTCAACCGGCCCATGGTCACTATCTCGATCATGGCCGCCACCCTGATCCAGACGCTCGACAGCACCATCGCCAATGTGGCGCTGCCGCACATGCAAGGCAGCCTGTCGGCATCGCAGGACGAGATCACATGGGTGCTGACCTCCTACATCGTCGCGGCCGCGATCGCCACGCYGCTGACCGGATGGCTCTCGGACCGGCTCAGCGTCAAGCGTCTGCTGGCGATCTCGATCACGGGCTTTACCATCGCCTCCGCGTTCTGCGGGCTCTCGGACACGCTCGCGCAGATCGTCGCCTCCCGGCTGCTGCAAGGCATCTTCGGGGCGTCGCTGGTACCGCTGTCGCAATCGATCCTGCTTGACATCAATCCCCGCGAAAAACAGGGCCAGGCAATGGCAGTCTGGGGCATGGGCGTGATGGTGGGGCCGATCCTCGGACCGACGCTGGGCGGCTGGCTGACCGACAGCTACAACTGGCGATGGGTGTTCTTCATCAACGTGCCGATTGGCGCATTCGCGCTGTTCGGCGTGTTGACGTTCCTGCCCGGCAAGGCGGCGCAGCGGGCGGTGAAGTTCGATGCCTTCGGCTTTATCACGCTAGGCCTGGCGATCGGCGCGCTGCAGGCCATGCTCGACCGCGGCGAGCAGCTCGACTGGTTCGGCTCGCTGGAGATCCGCATAGAAGCCATCCTGGCCGGGTTGAGTTTCCTGTACTTCCTCGCGCACACCGCCACCGCCGGGCCAAAGTCGTTCTTCCGCTACCAGTTGCTGAAGGACCGCAACTTCGCCACCGGCGCCTGCTTTATCTTTGTGATCGGCGCGGTCATGTACGCCACCCGCGCGCTACTGCCACCGATGCTGCAGAACCTGATGGGCTATCCCGTCGCCACCACGGGGCTGGTCACCGCGCCAAGCGGTGCCGGCACCATGCTCTCCATGCTGCTGGCCGGACGCCTGCTCAAGCGTATCGACGCGCGCGTGCTGCTGCTCTCGGGCTTCCTGATTTCCGCCTTCGCGCTGTGGCAGATGATGCAGTACACCGTCGTGCTGTCGGTCTCGGATATTGTCTGGCCCGGCATCATCCAGGGCTTTGGCCTGGGGCTGGTGTTCGTGCCGCTCAGCGCGCTGACGTTTTCCACGCTCACCCCGCAACTGCGCGCGGACGGCACGGCCATCTTCAGCCTGATGCGCAATATCGGCAGCAGTATCGGCATCTCCGTCATCCAGACCCTGATGACGCGCAACACGCAGGTTGCCCACGCCGACCTGGCCGCCAATGTGAGCGTCTACAACCCGGCCATGCAGGCACTGCTGGCAAACGGCTCCCGCTACGATCTGGCCACGCTCAACCAGTCGATCAACCAGCAGGCCTCGATGATCGCCTACCTCAACGATTTCAAGTTCATGTTCCTGGCGACCCTGCTGGTGGTGCCGCTGATCCTGCTGATCAAGCCCATGCACCATGCCGACGACGACGCCGTCGCGCACGCGGCCATGGACTGACGGCTCGCTTGGCTAGTCAGTATGACTCCCCTGAGGGCAAGAGGGCCGGCCCGCCGCGAGGAATCAAACGCGGGTTAGCATGACTGCCAGAGCCGCACGGTGTGGACAATGCCACACCCGGCGATTTCCAGCGCGGAGGCCAGCAT